>JAUVXU010000033.1 GCA_030603445.1 Methanomicrobia archaeon | reverse complement strand
GCGTCTTTTTGAATATCCACCAACCAGTAGTTTCAACATCACAATCTGGGCAGAAATAATAATATTCTTCCTTCCATGTCGCATCGCCCTTGCCAGCATATCCTGAATATCCAGATGGAATCATCTTCTTCCCGCATTTTTTACATTTCATCTCTTCAGCTCCTTTCCAAATATTGCCTAATCCGACATCTTCTACAGGCATAGGGCGCACTATCGGCCAGAAATCATCATCACAGGCATTATCCTGAGAGTTTACTTTTTTATGTTTTTTGCTGCAATATTCTCCTCTGGTGCTAAACCAGTTGCAATCACTACAGATGCTCATTTCTTCCCCTTCCTATTAAAATATTTACAATCATTATTTTTATTAATTTCATGACATATAGGAGTAAAATGGTTTTTGATATGAGTGTAAAATGTATCGTATTCTTCAATATGTGATATATCTGGATTTTTGCAATATCTCTCCTCTATTTCAACACCATGCATATAAAATATTTTTATTGAATCTAAAGGCATGTGTGACATAAAATCAGGATTTTTATTGTAAACAATGTCTCCACAGTATTTACATTCTTTACAATAAACTTTTTCCTTCTCATTCATATTCATTTTTCAATCACCAACCTGTAACCTGAGAAAAATCACAAAGTGCCCCTACCAATACAAGCAATACAGCCATTACTCCCATCATACCGCCCATAATTCTGCCTGTTCCATCTTCATCTTGATTTACAAATATTACGCCCCCTAAAATAAAGAATAATAGTCCCAATATAATAAATAAAATATTAATCATTTTTTCAATCATCTCTTATTTTTGGTTCAAAGTGCTGCCAATCCTGCCAGAATGTCTTCTTCGGCTTCGTGGGATTTGAAGAATACCATTTCCTCGGTTGACGTTTTAGATTCGGGTTTTTGTTTGCAACCATTGTTCCATCAGGATGATCGTGCCACAGAAACGGCCGAGTGTCGCTGGCATAATATTCAAAATACATTCCGCAATCCCAACATTTGGTCTCAGGCATCTACATACTCCTTATCTGCTTGAACCACTTTAAATCCTTCTCGATGTCCTTTACGATGCTTTCAGATGGTTTTATCTCATAGTAATATATCTTCCTCCATCCAAATTTCTGGAATGAACTCCAATCAATTCCTTTCTCAACAATTGCATACATAGGTTTGTTTAATTTCTCAGCCATCTTGCATTCAGCGTATCTTTTCTCCGGCCTAGCTACAAAAGCCTTGGTGATAAAAGCTACGAACGCCTCTGACTTTTTAATGCGAGCCAGTGTTGATGGCGTTACTTTTTCTGAAAATATAATAGTCATCTTCATTCTCCTAAGTACTTTGAAGTAACTGCTTACCGATTACAGTATAATATTTAATGCATAGTTTGCAATAAAAGATAGGGTGTTTTTTGTCTCCAAATTTGTAATGGTCGTCAATAACGCCAGGGGTTCCACATTTCGGGCAATCTAGTATGTACTCTTCTTTCATTTAAATTTCTCATATCCTGGAAGCAGTTTTTTAAAATTCTCATCTGTGGCTGGAGCTGGGCCCATGCACCATCCTGTAAGGTATGCGATCGCTGCACTAACCTCGCTATTTGTCAATTTAACTATAGCATCCCATGCCTTATCGCCTAATGGTTGCCGATAATTAAGCATTGTAACAGCCCACAGGCG
>JAUVXU010000001.1 GCA_030603445.1 Methanomicrobia archaeon | reverse complement strand
ATTCGCTTTTATTAAAGCCTATAAAAAACTTTCGGTAAACGTTGCAAATGGATGTTTTGGAAGTGTTTTTTTAAAATAAGCATATATGGTACAACAAGTACGCTGACTCCATGGCTGCATGCACATGATGCTGTTGAAAATGGAGGGGATTTGAAATATAAGAACATGTAAAAGATGTGTTGAGACTTACGATATTACCAAAATATTTTATTATAAAACATTTTAGCCATGCAGTAGATATATGCAAAAAAAAGGATTATTAACTTTGAAGTCTGAAGCGCAGCATGCTCTTTGCATCGTTATCTATACTTCCGTTCAATGCATCAAAGATCTCCACGCGCTTTCGCTCTCCATTATCATACACCACCACCCAGTAAGGATAATATGTACGATCAACACGCCATATCTTAGTGCCACTAAATATCTCAATAGACTTTCTGGCCTGGGATTCGGGAATTATAAAATTTATAAGCGCATCGGTTTCTACAAGCTCCTCTTTAATCTCTAAATCGAGGTTCTTAAAGCGTTTGTCATTGGGGCCCTCCACTACATTAAAATCAATTGTAGAATGCACCTCGCTATGCTGTCCCACCTTCTTAATTTTGACTAGATTTTTTGATATAAGACTATCTAATAGGTTATCGACCTTTTTGTAGGTCATTCCAAGTTCATTCTGTATATCCTCATTTGTTGGATTCTCCCGAGAGTTAATGTAAAGCATGAAATCCCTCTCGTTTTTCTTGAGATTCACAATATCACGCACGCCTTTGGTTCTTGTAAGTGTTTTTTCTTTTATGACTAGTTCCCCTGTGATGCCATCGACATATGTTTCAAGTGACGTATATCTCTTATTTTTCGGAAAATAGTCGTATATAACGCGCCAAAAAGGATAATAAATAAGATAATGGCATATTATCATCTCAGTTTTTCCAAATAAACGGCGCTTCTTCCTTTTCTTCTCTGCAAGTTCTGTTATCTCATCTATGCCTATGTACTCTAGCACTATATTTACTTTAGAGTAGTCTACATCGCGAGTAGTATCTTCTTCTTGGCTAACTTGGTCCAACTCAAGGTATTGCATAATTATGTCGTCTGTTATAATTGGTTCAACTACCTCTAAAGAAATTGACTGCCCTTGGTTAGAGTCAGGTTGTGTCTTCCCTTCAGGTTTATCAGTGCAAATAGAAGATGTTTCAGAAACCAATTTTTCCTCATCTAACGTATCATTTTCAGTCGCAGGCATTTCTTGCTCAACATGTTTTTTGCGCTTCTTGCCTCTTTTTGATTCATTTATTTCAACGACCTCTCGCTCTATTTTACCCTCAACAGAAAGTTCATTTAAAAGCTCATCTAGATTCAGTTGCACGTTGTAGTCCTCTTCTATACTTGCTACAAGTTCGGGCAGGCCCTCTTCCCCACCCGCATTATAACGTTCGACAAGTAGTTCCTTTAGATTAGAGCGCACAATGTCTGAATCAGCCTCTAGAGTTGCTGTGCACTCACGGCCTTCGTGCTGGGAGATGCGGGGCCTGATTCGCGCTAGGAACGCACGTGATGTCTGTTCTTGTTTGTCTCCAATAATTGCCATTCCAATAGGAAGGCTCTTGATAAAATGGGAGTCTTTGAAAGCCGAAGGCATCTCAGAAGGCATTCTGCGAAACACTGCCTTTGTATCATCATCATAAACTAGCTTGTGGCATATCAAGATGTCTGTCTGTGATAGTACTCTAGAGTCAATGGCTGATGGTTGCTGGGTAGCAAGCACAAGTGAGCAACCAGGTTGGCGTCCTTGCCTTACATACTCTATGAGAGAATCCGTAGCAGCTGTTTTTTGTCCGGAAGAAGGAACGAGGATATGGGCCTCATCTATCATGAGCCATGTTACTGGTATGCTTCCAAAAACGTTCTTTAGGTTGCCTGTTGCTTCATGACGCGATACCATCTTACGGGTGTTTAATATGTTACGTGCAAGTATGCCTACCACTAGTGAACGAACATTGTCTCCCAAGAAGGACACGTCAATAATAGACACCATCCCTCTGCGTGAAAGCTCTTTTAGCTGTGTTCCTTTTTTCGAGAATATTCCCCACTCGATAGCACCATTAAGACGGGCAATTAGTGCGCGGCGCGTTGTCTGCTTGAAACCGTGTGATTTTGAACGTATAGACTCTTCAAGAGTTATACAATCAATTAGATCGGAGATATCATAATCATCGCCCCTTTCAGGTATAGCTGCCTCATCAAATGTGGTATATCCCTTTCTCACACGGTCTACCACGCGTTCGATAAGCAGTCCCATTGTATCAAAGCGGTCGATGCCAAACGTAAGACACCATTCCTCAATAGATATCTCTGAAGGGCGGATGGTAAATTCATGATCGTATGTTCCCTTTGGTACATCTTTTGTATAGCCTGGCGGCAGAAAAACAGAAACATTCTTGAAGCTCTTTGCAGACATGCCCCATTTGCGAAGGAAGCTCTTCTCCTGGGCCACCTTATTAGCATTGCGCATAGACCAGAAAATGCCCATAGGATCTATAATAATGACGCCTGCACCACTGTTCTTGGCTGCCATCTCTTCTGCAATAACACCAAGAGTATAGGACTTTCCTGAACCCCTCATACCACATATAAATATGGCATGCGGGGAAATTGAGTCCAAAAGTATATTCCTATTGTATTGGTCTGTACCCAGCGTTTCACTCTCTGCCACCTTCCCTATGTACAGGCCTGCCTTGTCCTTATATTTATTAAAAACTGATTGCTTTCTACCAATATACACATTGATGTCATCCTGCAATAGGTGCAGTTTATCGTTTAGCACTATACGGTCTTTCTCCATTGTATCGCCCAAAATACAAATAGAATATAAGGACTATTATCCCTTTATACTCTTCTTGAAATTGCGATGTTTCTAGCAAAGTAGAAACTCATAGTGTTTATAAACATATGCGCCACAAGTCCAGGGATAATACTCCCTGTTGCTATGAAGCAGTACCCCCACATCAACGCAAGTATTAGGTTAATATTTCCGAAGATAGGTCTATCAAAATATGCAACAAAGAATACCAGTGACGATAACAATACTGCTGCAAAGTCTGAGAACGACATCGCAATGCGTGTTATAAGGTAGCCTCTGAAAAATATTTCAAGAGGCAATGCGACCCACATTATTTGCATAAGAAATGTCTGTGCAAATCCGAAATAGGAAATCATCCTCAAATCGACCTTTTCTTTGTCGATTACCAGAAAACCCTCCTCTACACGAAGCGTGCCTTTGTTCTTTTCCCTGCGTGCAGAGAATATGTACAAAAACAGTGTAACAAGAACTGCTAGAATAGTATACTCTAATGTAACTATTGGGCTAGTTCCCAGTGTGAATCCAAGAGATGATATAGTATTTCTCTCATAAAGATACACAACAAAGAAAACCGCTACCCAAAAAAAATTAAGGTAGATTAACTGGGCAAGCCTCCTGTCCTGCTTGTATAAACTTGGTATAATCGAACGAAGTAGGGCCACGGATAACAGGCCCAAACCAATTGCAATAACGGTAATTTGTAATATCTCTGCCATTACTCCACCACACTATCTAAGAAAAAAAGGAACATAAAAGGTTTTTCCTTCCAAATTAGTGTATAAGGCGTTTTAGGTGTTCAAGTGATTGGGCTGGAGTTTCTATCGTATTTAGCATATAAATCTTAGTGCGTTCGAAGTACTGCTTAAAAAATTTCTTACGAATACTTACCTTGCGCTTATTGCTTATGATCATGTGGGGATTACAAAAATCATGCTTTACTAAGTAGGAGAGTGCCTCCTTGACCGACATGTTATAGAAAACGTCATCGTCTATATCGCGCTCTAAAAATACTGTGTGGGCCATTATTGTGGAATCTGCTTTCTTAGTGTCGCCTAACACATCCCCTATATCTATAATGCCCCTGTTAGTGTTATCCATCTTCGCTGATTGTATGACGCTCTTAAACTCAGGATAGGTTTTTTGTATGGAATCGCGGATATAGACATTTTTCTCTGATGCACGGCAAATTACCAGATCGCCCATTATCTGGGCATAGAACCAGTCATCGCTCACTAAACGGGAATGTGAATCAAGTAGCAGGCCGTACGAAAGAGTTGTCTTGCCAGTCCCTGATGGAGCAATAAGGGCTATGCCTTTTCCAAAAACATCTATTGCTGCGCCATGCACAGAATAGCGGGAATGTATCGAGTGGTACTCTTCTAAAAAATCACCAGCAATAGCCAGTGCCAAGCTTTTTACGTAGCCATAATATGTGCAATTGTACAAGAAACACGTTTTAGAGATAGGCTCGTAATACAAATCAAGAGATGGTTTACTAGGGTCGTTTAGAGAAAATATACGGCCGTGCGGCCTAATAAATTCAGAGATGTGATTGAAGTTGTCTTGCCACATTTCTTTAAAACTTGTATTATCTGTTATAAGTTTTATACAACAGCCGTTTATCTCTGCTTTCTCCTCGTGCAAATATGTATTCTTAAGGTCATCTATAAGATGGTCCTTCTTACTTTTGGATATCATCTCAGCAACAAGTGCCATGAAAATAATATGTTATTGGAACATATTAATATCTATTGCAAAAATAACAAGCGATGTGCAATAGTTATGAATCCTTATCCACATAAATATACAATTGAGAAGTAAATTATAGGAATTGTAGGATTTTTAATAAGAAATATTTAAAATTACATGAAAAGAGCATATATTAGGGGAATTAACAATCCATCGCATGAATAAAGTGCACATTTTTAACAAAAAATATTTAAGCATACAATAAGAGCTAACTTATGGGAAAATACCCAATATTGGCACTACTTATTCTTATTCTGGTTGTGGGTTCCTGCGCTTGCATAGATTCGAATAGTAAAGAGGAAAC
Source organism: Methanomicrobia archaeon (assembly GCA_030603445.1). GTDB lineage: Archaea > Methanobacteriota_B > Thermococci > Methanofastidiosales > NM3 > NM3. Next base: position 153,799 of record JAUVXU010000001.1, on the reverse strand, counting down.
ACCTGAAGACGTTATCCGCATATATTATGACGGGTTAAACGAACGTGATGCACAAAAAGTAATTAGAACCCTCTCATCAGCAGTTATCGACAGTGCCGGGGGTGAAAAGGCCATTCTTGAAACCCTAAATGATACATTTAAAGATCTAGAGGCCATAAACCTAATATTTGAGATAGAAAACATCTCATCTCATATAACGGGGCTATCTGCAGTTGTTGACGCTGATCTTAAAATTTATCCAAAAGGTTCCACTGAAGTGTCACGCATACCTTATTCATTCAAACTTGTATTTGAGAATGAGAAATGGAAAATTTGTGATATAGGATAGCTGTTTATTCTATTTTTTATTCTGTCATTTCCATTCTTTTTTCCATTATATTCAGTTTAGTGGGCATAAATAGAATAATTTTTATTATCATTATGTCAAAAATATTCTGGTTAAACATGCCTATAACTTCATATTACTATTTTTATTAGAAAATTTTTATTGAAATATATGTATTATAAAGGCAAATAGTTAAAATAAGTTTCCAAAAGATATTTAAATTAAAAATATTTAATTTTTAGAAAATGGTATAGAGGTATGTCTTATGAAGTTAATGGAATATGAAGCAAAAGATATCTTTGTACAGTACGATATACCTACTTCGACCGGATACATGGTTGAAAATGTAGAAAATTTAAAGGCAGTGCTGTACAAACTTGGCCTTCCTGTAATTCTTAAAGCGCAAGTGCTAGTTGGAGGAAGAGGAAAAGCAGGCGGTATCAAATTTGCAAAAACAGAGGATGAGGCCATGGAAATGGCAAATAAAATCCTCAATATGGAAATAAAAGGACTTCCTGTCAAGAAACTCCTTGTATGTACGCCTTCTGAAATACAAAAGGAACTTTACGTTGGATTCGTCATTGACCGAAACAAGAAGAAGATGACCCTTCTAGCATCTACAGAAGGAGGGGTGGATATAGAGCAGGTGGCAGCCACTTCACCTGAGAAAATACAGCGCGTACTTATAGATCCTATAATAGGGATTCAGGAATTTCAATGCCGCAATGTTGCCTCGAAAATGGGATATAAAGGGAAAGAAATGCTATCCCTTGCAACTATAATTTACAAATTAGGGCAGATAATGCAAGACAAGGATGCAGAACTTATCGAAATAAATCCGCTTGCTATTACTCCAAATGGTTTTGAGGCACTTGATGCCAAGCTCGTAATTGACGACAACTCGCTCTTCAGACAGACAGAATTTAAAGAGGATTTTAAAGACTCGCAGGAGTACACTCCAATTGAGATTAAAGCCATGGAAGCAGGACTAGCATATGTAGAACTTGATGGCGACGTAGGCATCATAGGATGTGGTGCAGGACTTGTAATGGCGTCACTTGATGTTGTAAATCATTACGGAGGAAAACCTGCAAACTTCCTTGATATCGGGGGCGGGGCTAGCGCAGAGAACATGAAAAAAGCCCTAGAGATAATAAATTTGAAGAAAGGAGTAAAGTCCATCTTTATCAACATATTCGGCGGTATCACAAAGTGTGACGAGATAGCACGAGGAATTTTAGAATTTGATCCCTCAGTGCCTGTTTATGTCAGGATGATGGGTACCAACGAAAAAGAAGCAAGAAAGATATTAAACGAAAAAGGATACGAACTATACCAATCCATGCAGGAAGCTGCAAAAGCAGCAGTCAAAGGGGTGTGAACTAAATGGCCATACTCGTAGATGAAAAAACAAGGATAGTTGTGCAAGGTGCAACAGGCCGCCAGGGCCAGTTCCACTCAAACAGGATGAAGTTATACGGTTCAAAAATAGTGGGTGGCGTAACGCCAGGTAAAGGCGGACAAATGATGGGCGACATACCAATATATGATACCGTAGAAGAAGTTGAAGCAGATGCCTCAATAATATTTGTTCCATCGCGATTTATGAAAGATGCGGCCCTTGAGGCAATTTCTTTAGGATTATCTCCTGTTGTTTGTATCACGGAACATGTCCCCGTGCAGGATGCAATGTTTATTATAGAACATGCAAAGGAACAGGAAGTAGATATAGTTGGGCCAAACACCCCGGGACTTATTTCACCTGGAAAAGCGCTTCTTGGAATCCTCCCGCCCCATATTTTCAAGGAAGGCCCAATAGGCCTATTGTCTCGAAGCGGCACCTTGACATACGAAATAATCGATGAGATGACCCGCAACGATCTGGGGCAAACGACAGCTCTGGGAATAGGAGGCGACCCTGTCATAGGAATGGACTTCATTTCCACACTTGAGCGCTTTGAGCAAGATAAGGACACAAAAGCAATAGTGATGATAGGCGAGATTGGTGGCAACGCAGAAGAGCTTGCAGCAGAATATATCAAAGAATACATAACAAAACCAGTGGTATCATACATCGCAGGTAAGACTGCACCACCAGGCAAGAGGATGGGGCATGCAGGCGCCGTTATCTCTGGAAACACCGGAACTGCTGAGAGCAAGATAAAAGCACTAAACGCAGTGGGCGTGCCAGTTGCAACAATGCCGCACGAAGTTCCGCAGTTGCTCAAGGACCTGTTGTAGGTCCATCTTCTTTTCTTTTCCCAAACTTTTTTTAATGAGTAATTTTTTTGTTATAGTATGATTAGTGCAGTACTATTTGACATCGATGGCACTTTATTAGACCACAAATCTGCCCAAGAAAAAGCACTCTATGAGTATGCAACCACCCGTTCAGAAGAGATCGATAACATCGATAAATTTATTTCATGCTGGGAATATGCCAGCGGCTACTACTTCGAAAAGTATGTTAATGGAGAGATAACATTTAAGAGGATCCGTTCGCTGCGTGCACAATATGTATTCAAGCAGTTCGATGTTCTTCTTTCAGAACGTGAGGCTTACGAACGGTTTATGGAATATATGGAGTTCTATGAACGCCACTGGTCTTTGTATGGCGACGCGCTTGCATGCCTAAAGGAACTCAAAGGCATATACAAATTGGGCATTATTTCAAATGGGGGCAGCAGACAGCAGCGCAGAAAACTCGCCCATATGGGGATAGATAAATATTTTTGTGTCTCTGTCATCTCAGAAGACATTGGCATTGCAAAACCAAATCAGATCATATTTAACAGGGCATTAGAAAATTTAGGATTAGAAGCTGATGAAGTGGTATACATCGGCGATGATGAAAAGGCCGATATAGAAGGGGCAAAAGCCGCCGGGATCCATGCAGTGTTTTTATGTAGATATGGAGAAGACTCACCAGCTGCTGCGGATGCTGTTATAACTTCGTTGCAAGAATTAAAGAAAACTGTCATATCCCTATAAGGATACGGGGCCCCTAATACGCCATTTCGCGCCCTCCATTTCACATAATAAAAGGATAAATCCTCATTTCTTACTGTTTATAAAATGTAATAAAAAAAAAATTAAAAAATATTGATGGCAAAGCCACCAAAATACTAAATAAGTGCAGGAATATCTTGCTCAACATCGCTGTTTGGCCTTAGGCCAAACTTCTCCACAAGAACGTTAAGAACATTGGGGGAAACGAATGCGGGCAACACAGGGCCTAACATTATATTTTTTACGCCAAGATGTAGCAGCGCAAGAAGCACCAGTACTGCCTTTTGTTCATACCAAGCGATATTATATGATATTGGAAGCTTGTTTATATCATCCAGCCCAAAGGCTTCGGCAAGCTTCAATGCTATGACGACAAGCGAGTAAGAGTCGTTGCATTGTCCAGCGTCAAGAACCCTTGGGATGCCGTCTATGTCACCTAGGTCCAATTTATTGTATCTATATTTGGCGCATCCTGCAGTAAGTATTACTGTATCTTTTGGTAAGGCATTTGCAAAGTCCGTGTAGTACTGCCTCTGTTTATGGCGGCCATCACAGCCCGCCATGACAATAAAGCGCTTTATCTTTCCGGCCTTGACTGCATCAACTATCTTGTCTGCTACAGACAGCACAGCAGTATGGGCAAAGCCCCCCCATATCTCTCCTCTTTCAATCTCTTGGGGTGAAGCACATTTCTTTGCGTGTTCTATAATTTGTGAAAAATCCTTCTCTCCGTCTACTTCTTGGATATAGACAAGGCCTTCATATCCAACTACCCCGGTAGTATAGACGCGATCCTTATAGGATTCCTTGGGCGGGACAAGACAGTTTGTTGTAAGAAGTATAGGACCATTGAACTTGTCAAACTCTTCTTTTTGTTTCCACCATGCGCCCCCATAATTCCCCACAAGATTAGGATACTTCTTGAACATAGGATATGACATAGATGGCAACATCTCTCCATGAGTGTATACATCTATTCCGGTTCCCTCGGTTTGCTTTAGCAGCATCTCCAGGTCTTTAAGATCATGGCCGCTGATAAGTATGCCCGGATTGTTACGCACCCCTATATTTACCTTTGTTGGCTCAGGATTGCCATACGTGTCTGTATTGGCCTTATCAAGCAACGCCATTACGTCTACCCCCATAGCACCGCACTTCATGACAAGGGCCACAAGTTCATCTGCCGAGAGATCTTTTGTTGTTGCCATAAGGGCCTCTTGCATAAACGCAAATAATTTAGGGTCTTTGTAACCCAGCACGTCTGCATGATACGCATAAGCAGCTAATCCCTTGATGCCGTATATGAGAAGCTCCCTTAGGGACCTTATATCCTCATTTTTTGTATTTAGGACCCCGACATCCTTGCTCATCAGTTCGTCTTTAGTTATAATTGCCCCATTAGGCGCATCCGTTCTTCCCGCATTTTTTCCAATCCTATCGCGTAACTCAAACGCCTTGTCTATCATGGACTCAAAATATTTGGCATCAAAGTTGGTATTTGTTATTGTTGCAAAGATAGCATCCATTATAAATTTATTAACCTCTTCATCTTCTATATTTTCTTTTCTGGCTTCTACTGCATAGTATGAAATACCTTTCAACATGTATATGAGCTTGTCCTGTAAATCAGCAACATCTCCCTTTTTCCCACAGACCCCAGAGACTGTGCATCCCGTCCCTTTGGCCGTTTCCTCACATTGGTAACAAAACATTTTTGATTCCTCCATCATAATACATAACACAAGCCAGTATTATAATTATATCTACTATAGTAAATATACCTTTATATACTAGTAAGTTTCCAAATGTATACTATGAAAGAATGCACTGTATACAAAACCATAGATATGATTGGGAAAAAATGGACGCTGCTCATCCTTCTGGAACTATATAAAGGGCAGGAAAAGTACAAGCGCTTCAATGAAATAAAAAATGGGTTGCAAGATATCACTCCCAAAGTTCTCTCGGGACGATTGAAAGAGATGGAAAAAATAGAACTTGTTCAAAAAAATGTTGACAGTTCTTTTGTTCCAATAAAAAGCGAATACGCGCTTACAAAGAAAGGTGAAGAGCTGCTCTGTGTCGTGCAAGAAATGAAAAGATGGGGCCTTAAATGGAAAATGGGCAATAAGGAATGCGGCCTTACGACATGCAAAGAATGCGTTCTTTAGGAAATTCCATAAATAGAGATAAGATAAATACAATTATACGTATCTTATCTTGCTAAACGAATAATATGCGTCTAATCCCAAAAACGCCTGGTTCTAGCGTATGTCTTTTCAGTCTCCAACACGTCCTTTAAGAACGATTCCTCATCTGGATGCATCTTTGCAAGAACGCGGGCAGCGGTCTGCGCCCCAATCCCGCGGGCAGATAACGCCATTGCAGCCCTCTTCCCATACACCAAGATTAGATCAGCAGTTCGTTTCGCACGTATGACAAGCTCTTCTTCCTCTTCAGAAATATCTTGTTTTTTCATACGCTTGATTACAGCTTTTCTTGTCTTCTCATCCTTCTTATCAATTATCGCCAAAAAACGCGCTCCACAAAGGGGGCATTTGGGGCTCTCGTTCATATGTCCTATCTTTACCGAAGCGTGCCATCTGCCGCAATAGATACAAAAAAGCCTTATGCGGCGATCTTCCAAGCGCTTCTTAAGAAGTTTTAGTATCTCGCGTTCTGGCCTCCTGGGCCCTATTAACTCACCATAACCAAACTTTGCAAGTAAGGCTTGGGCAAATGGAGAAGCATGCTTGCGCTCCTTTACACTAAGGAGTATCTTTCCATCTTTGTAGTCTCTTACAATAGTCTCGGCCATTGAAACGTCTAGCTTTTTACTAAATAATTCATTGTACGTTTCGCGATATACAGGAGTGTCCTCATAAGAATTCATTATAGATTTTATCTTGAACTTTTCAACATCATTTGAAAGGACGCCAAAGCGTGAGGCCACATGCGAGAACTTCCAGAAAAACATATTAGATCGTTTAAGGGAAAGCTCCAGGATTGGTCGAATGTCCTCGGGGCGTAGTGAGTCAAGTATGCATGTAACATCTTCGAGCGTGACATTGGACGGAAACTTGAATCCAATATGATACGCACCCGATTTCATAGCAACGCTTGTTCCAAACTTTGTGGAGTAAAGCGCAGCTAACACCCTGCCAATTGTTTCATTGATAACAGAACCAAACCCTGTGTGAAAAATAGCAAGAGATTGCAAGAACTCCAAATATATGCCATTGGCTGTTGGGATTCCTTTTGGTTTTTGGGATAATACATACTGCTCCACAATATTATAAGCCTCCTCGTTCATAGGGTATTTTCTACAAATTTCCTCAGAGAAGTTAATTTCGTGGGCATGTTCAGCTATCCTTTCCCGTAGATGAAAGACCTCTCGGGCAATTTCGAAAGGAATTGGGATAAGTTCTCCTTCCCATGCCGGTGCTGCTGCCATACCGGAAGTTTCCTCAACAATTAGGATATCATCCCCAACATCTATCACGTTCCACGCACGGCCCTTCATAATAAAAGTCATTCCTATGTTCGCCCGCTCAATGACAAATTCCTCATCAAGTACTCCGATGGAACGATTTGATGCTATCTCCACTACTCTAAACTTTTTTACATCCGGGATGACAGAGAGATTTTCAAAGTAGTATTTGAGTGCAAATTTCGACTTATGATAAGATTCATCTTCAAGCCAAACAAGACGAAGTGAAGATAACAAGGAAAGCACATCCTCAAACTCCTCTCGTTTAAGGGAAATGTAGGGTGCTGCACGTGTGACAAGCTCAAAAGCCTCATCTTTGTTCACATCCCCTATCTCCATAGAAAGACCAATAAGCTGGTGGGCAAGAACATCCAATGGTTTGTTACATACTTTTATTTCCTCAAGCTCGTTTTCCTTTGCACGTCGCGCAATGACCGCCGCTTCTAAGATGTCGTCTGCATCTACAGAAATAATAATTCCCTTTGGATTTTCATTGTATTTATGGCCCGAACGGCCAACACGCTGTATAAGGCGCGATACCTGCCTAGGCGACATGTATTGTATCACAAGTGATACTGATCCAACATCGATTCCGAGTTCCATTGATGAAGTACAAATTATGCACTTTATGTGCTGCGATTTGAACTTCTTCTCTGTTTCTATCCTCACTTTTTTTGAAAGAGACGAATGGTGTACATCCACCTCATCAGAGAATATATTGAATCTGGACGACAGAGCCTCTGCCATCTCACGGGTATTGACAAACGTAAGCACGCTCTCATTCTCATTCACAAGCTCGTTTATCCTGTTCACACGAGCTGCATTCTCCGCGCTTGTAGAGAGGCTTTGTGCGAATTCTTCATCTTCTGGTTTAACTTTGATGTATTCAACTTTGATGTCGAACATCTTCTTTTCAGTAGCATCTATTATCCTGCACGGGCGCATTCCAGTAAGAAATCTTGCTATTTCTTCGGGAGAACCTACCGTTGCTGAAAGACCTATTCTCTGAAATTCGCCCGATATCCTGAGCAAGCGCTCAAGACCCACAGAAAGCTGCATTCCCCTTTTATCTGGCGCAAGTTCGTGAATTTCATCAATAACAACATGGCGAACGGTTTTTAGATTATCGCGCATAAGCTTCCCTGTAAGCATTGCCTGTAATGTCTCCGGAGTTATAATGAGAATATCTGGTGGCGATAGGGCTTGTTTTCTTCTTTGATATTGTGTTGTATCCCCGTGGCGTACTTGAGCTGTAAGGCCTATTTCATCAGCCCACCAACCAATACGATCTATAAGATCCCTATTAAGGGCTCGCAAGGGTGCAATATATAATAATTTTATACCTGTAACTTTGTCTTTCATGCCAAGAATCTTTGAAAAAATAGGGAACATAGCGCTCTCTGTTTTCCCAGAACCTGTTCGAGCTATGATTAGTACATTTTCTCCATTAAGTATCACAGGTATTCCCTTTGCCTGAGGTAGTGTCTGTGTGACAAACTTTTTAGAGTCGATGACTTTGCGCAATTTTGGATGAAGTAATGTAAAAGACGATGCCATTTCGTTATGCTAGCTGCATATAAAATAAATACCTTTGGATATTGGAGACTAAAAAACTCACAAAATTAAATATTTCTTCTATGTTATTGGTTAAGTAATCTATCACCAGCTAATAAAGTGGTGAAAGCATGAGAAACAAAAAAATTGGAATAATTATATTGTTCATGCTCCTTTGTGCATCGTTTTGCGAACCTGTTCTTGCTCGTCCAAGAGGAGGAATTGCTCCTCCTCCACGCAATTCAAAAGACCCAAAACAGGTCCTCACTGCATTTAATGCCTACACACAGGATGCAAATTCGTATGTAACTCTATATAAGGAAGCCATGGACACGTCAAAGTATATGCCACTGCATAAAAGGCGTGTACTTATTGAGGAAACGATAATTGCAAGTGCCAAGTTGAATGCAAGCATCACAGCGCTTTTCGTGTACGCAAACGATAAAGATGCCATGAAACTCTTTGACTCGATTATGCAAAAAGCCCTAAATAACGCAAATTACGATATGGTTAGCCAGCCTATAATACTTGACATGTTCCCAAAAGGAAGAACACTTAACGAACAGTTAAGAACTATAGAAACATACCTAAATAACGAGGTGCCTTTCCTAATAGATTACGCAAGTTCTCTCTACAAGAAGGAACAACTGTTGCAGTTTGGAGCTCATTCTACAATAAGAGAATACGAAACTTATCTTTTGGAACAGTACAATTATTTTAAGAAAAATCCAAAAACCCGTGCAGCGGATAATATTTATGGCCTCCTTATTGCGCCTCCTGTTGGTATCACTCCCCCTATAGAAAATAAACCAACAGATAACATGCCCCCAGAAACAAAACCCCCTAATCCGGGAGAAACACTGACAGATAACCCATTCTACACAGAAGATAATGACACAGATTGGGACGGCCTATCTGATAAGGATGAAAAAAGGCTTGGTACAAATATGTACCTACAAGACACTGATAGGGACGGCATATCAGATTATCAGGAAATTCTCCTTGGATATGATCCATGTTCTCGCGATACTGATAATGACGGTGTAGGTGATATGGCAGATCACGATCCGTTAGATCCCCTCATCGGTAGTAGTGGGATTAACCTACACGATGACGAGGAGGTCCTCATGTTCTTGTATGGGAGCATAGCCGCAGGAGCAATAATTGGCACGCTTTTTGGATGCTCATCATGCCCAGGTATAGCTATCAAAGCCATGGTGGAGGTTCTTGATCTCTACCAAGAAGAGCTTGAAGAACGAGAGCATGGCACCGACGAAAACTAATCAAAGTTGCAAAAGCCATTTTTTCATTAGGGAATTTTTTTCCCCAATTCTTCCTTTTACTAAAATAGCTCCACCCAAAATATCCTCAAAATAAGACAAATACTCTTTTCCCATATTCGCCAACACCTGTTGATAGGGCAAATAGAGCAGTTCCCTAAGTTTTGCGTGTGCACCAGTCTTAACGATGATATCATATGTCAATCTCTGATCATAAGTATTTATTTTCTGCCAAGAAGGAATAAGGCCATACTTGCCAGAAACAATATAAATATCTAAATAGTTTGGAATTTTACCTTCCCTTCCCATCTTTCTAACAATCCTGTATGCCGGACCATCATAAAGTTCAATTGCCGGAAGCGCATCTTTTGTATTCACTTTCTTTTGTGAGCACGCAAGCAACAGGAGATGCATGTGTAAAAAATTCTGTCTAAACATATAAAATATTGCCTACCTCTTTTTAAAAAAAATAGAAAATTTGTATTCAAGCCCACGATACCGAAAGATTTAATATAAAAAAATCACTTTGTGAATCAATGCGCATATTTTCTCGTATTTCGCATAAACTAATCATCACATTCCTCCTTATATCTGTTATACCAATTACAATTGCAGGATTTTATTCCATAAATCTTGCAACGCAGTCATTTGAAGCAATAACACTTGAGAATACTCAATTTGATCTTTTTTCGTCGGCAGAGAAGATATATGACTTTATAAATTATAATGAAAGCGACGTGATATTTCTTTCGAAAAGTCCGGCCATAAGAGATTATTTTTTTGCAAAGGCCACACACAGTACGTCAGAGATAGAAAGATGGCGCAAACTACTCCAGGAACATTTTCTCATATTTTGTGAAAGCAGAGAGATATATGAAAAAATTGCCTTTATAGATGCGAATGGTAACGAAATTATATGTATCGAGGGGGACGGATTATCATTTTTTAATAAACCTTATGATGAACTTACAAACGTTGCATCGCAACAGTACTTCCTTGAAACTATGAAGCTCGAGAATGATCAAAGCTACATTACTGTATCATCAACTTCTCCCACATCAAAAACAACACTGGTAACCTATGCCACCCCTGTATTTGATACACTTGGAAACAATAGAGGAATAATCATGACCACTATGTCAGCTGAATTCTTCTTAAATCCAGTTAAATATTCATTTGATTTGAATGACACACCAAAGAAGCGATCTTCTCTGTTTTTAATCTCAAATACAAACGTATATCTCGCCCATAGAGTAGGAGAAGACATAAAAACTGGTGAAATAGTGGAGATAGCCACATTTGTATTATCTGGAGATAAAAATATCATATCCGGTGAATCTGGGACACTAACAGATCAAAAAAATTGGATTATCACATACACCCCAGTATTCATTGATCCAAATAATAAAGACGAATTCCTTGTTCTTGTTGAGGTAATACCAAGAGATGTGGTATTTTCCAATGTTGAATCATTCACCAATATATTTATACTACTTATAGTCGTTGCCATCTTTGTATCTATTATCGCCGCCATTATGGTAACACAGACCATAACTAGGCCGCTACGCGAACTTGTGCGTGGGACGAGGAAACTTGCAAAGAAAGATTTGAGTTATCAAATAAACATACCCTCGGATGATGAGCTTGGATTTTTGGCAAGATCTTTCAACGAGATGGGAAAAGAATTACAGGGTTCCTATACTATATTAGAAGATAAGGTAAAAGAACGTACCAGAAGGCTACAATTAGCAAATGAACGCCTAAATGCACTCGTTCAAGAACTACGTGAGGCCAACTTGCAAACAAAGGAAGCATCTAGGCTTAAATCGCAGTTCGTATCAAACATATCCCACGAACTACGCACACCGCTCAACGCCATTATAGGTTTTAGTGATGTGCTTCTAGACGAAGAAAATCTTACTGACGAACAGCAAGATTACCTTCAGACCATTCTAAAAAACAGCGAAAATCTTCTTCAATTGATAAATGATATGCTTGATCTCTCCAAGATAGAGGCAAACAAGATGGAAGTAGTGTATCAGAAAGTGAAGTTAGATGAACTCATTAGAAGAGTATACAAACTTATGACGCCTATTGCCAAAGACAGAAACATTACTATGGTAATTGAAAGTGATATAATTCCAGAAATAAAAGTAGATAAGACCAAATTACGCCAAATATTGATAAATCTTCTTACAAACGCCATCAAATTTAATAAAGAAGGTGGACTAGTTAAAACAACAGTATCATATTATGATGACAATAAAGATTATTTGAAAATAGAAGTTTCTGATACAGGGATCGGGATAAATAAAAAGGACTTTGAAGTCATCTTTGACGAATTCCGTCAAATAGATGGAACAGATACACGGGACTTTGAAGGAACAGGGCTTGGGCTTGCTATCACCAAGAAGTACGTTGAAATGCTTGGTGGAAAGATATGGGTAGAAAGCAAAATGAATGAATGGTCCAAATTCGTATTTACGCTTCCCATTTCTCAAAAGGAGGAGACAAATAATGAAAAAGATACTCATAGTTGATGACACGCCAGATAATATCAAACTGCTTAAAGCATTTCTTGCTGGAGAAGACTATGATATTATCACCGCCCAAGACGGGGAAGAAGCCTTGGAGAAGGCATTCTCAGAAAGACCAGACCTCATACTCTTGGATTTAATGCTTCCAAAGATCAGTGGCCTTGAGGTATTAAAAAGAGTCAAGGAACACGACCCCGATATTCCAATAGTAGTGCTTACTGCATATGGAAGCGAAGAAACTGCTGTTCAGACGTTGCGAAGCGGGGCTGAAGACTACCTTATAAACAAGCCGTTGCGCAAAGACGAGGTCGTAACAGCTGTCAAAAACATACTATCAAAACAAGATAAAAAGAAGAAGAGCCACAGCAATGCTGCAGCGTATGAACTGCTATCCTCCTTTGAAGAAGAGTTTAACATTTTCCTACAAAAAACACTTAATAAGTATTATGGGAACGAATGGTGGGATAACGGCATTCCTCCTTATGTGAAAACAAAATGCGAACAACGCAGAACAAATGCACAACTGCGCAAGAAAATAACGATGCCACTCCTATTTTACTCAGATTTCTCATTTTACGTGCCAATAATACTTTACAAGAATGAATTTGAGGGTGTTGACAACTGGAGAAATGTATTCGAACCCTACTTTATCAACATAGGATGGATAAAGGCTAGACTAATAGAGCTCAATCATATACGAAATGATATTGCCCATCCTAAACCAATGACAGAACTGCATTTCAACAAACTCGAACTCTTCATAAAAGAAATGAGAGAATACATGGGTGGAAAAAGAAAATGAGGATATGTATTGGTGGAACTCCTGGAACTGGTAAGACGACAATAGCCAAACGTATAGCAAATGATAGGAACATTCCCCACCTGGATGTCTCTGCCCTTGCCCACGAGAGGGGTTGGATTGTAGAACGAGACGATGACAAAGACACCGATGTTATTGACGTTGCTATGGCGCGTGCATATATTGGTTCTTATGATGATGCCGTGATTGATTCCCATTATGCTGAAATGTTCTACAATGATATGATAATCATCTTGCGATGCCCCCCACGAACACTTTATCAAAGGTTAAGCGAAAGAGGTTATAGTGCCAAGAAAATACATGAAAATATCTTAGCTGAAATTCTTGACATATGCCTAATAAATGCAATAGAATCAAAGGGAAAAGAAAAAACATTTGAGGTCGTGAATGAAAATCTTATTGACGCGTTTTCCGATGTCGAGAAAATCATAGAAACAAATGATGTGCGCCTTAGTGTAAAACATAAGAAGACAGTACATTTCCTAACTGAAGAAAATCTTGTTTTTCTCCATTCATTCTAAACCTTTTGACCACATAACTAAATGCGCAAGGCCGTTGATTGTGATTTAACATAGAAAAGTATATATCAACATAATACTATAATATGGGGATGGAACAAAAGGAGAATAACATTCAAAACGATATGTTATTTTACCTAAATGCAGAGAACCATGATGCTGCTTATGAATTTCTTGATCCTCGTAACGCCTCTTCTAAAGCAATATCCATACTCACGGATAAAGGAATCATCTCTATGTGCAGTGGGGCAGAAAGAACAATATATCTCAATGGCAGGCCTATTGGGGATTTAAGTTTCACTTTATATCCTGGTATAGGACATATGCATACTGTAAACATTTTTTTGCCAATAAGACTTTCAGAAAATGTTTGTGATGATGTAGATAAAGAGGTCATCTGGACATTGAAACGCAAATAAAGAAGCGTTTATGCAATTCCTGATATGCCTAGTATTATGATATTTATACCAAATGAAACAGCAACAAGCGCTGCTATGTTTCCCATTATCCTAAGGCCATTTTTGCCCGCAAGACGCAGTATGCTGTTTGCCCCAAGATAAATGGGCGCCTGTATGACCATTACCACTATTATTGACAACAAAGTTATGGTGCTGCCATTTTTTGCAACAAGCAGAAGAACTGTCGCTATGGCTCCTGGTCCAGACATTAATGGCATGCCTAGAGGAACTATCGCAATATCGCTCCCATAGTGCGACTTCAAATCCTTTCCGAACATCATGCCAAATCCTAAAAGAGCCAGGACTATTCCTCCTGCAATCATTATGTGCTCCAGCTGTATGTTAAGATACGAAAATATTACATTTCCTCCAAAAAGAAACAGTAGAAGAAAAAATAATGCAAACAATGATGCAACATAAACTGTATGGGTGCGTTCCTTATCACTAAATTCCTTAACCAATGGAAGGTATATAGGTATGTTGCCTATAGGATCCATTATCACAAACAGTGCAAGGGCACCTTCCATAATGGCAGCAAGCATATTATCACCATATTAATAATATTCCCTGTGTGATAAGACTTACAGAAATCGCGGCAAAAAACATTGCTGAGAGACGTATCCATGCATTAATACCGTTCTTTCCTAGCATTTTACTTATTGGAATATAGTACTGCAACATTAGTTTTGATATAACAACGCATAATACTAAGGAGAGGAAAACTAAAGGCTTCCCGTATGATTCCTCAAAAACTATAACTGTTGCAATAGACCCGGGTCCAGCAAGGAGTGGTATGGACATAGGGACTATAGAATCCTTGTCAAACTCCACATTGCGAGTAACAGGTGGATTTCCTGATAACATTCCTAAAGATATATAGAGTAAGAGAACACCACATGCTATCATGAATGCGGAGGTAGATACACCTATAATATTAAGGAAAGGCCGCCCTATCAAAATAAATAAAGCGAGCAACAGAAAAGCAGAAATCGTTGTGCGGGTTGATAATTTTGAAACAAAATTTTTATCCATCTGGTTTGTAATCTCCTCAAAGTTTGGGAAAATCGCCAGCGGGTTGATAATTATAAACAAGGGTATAAATACCTCAATAAACTCTTCTGCTCCAATCATTGTTTTTGAGTGAGATAACTCCTTTTTAAATCTTTCTAATTTTGAATTAGACTTAAGCTACTTTTTATGTTGCATTTTCTTGAGTGCTGTATGCAGTATGGTGAAATCTGTTTTTTCAAGACCGCTTCTGCTATTTATCTCTTTAAGAATATCCTGTTCAAACTCGTCTGCTTGCAGTAAAAGGTGCGCATCAAGAAACTCCCTTACTAAATGCGCATTGGAAAGATAAGGGCGTATGGCAATGTAGAGTTCCTCCACTAACTGCCGTTCTATATTATCCCCTCCATGTCGTAGGGACGTATTTAGAACACAATTGTGTTAAATGTTCCATTTCTTCATCTATTTGGGGGGAAATCTCAGAAAACTCCTTGTTTATTATATTTTCTGGATGGAAGCGCTGCAGTACAAAACGCCTGGCGCCCTTAATATATGAACAAATTTTTTCAATATCCTCTTCTGTTACCAATCCTGGAACTACTGTTGTTCTAAACTCATACTGCTGAAAATCCTTTACCAACTCTATGCTTCTTTCAATATCATCTATATCTACTGCTGCCCCGCTTGTTTCAGCATACTTCTCAAAAGAATTCTTTACATCCATAGCAATGTAGTCGATAAGATCTTTTTGTATTAATTCATGGAGGATATAGGGATTCGATCCGTTTGTATCAATCTTTACCTCCATGCCTAGGGCTTTGAATGTTTCTGCAAGTTCTATAATGCCGGGATAAAATGTTGGTTCTCCCCCTGTTAGGACCACTCCATCAAGCCATTCTGAAGAGGATTTTATATAGTTCACAATCTTGTCCAGATCTAAGTCTTCTGTGGTATCCGGATCCTCAACAAGTTGCCAATTATGACAATATGGGCAGCGGAAATCACAACCCCCTATAAAGACCACTGCTGATACTTTCCCATCCCAATCTGTTAGCGATGTCTCAATAAAGCTCTTGATTCCCATTTTATATCACCACTTTTCCAAATTTTATGCCTGCTTCACGCAAGAGGTCCATTTTGACCCCATTTTCCATATCATAATCCTTCAAATATACAATTTCACTTATGCCTGCATTTATTATGATCTTTGTACAAGACATGCACGGAAAGTGGGTGGTATATAGTGTGGCCCCTTTTGTTGATGTACCATGTATAGCAGCTTGAATTATGGCATTTTGCTCTGCATGAACCCCGCGGCAAAGATGTGCATTTTGTAATGATGTTAGAGACTGACGCAGGCAGGTCTTCTTAGAACAGTGCGAAACCCCTCTTGGCGCGCCATTATAACCAGTGGATATTATATGCATGTCCTTTACCAAGATCGCGCCTACATGCTGTTTAATGCATGTTGATCTAGTAGAAACGAGTGCGGCAATCTTAGAAAAATATGTTGTAGCATCATCACGTGCCATCATTGTTCACCTTTATTCTACCACAAGACATGTCCCCTTCTGGGCAATAACGCTCGCATACGCAGCTTGGGCCTGCATTTTTAAAAATCCTAGGTGCGAGTTTATTCACAAGTGATAACATCTCACGTGCAACGTCACGTATTTCCCATTGCGCCCTCTCACAGCAGCGATACTTGAAAAAATGCCGCAACTCCCGCGCATTCATAGTGACCACAATATTTGTAGGTGTAGCGTTTGGAAGTATGAATCTGGCATCCTCCGTAGGAATTCCCATCCCAACAAGTTTATTGTATGTTTCCTTTATAGAATCAATGCTCTTGTAAAAAGTCTCCATCGCTTCAGGTTTGCATTTTATCGATTCCGGTATGACTGGCGAGAGTTCCTCTACCCTCACATAGCGCTGGGATTGTTGAGTATACGAAGCGAGTCGATGGCGCACCAGCTGATGCGAACAGGCCCGTGATATATCCTCCACAGAGAATGTGAACGATGCATGCTCAATAACTGAAACGTGGCCATATCCCATGACCTTTGTCAATATATCATCTATCTCCTTATCTGACAAAACAGCATGCGTCTCCGATGCGCCTTTGTACCAGTAAGATGTAAGGGCGGCGGCCGCACAAACACGTTCAGGCTCTGGTGTGTGTGATAAGAGTACTACATTCATTCTAATCAACAACATTCTCATTTTGGTACGTGCCAGAATAACTTTCAGTGTCATTGTCTAGGTCGAAAAACACGAGCTGCAGGACACGAGCATCTTTCTTTAGGTAAATTCCTTTCTCATTTGCAACGTGAAGCATTGATGAGGATCTACCGCGATATCCGGCATCCCAAACGCCTGTCTCTATCGTTGCTCCACAACGCAGAAGAGATGAACGGGTACGTGCAATTGCAATTGCATCAGTAGGTATTGACACCACCTCGTTGTATGTTATCTTATACGTACCTTTGGGCAGGTGTACCCATCCTGCTTCATCAAAAGGCATTTCTTTGGTCTCCGATATTATCCTCTCCTCATTGGAGAAGTCAACTCTGCCAGCTGTTGTAAACGCCTCTACTTTAGAGAGCGACATGTCGATTCCATTTGATGTTACTTGTATGCCAAGATCTTTATATTCTTCAAATAGATTACGTTTTAGGACGTAGTCTAATATCTTTTTCTTTGAGAATGCGCCCATGTAATCACTCTTTTATAAACAGCTCCTTGAGCCTGCCCTTGTCCAGCAATACATCTTTTCCGTATAACTCATCGTCAATTATAATAGATGGGGTGCTCATGACCATATTGTTGAGTGCCTCTATCCTTCCTTCAGTCGTTGATATGTCAACGTAATCGATAGGATGCTTCACTTCTAAATCTGCCATTACTTCCTCAACATTTGCCTGTGCCCTTGGGCACTGGGGACAATCTTTGGATTTAAAAAAGATAATTTTCATGATTGCTTTTTTCATATCACTGTTATTAATATTATCGTTATGTTACTAAAACAAATGCGCATATTCTCGCTGTTTACCTCTTGAGAGCATATAAACTAAGTATAATTGAAGAAGGTGTGACAACTATCACACCGCTTCTACAAGTTCCTTCTTCATCATAGCAACGTCTGCCTGTTGTTTTGATTCAAGCTTTGAGAATCTGCTGCCACAAGCATTTGCCATACGCTCATTAAATTCCGAGAATTTAGAAGGTTGCCAATGCGCATGCTTTAAACCCTCTTTATGTTTTCCTTCCCTCCACTTTAGTATTGATTCTACAGTCCCAACTGTTGAATAATAACCTGTTATCCTTGACTGTACAACTAACTCAGATGCCCCGGCACCGCACTTGCACCTGGATACCACGCCAGAGTATGTGGAGTGGCATTTGTTACATATTGTGATCTCCTTTGTGAAAGCAAAGTAACTAGCAAGAGACCTATCTACAATCTTCTTTGTAAGCTCCCATATGGAGTCGGGGCTAGGATCTTGTTCTCCTAACCATATGTGGAGCAAATTGGATGTTGTAAGACCGTGGAATGGTGTTTCATTTTTTATTTTATTAAACACATCTATTCCTGAATTAACGTTGCAGTGTGTGAAGTTTGAATAATAGGCACTGCCGGATTTTGGATCCCCTTGCACAACTGCCTTGCTTCTAAACTTGTTCCAATCGTCTTGGGCGAATTTTCCCGTCATGGTCTCCCCAGGCTGCCTCCAAATGGCGAAGTTGATGCCTGTCTGTTCAGTAAGCTCCTTACAATAATTTAAAGCTTCTATAAGGATCCTCATGCCGAAGTTATGCGCATCCTTGTTCTCATGCAGCTCCGAACCCATGTGGGCCATCATAAACTCGTTCAAGCCACAAAAAGACAATAAGACCGATTGTTTATCCAAATCAAAGTACGGGCTCTCATCGACCCCCGGAATTTTGGGTTGTGTGAGAAATGGGGATAGACCTGAAGCTAACACTTTGCGCATAAAGTTACGTTTTGCTATCATAGCCTCCTTTAGAAGGTCCATGCGTTCACGCATCAATTCAAACACTTTATCATCATCGCCATTTGAAAGGTATGCAAGACGAGGTAAATTGAAAGAACCACATTGTAGTGCACCCATTCCAAGTGTTCCCTGGCGCGCTAGTTCATAGTCCTCCGGATCATTGGTAGACAACACCAAAGAACAGCATGATGTACATGCGACCTCCTCGTCTAGGACATTCTTCACATTGTAGATATATGGTCCCCCAAACTTGGCTATGTAGCGCATTGTAGGCTCAAATATATACTCTTTAAGATCATCTTCTTTGAACCACGACGGTTTGATGCCCACATCATCCTTCATCCAATGGAACATGCCCCCGTTGGCATCCCCCTTTACAGACTCGTGAGTATAGGCCAGCCAGAACTGAAGAACGCTTTCTCGATATTCTTCATAATTGCCGCGCACAACTTTTCCTCCAGGAAGCACCACATCACAATCCTCAGTGAGATATTTTGGCGGAAGCGCGAAATTCACAAGTGATGAAAATGCTGCCTGGCTGCCTCTACCAACAAAAATGTGGTTTGGTTCGAAACGAAGCATTTGCGCAGCTTGTATAACTCCGACTGGGACCTCTTTTCCCCATATCTCCTTAGTTTCTGTATTTCTTTTTGCCTCATCCTCTATGAAAGGGCCAAGTTCCCAGAAAAGATTTCTAAAACCCTGTCCCCCATTCCAATTTCTACTGGCGGCCCCAAGGAATTCACATGTATGGCGTATTGCAACATCTAGGCGTTTGGGTGGTTTTGATACATTTGTAAAATTTCCACTTCCATCGATGCGTAGTCCATTCCTAAATATGAAACGACCCGAATGCTGATAGCAAAATGGCCGGGCTGGATAGTCCCTGTCATGGATATATATATCCTTGTTAAGGTGACCATATGCAGGATTTCCAGAAGGCGTATCAATATTATATAATTTAAGAAGGGAGTATTGTTCGTCCACAATGTCGCCTTTGGTTTTATGTATAAACTCCTCACAAGGTATCTGATTAGAATTATCAAATCCGAATCCGAAGAACATTTTATCCACATCGTTTACCGGCATGCCAACCACAGTGAGCTTGTCGCGAGTGGAAAAGTCTCCTTCCATAATCGCAATAACGCACATTAGCTCCCGTATCATGCGCGTTGTGATATACTTCAATTTTCCCTTTATGAACAATGACTCCAACACAAAGAGTATCTTATTAGTGTATACTTCCGCCGTATCAAGAGACAGATCCGCTTCTTCTATATACACATTGACTATTTTTGTAGGATCAAACTTTTCCAAATCTTGATGAATTGTCATGACCAGAGGCAACTTTTCAATCATCATCTTGTGCTGTCCAAAAATTTCAGTGAGTAGCATTTGCCTCGTTTTTTCAGTCATTCTGTTCTTCTTGAGTACCATATATAACCCTCCATCATAGCCATCAGGCGACGAATAACTTCGTCGATAATATTTAGTGTCCATAGTGCAAACATTGCCTAGAAGGAAGCACCAAAATCTAATTTTTAATCACATTGTTGCAATTAGTGCTCTGTACCACCAGATGCATATTTACTATTACAAGATGATAATATTGTTCATCATAAATAAAGGTTGTGTGAAGCATTTTTTACATCAAAATTAAATGATGCATAAGAAGTAAAAATTACAAAATTTCCTTTTATGTCTTTCTGTTAGTTGTTACTTTCTAATTCATATCTTTACAATACGTGTTTTTGTCTCCATCAAAAGGATATGGAAAAACTATGTATTTGTATTATTGTAAATATTTACATTTTATTAATTAAATCAGCTGCTAGGCTAGGTCGCTTCTTAGTTGTCGGGATTGCCACTAGATGTCATCTCTAGTGAAAGGTGCGTTTCCTCTAAATCATCTTCAAAGTTTATACGTGCAAAAGCAGACACTATGGCTACTGTTAGCATGCCTATTGATGATGCGATTAAGAGTGCCTGTATGGGAAAAACATTGGCCAAAACACCCATAATAGCCATAGAAATCAATGCGGCTACGTCTGTTAGTGTGCCCAGAACACTAAAAACCCGCCCCCTCATGTCTTCAGGCACTATCTTTTGGAAAACTGTAACCCCCGGTATGTTGACAAAAGACATAGAAAACCCAGCCATAAACACCCAAAACACAACATTTAGAAGTGTCATCCATGCCCCTATTGCCATAAATGAAAGGGAAAACACAAAAAATCCGCCGACAATCATTGTCTTTATCTTGAATCTATGCCCGACATACCCCACAACAAGGGTGCCAAAAAGCATTCCCACCCCTACAACAGACTCTATTATCCCCATGCCTTCGATCCCTAGTCCAAGAATATCGCGTACGAGTATTATCCAAAGGATATTTATTCCTCCAAAAAATAGAAGCACGGCAGTAAAGGATACAAGAAGGAACAGCACGCGCTTCTCATTGTAAGAGTATCTTAGGCCATCCACTAACTCGTTCTTGACACGCCCTATTGTATTTCCAGACGCATCAGGCAATTTCTGTCTGGCGCTGTGCACAATACTGAATATTAAGAATGCAGATATTAAATATGATATGCCATCTATGTAAAAAACGCATGTTGGCCCAACAATTGCCACCAAGGCACCGCCAATAGCATACCCTACTATTGCCGATACCTGGTAGGTAGATTGGGAAAGTGAATTTGCTATCAGCAGCTTATCACTCTCAACTATTTCTGGTATAATCGCGCTTCTGGCAGGATAAAAAAAGCGTGATACAGAGGATATTAAAAATATTATAACATATATTTGCGCCAACGAAGAAACAAACGGCAAGAGACCAACAAGACCTGCACGAATAACATCGCACATTATCATGACCTTCTTTTTATTGTAACGGTCAACGAACACACCTGCGAAAGGGCCAAAAATAAGCGCAGGCAGTGACATAAATATAAACATCATGCCTGCATCCAGGGCACTTCCCTCCCATTTGAAGAGTATAAGCCCCATAACGGCCATATAATTGAAACGATCGCCGAAGTTCGATATTATCTGCCCAACCCAGAGCAGACTGAAATTTCGTACCCGTAGCACATCCTTGAACTTTGTTCTCTCATGACCCATATAATCTACCTAAACGCGCGCCCATTATTAATAATGCAGAGCACAATCCCCGATACTATAGTGCCGGTAAATGGCATGTGTCCTGTTTGTTTTAGTTAACTGATGATACGCCTCTTTAAAATATAATGTTGAAAGTTATTTTATCAGAGTAAGGTGTTTCTGCCCTAAACGTTATTTCATCTGTGCTGGGTTTAATAGTTTCGTTATCATTTGAAATTTTGTTCACGCCGTTTCTCATAAACGAGAAAGTGCCAACGAACCTTTTTTTCATAAACATGCCATACATTTCATTTCACCTCTTGACAATAACTTGTCTGAAATAAGATGTAATATCGTTCTATTTAAGTTTTTCTTAATAAAAATCGATTAATTTTACTAAAATAAGAAAAAACACTTATATTTTCTTGTTTTTTAAAAAATTAGAATAGTTTTATTAAAAAATAGAAGGTTTTGCAATTATGAAAAAGCAAATTATTAAATAGTATCTCATTACAATGACAAAAAAGAACTCATTGCTAACGTAGTTATGGCACAATTATTAAACAATGTACAATGTATAATCAATATTAGTTGATAATATGTCAAAAAGACAATAAAACACCAGATTACCTATACATATCTTATAAAATAATTTCAATTAATAGAATATTTGTATTATATAAATACAAAAACCTTTTAAAATAAAGTAAGTAGAACTTGATAAATACTTGATGACGAGGGGTTCTGTTATGAGCGCGAAGTATGTAGAATGGTTTGAAGACATAGGTATTGAGGATATTCCTCTTGTCGGTGGCAAGAATGCGTCATTGGGCGAGATGATAAGACATCTAACATCGGAAGGTGTGAATGTCCCTAATGGTTTTGCAATTACATCTAAAGGATACCGTTACCTTATTGAAGAATCGGGTACGATGGATAGTATCAAAGAAGTACTTTCTGATCTTGACACGCACAATATGAAAAACTTGCGTGAAAGGGGAGAAAAGGTACGAAAACTTATATTTGAAACAAAATTTCCAAAGGATCTTGAAGAAGAGATAATAGATCATTACAAGGAAATGCCAAAAAAGTTTGGATATGAAGAAAATCCAGATGTTGCAGTACGATCATCTGCAACTGCAGAGGACCTTCCTGATGCATCTTTTGCAGGACAGCAGGAAACTTATCTAAACGTGCGTGGCGATAAAGCCCTTATTGAATCTTGCAGAAGATGTTTTGCCTCCCTCTTTACTGACAGGGCAATCTCATACAGGGAAGACAAAGGATTTGACCATTTTGATGTTTACCTTTCTATAGGCGTCCAGAAAATGATACGTTCTGATGCTTCATCATCAGGCGTCTTGTTCTCTATTGACACAGAATCCGGATTCGATAATGCAGTATTTATTACGGGGTCCTACGGGCTTGGCGAGAATATCGTCCAAGGTGCAGTAAATCCTGATGAATACTATGTTTTCAAGCCCACGATAGAAACGCACCGCCCCATCATATCCAAAAAGCTAGGTACAAAGAGCATTAGGATGGTATATGGTGATGGCGATAAGCCAGTAAAAAACATCAAAGTCCCAGAGGAAGAAAGATTCAAGTATGTCATTACCGATGATGAGATACTACAACTTGGAAGATGGGCAGTAATTATTGAGAATCACTACAAAAAGCCAATGGATATAGAATGGGCAAAGGATGGAGACGGGACCAACGTCGGGACAGGAGAATTATTCATCGTGCAGGCCAGGCCCGAAACGATCCATTCACGAAAAGATGTGAATATTATAAGAAACTACAAATTGAAAGAGACTAGTGATGTGCTTGTTGAAGGCCTCTCTGTTGGAGAAAAAATTAGCCAAGGCGTAGTAAATAACATTCGTTCCCCTGAGGATATTGAACACTTCAAGAAGGGGCAGGTCCTAGTTACGAATATGACCGACCCTGACTGGGAACCCATCATGAAAATTGCCGCAGCCATAGTTACGAACAAAGGCGGGAGGACCTGCCATGCAGCCATCGTATCGCGCGAATTGGGCATAGCCGCAGTTATCGGCACAGAGAACGCAACGGAAGTTCTGAAATCCGGCCAAGAGGTCACAGTATCTTGTGTTGATGAGACCGGCAAAGTATACGATGGTCTTCTCGGTTTTGAGGTACAAGAAACGAATCTTGACAGTATTCCAAAAACTCACACTAAAGTTATGATGAATGCAGGAATTCCAGAACAGGCATTCTCACACGGGCAGATGCCAAATGATGGTGTTGGCCTCGCAAGAGAGGAATTCATCATAAATTCCTATATAGGCATACACCCTTTAGCACTCCTCAACTACAACGAGCTCAAGGAAAAGGCAAAGACTGATAAGAAAATCAAAAAAATAATTGAAAAAATAGATAAGAAGACGCGAGGATATGATGACAAGAGGGAATTTTTCATTGAGAAGCTAAGCCATGGCGTTGCCCGCATAGCTGCAGGATTTTACCCTAACGACGTCATTGTACGACTATCAGACTTCAAGACCAACGAGTACGCTAATCTTATCGGTGGCTCTATTTATGAACCTGAGGAGAATAACCCTATGATAGGATGGCGCGGCGCGTCACGCTACTACGACGAGAATTTCAAACCAGCATTTGGTCTTGAGTGCGTAGCCATAAAACGTGTTCGTGAGGAGATGGGGCTTACGAACGTTAAGACCATGGTGCCGTTTTGTAGGACGCCGGAGGAAGGAAAGAAAGTTATCGAGATCATGAAAGAGTACGGGCTTGTGCAAGGCGAGAACGGCCTGGAGGTATATGTAATGGCAGAGATACCCTCCAACGTCATCGCAGCAGAGGAATTTTGTGAGGTATTCGACGGCTTTTCAATAGGTTCAAATGATCTGACGCAGCTTACTCTCGGACTTGATAGGGATTCGGAGCTTGTAGCACATATTTATGATGAGCGCAATATCGCTGTCAAGCGCATGATTGAGATGGTAATTAAGACTGCAAAGAAGAAAGGGAAAAAGATAGGCATCTGCGGACAGGCGCCCTCAGACTTCCCAGAGTTTGCAGAGTTCCTTGTGGAACAGGGGATAGACTCTATCTCCCTTAACCCAGATACCGTCATCAAGACGAAGCTGCTAATAGCAGAGAAGGAGAAAACGCTTGGTATTAATCCATAATACCTTTTTATTCTTCTTTTTTTCTATAATTAGGGAAAAACAAATCCACTGCAGATTCTGTTTTTGATAAGTGCCATAACTTATTTTTATTCTATCATTTCGTTACGTTAAGTTATAACTAGAGCAAATTTAACAAAAAATATAAAAACAGAATATTATAATAAAACATATGGCACAATATAACAACAAACTAAATGTTGGGCCTATCATGAACGAAGCCCTAACAATTGTTAGTAAATATCCTATAATTTTGATGATATTCCTTGTCCCAGCCGTTATCTCTCTAATTGGGAATGCAGCAATTAGTGAGAATGCTGGAATCTATTTCAATAACCTTGATTCTAATGGAGGAAATATAAATTTTGGGGATCTTTTCCCTAGCATGGGAAAAATGATGATGTTGGGTGGATTAGTTTCCATAATTACAGAGATTGTAGCTATACTTGTAAGTGCGATAGCCATTGTGATGGTTGCTGATGCAGTTGCAGGAAGAGAAGTAAATCTAAACAAAGCTTTTGATTTCATGAAAGACAAGTGGATTATCCTAATTGTTGCCGCCATAATTATTGCAGTGTTTCAGTTCATAGGGATACTTGCGTGCTGCATAGGTTATGTGGTAGTGATAATAGCCACAGTGTTCGTGAAGCAAGGCATCGTGCTTGATGATATGCAACTGACAGAATCGTTCTCTAAATCGTTTGATTTGGCAAAGACTGTATGGCCTGATGTGCTTATGATATTTATAGTATACTTAATCGCTATTGTCGTGCTAGGATTTATTCCATATCTTGGATCATTTGTCTCACCGCTTGTTGGGGGTTTCTTCACAGTTGTGTTCACTTTGTACTACATCCGCCTTACGGGCGTTCCCCCAAGCGGACCACAGCCAATGGCATAAAGTACTGCATAAAAATTATCCCAAACAACATCCCAGTTACAAGGCGCAGCATGTTCGTGCTTTCACGAAAACCAAGAAGTTGTGTTATGCCGTCTATTGCAAGTGGCAGAAGAGCTAGTAAGACCACCTTGTAATCTGGCATTTTTTTGTTTTCTAATTTCCTATACAATGCGTATGCCACGGTGCCTACCAAGAAACCTGCGTAGATACCAAAACAACGGGCACAAACTGCCATCTTTTCACCGAATATGAAAAAAGATCGCTCAGCTCGCTGGTGGCAGACAGAAGCGTATGATTTATACACTCCCGTGGAAACTCCCTCCAATCCGATTGATTCCATATATGGGGCAGCCAAAATACCACATAGCCAGATAATCTCGAACAAAAGGGCTAAAGCGTATACTGTTCGTGCCTTCATAGCATAATCTTGTTATGCATCATTTAAAAATAATATAGTTTAATGCCCGAATTTTGATGAATTGTCCTCTTTTTTAAAAAATATAAGAAAAATATATAAACAACCTTACTTTTAAATCAAATATTCAGGTGATAATATGATAGAACCAAAAGTGCGTATTGCTTATCAAAATAAGAATGTGAAAAGAAGAGGAAGGGGATTTTCCCGTAAGGAGCTCAATGCATCCGGCCTCAATATTGATGATGCCCTCTGGATAGGGCTTCCAGTTGATATGATGCGAAAAAGCCTGCATGATGAGAATGTCGAGGCGCTTGTAAGCATCATGAGCCAGCTTGAGGGTCCTGAAGAAGAAACTCCAACTCCAAAGAAAAAACCAGTTGCAAAGAAAGCACCGAAATCTAAAGCTAAGCCTGAGGAGATAAATATTCCTCTAGAAAAGATACCAGGCATTGGGCCAAAGACCGCAGAACGCCTCAAAGAGGCTGGTTACAATTATATAAGTGATATATGTAAAGCAGACATTGAAGATCTAGTAAAAGTAAAAGGAATATCAAAGAAGTCTGCAACAGATCTTGTTGAGAAAGCAAAAGGAATTTAGATTCTTTCTTTTCTCTTTATTTCTTATTTTTACCATATTTATATAAAAGAATCTTCAACATGTGCCAATTCAGGACCCTTCTCATTTGCATCTATTAGCATTTTTTA
This sequence comes from Methanomicrobia archaeon, assembly GCA_030603445.1. Taxonomy (GTDB): domain Archaea; phylum Methanobacteriota_B; class Thermococci; order Methanofastidiosales; family NM3; genus NM3. The sequence continues at coordinate 126,485 of JAUVXU010000001.1, read as the reverse complement.
TCACCTATAACAAAGGTTCTGGGTGAGGGGCGGTGCATACCGGAAGTTCTGAGGAAAACATCAGTATAGGTGTTTTTATTTCCTTGGCCCGTTCCAGTAGTAGTTCCTTCCCAAATTGGCTTAGTGCAAATATGGGTATAGATTTTCCAGCCTGTAAGCATGCTTTTCCATTTAGTTGTGACCTTAACGCCTTTGAGGCGCATGATGTGACAAGGTCGCAGTGATCAATATTACCTTTAAATGACAACTCCGAAGCGTGTACGATGAAAGTAATGACGCGAACGCCTTCTGATTCCAAACATTTGCACGCTTTCGCATCCTTTAAAGAAGTAAGGGTCACCCCAATGTTCCTAAACCCCTGTTCTATTGCCCATTTTACCCCTTCTATCTGGTCTATCTTTGCATTGTCCGAATAAAGCACATGCCCTGAGGCGTCCTCTATTCTCTCAATAAGCCTTTTTATTGGGGAAGTGCTCATAAGCCCTGAGAGGCGCGCCCCAATGCCTTGTACTAGCGCAGGATTGGAAGTAACAACGGTACCTGCCCCGTCACATACGCTCACAACAGAATCTAACATGTTGCATCGCAATGCTGTCATGAATACCTCAGATGCCCCAAACCCAACAAAAGCTTCCTGTTCAATGTCCCTGTCGGCAGTAAATAGTCCAAATTCACGGATTCGTTGCTCTATGTTCTTCTTAACAGAGCCCTTATCTATTCTCTTAATGCCACGATGCTTGTGGAAAAGAGGACAATATCTAAGCTTTGGTTCGCCAACCGAAACCACTCTACCATTCTTAATGACAACTCTTGTCATACCCATAGTTTCGATTACATGCTTATCTTCCATGAAAAAAAGTAGGTGTGTTGAAGAAAATAAACCTTTTGGAAATATAAGCATATTAAGAAATTATTAAAGCGGGCCGTGAGGGATTCGAACCCCCGACCGATGGATTAAGAGTCCATTGCTCTACCAGACTAAGCCAACGGCCCGTTTTTCCTTCAAATGTTTTCCTTTTAAAGTTTATGGTTTAGATTATTAATATAAATTAAAACAAGGCGCCACTATGATAAAATAAACTTAGTAAGAATAATGGGGCCAGGGCCGAGATTTGAACCCGAGTCAAAGGATCCACAGTCCTTTAGGATAACCATGCTACCCTACCCCGGCCATTAAAACAGTACCTACAACAAATGATATGCTTTTAAAGTTTATGGTTTTTGCCTTTTAAGTAGGGGGGGAACAATGCCCGTGTACTTACCTCATCCTATAAGCCGCAAAAGCCAGTACACATGAAATAATCGTTCATGAACTATTTTATAACCATAAAATATATAAATAACTTAGCTTGAAAAAGAAAGAGGTGATGGTATGAGTAAAATAAGGCTTGCTATTGCAGGTATCGGTAACTGTGCATCTTCACTTATTCAGGGTTTAGAATATTACAAAGACGTAGATGAGAAAGATAAACTCGTTCCGGGACTGATGCATAATGTATTTGGCGACTATAAAATATCAGATATAGAGCTTGTAGCCGCTTTTGATGTTGATAATAGAAAGATAGGCCTTCCGCTTGAGGAGGCAATATTTGCTGGCGAAAACTGTACAAAGAAGTTTTCAGACGGCCCGAAAACCAATATAACTGTTGAACGGGCCCCTGTTCTAGATGGCATAGGGAAAAGGCTCTCAGAGGTTATACCCGTTGACAAGAGCGCAAAAACAGTGGATGTAGCCAAGACTCTAGAAGACGCAAACGCTGACGTTTTGCTGTCGTATATGCCAGTAGGTTCTGCAGATGCAGCCAGGTTCTATGCAAGTGAGTGCATCAAATCAGGGACCGCATTCATAAACGCAATGCCAGAGTTCATCTGCTCAACAGATGAATGGGCAAACAAATTCAAGAAAGCAGGGATCCCGTGTGCAGGTGACGATATAAAGTCACAGGTAGGTGCAACTATCCTTCATCGCGTGCTCTCACGGCTTTTCATTGACAGGGGAGCTGAGATCGTTGATTCCTACCAGCTTAACATAGGCGGCAACACCGACTTTTACAACATGCAAGAAGAAGAGCGCCTAGTCTCAAAGAGAATATCTAAAACAGAAGCGGTCCAATCCCTTGTTCCATACAAAGTGCCGCTAAGAATTGGTCCATCAGACTATGTCTCATTCCTAAAAGACAATAAAGTGTGTTACATAAAGATGACTGGAAAGAAGTTTGGGGATGTGAATTTTGAGCTTGACCTCAAGCTGTCCGTTGAGGACTCTCCAAACTCCGCAGGTGTAATGATTGATGCTGTTCGTGCAACAAAAATTGGTATTGATCGCGGCATTGCCGGCCAATTAATATCAATATCATCATACTCTTTCAAACATCCACCACAACAATTCCCAGACGATGTGTGCAAAGATATGGTAGAAGAGTTTATCCGCGGAGAAAGGGAAAGGTAATCAACCGCCAAAAGCAGGGGGAAGGAAGGTTACTTCGTCCCCATCCTCTAATTTTTCTTTTAAGTCGTATGTTATATCGCCATTGTGCATTACAACTACAAGTTCACTTAATTTCCCATCTTCAAGTATTTCATTAACTATCTTACTACCATATTTTATTTCGAGCAAGGCAATTACATCGCTTATTGTGGCTGAATCCATATTCAGTACCACCTTGTTATTTCCAATAATTTCCCTTAATTGTGCCAAGAATGAAACTGTGATAATCATATGACCACAGAATATAATTACCAAATATATAATTGTTGTCTATAATTGTATTTTTATGCCAAAAACTTAAATGATAGAAAAGATTCCCTAAATATATGACCAAACTGCTTTTCTTAAAGGATGCGTATATGACCAAAGCAGATGTCTATGTAACTAAAGTCTTTCCAGAAGGCGTCGTGCTTGACAAGACCATATTTTACCCGCTTGGCGGCGGGCAGGATACGGACACAGGGACAATTAATCTACAGGGGACGTCATATACTGTGAAAAGTGTAAAAAAAGAAGGGGAAAACATTGTTCACTTCCTAGAAGAAGGGACATCAGAAATCCATGAAGGCGACAAAGTGAAGCTTAAACTTGACTGGGAGCGGCGCTACACCCACATGAAATACCACACCGCCCTTCACATCCTCTCAAAAGTGGCATATTCTACGTATGGTGCAACAATAACTGGAAATCAGATAACACAGGAAAAGGCACGTATCGACCTGACGCTTGAAGGACTCGATAAAGAGGTTGTAAAAAAGATAGAAGAGGACACTAACAGTCATATAGAAAAAAATATGGCAGTTACTGTTCGGGAAGTTACACGAGAAGATGCTATAGCAATAGTTGACCCAAAAATAACGCGTCTTGACCTTATACCTCCTTCTATCAAAAACATACGTTTGGTAGAAGTTGGGGGTGTTGACATTGATGCCTGCGGCGGAACGCATGTGCATAACACCCAAGAAATAGGCAAGATAGAGATATTTAAAACTATCAACAAAGGAAGAGGAAGAAAAAGACTGGAGCTGCGTTTAGTTCGGGTATAAACTAATAATTAACAGTGGTTTGTTATGGATGGCGTTGGATTGTCACAATGTGGCTATGAACAGGGGCTTAAAAAAGAAATTGTTGACACTAACAAATGCTGCCGTTGTGGAACGTGTGCTGCCGTATGCCCTAAGAACAGAGAACGCCGCTCTTACAATCCCCTTATGGCTGCTTCACTTAACTCCCTGGGCGTGAAGACCCATTCAGACGAAGTGTGCAATCTTTGCCTTGATACCTGCCCAATCCAGGACCAGGAGAAAAACGATGGTATTGGAAATATAGTTGCTGTGTGGCGTGCCCGCGCTGTAGATGATTCGCTGCGCCAGGATTGCCAGGATGGAGGGGCGTGCACAGCTTTTCTTGAATCGCTCACAAAACATAGTATAGTAAATGTTAGGGATAAACAGTGGCGTCCAGATGTCGTTTTTGGAAAAGAACCCCGTACTGCCGCAGGTTCGAAATATAGCGCCACATCCTCCCTATCCATTCTGCCCTTTCGTCACAATAAAATCGCATTTGTAGGTCTTCCATGCCAGATGTCTGGCATCACTAGTGCACAAAAACACGGCCTTTTGCCAGAAATAACTCTCAAAGTAGGGCTCTTTTGTACAAAGAACTTCATCTTTGAGCCGCTGCGTGACATTATTGAAGCAAGGGGCATCAAGATGGATGAGATAAAAAAAATGGAAATATCAAAAAGATTCACACTTACCCTTGATAACGGAGAGAAACGAAAAATATCACTCTCATCATTGAAAGGATGTGTTGTGCCGGGGTGTGACTACTGTATGGACTTTTGTGCATTTAAGAGTGATATTGTATTTGGATCTGTTGGAACGGGGAAAGGGTATACTACTGTTATTGCAAGGACCAAGGAAGCAGAGACGCTGTTTAAATCTGCAGTAGAAAAACATTTTATAGTAGCAGATGAAAAAGTAGTGTTAAAGGATATTCTTTTTATGCAGGAAAAAAAGGTCATGAGGAATAAGGATGGATAAGCTCATTGTAATTAACGTGGAGAAGTGCACCGGGTGCAGGCTGTGTGAGTTGGCGTGCTCTTTGCACCACGAAAAGTGTTGCAATCCTTCTAAATCGCGCATACACGCCATCATATGGGCAGAAGAGGGTGTTAGCGTGCCAGTGGTATGCAGCCATTGCGATGATGCTCCTTGTATGGTTGCCTGCAAATTCGAAGCCTTGTGGCGAGATCCTGCCACAGGAGGGATACTTGTTATTGAAGACAACTGCATAGGGTGTAAAATGTGTATGATTGCATGTCCCTATGGATGTATTGGATATGATAAGGACACCCATAAGATATTCAAATGCGATTTGTGCGACGGCGATCCAAAATGTTGCAGCATCTGCCCAACTGATGCATTGAACTATATAAAATCAGAAAAGACTGCAATATATAAAAAGCGCTCTTTTGCAACAGCTATCGCAGAACGTTACAACCCGTAAAACTATGAGCATTGCCTAATCTCTTCTGAAAGTTATCGCGAGAATATCCAAAATATTCCACCAAATATCAATACTGATGCTACAAGGTCCTCCCACGTGTGCTCGCCAAGATACAATACAACAAAAGTTGTGAGTATGAGATTAACTAAAAAGAATAGCATATACTTCCTATATGCACTAGATTTCGTTTGCAAGAACTTATAGCGTGCTATTAGGAAACCGATAAATGTGTACCCGAAGTGGCCTGAGGGTAGACCACCATATTTTACGCTGACTAATATATCAGAAAGAGGAAACACTTCAAGACGTATGGGCCGAGCCCCAGAATCCCAGCGTAATGGCGGCGCGACGGGATATACCATCTCTATGATAAAATGTGCAATCCAGCAGCAAAGAATTGCATATCCCCACTTCCATCCATTTTTGCCCTCCTTAATTACCATATAATTCAAAAGTATCAGGCAAAGAATAAATCCCACAGGATAATAAAAAGATAGTATATGATCTAGTGCCTGGGTCGAGAATGTCTTTTGCAGCCAAATGGTAAGGTCAGGAGAAAATGTAATGTACCATTTTGGATGTTCTATGAAGAATTGCAGTGACTGGTATCCTATAAGAAAAATAGTCGTAAATATGACATAGGTTCTATTTTTATTATGTGATAAGAACTCTTTTGCCTCATCAATTACGTTATGCGTCATCTTAGATAACGTGGATACCATACCCATTTTGGGAAAATGCACTTTATAAATTTTTCCATTTATTATATAATTTGTATCAGCGTTTATTTTTATTACTGCCAAATGACCTATATTTATGAAAGACAGGAAAATAATTGTTTTAAGTATTCTACTTTCCATTGCAGGGGTCGGATTCCTTTTCTTCGAAGCAGATAATACCGTGCCAATAAAACCACGGGGCCCTTTAGCTCCGTATGTGGGTTCTTACGTGTCTGTGGAGGGTGTAGTATCCAGAAAATTGGAGTCTAAAGGCAATCTATTTTTAGTAATAAAAGGGGATCACGAAGTTGAGATACCTCTATTTTACGGGCTTAAGGAATGTCTTTCGCAAGTCCCTGAACTTGGAGACTGGGTATATGCCCAAGGCATCCTCTCCAGTGTGAAACAAGAATATCTACGCCAATACTGGCCTCACTTTTTCCTCGATATTGAAAAATGTGATCATATAGAAATACTCCCATGCGACTATGATTCACTGCCTCGTGCAACCTATTATACTGTAAATGAGGCTGGCAGTGTGTTGCAAGTAAACGGTAAAGTTACGGCAATGCTCCCTAATGGAGTAGCTGTAGGCGACTTAGAATTGGAAACGACCTTGTCCCCAAAAATAGGTGATATGGTAGAAGGTTTCGTTCTGATTGTGGAAGATCATGGAAAAATATCCAACATACCCCTAAAACTTACAATCCATGAAGCAGATATCACTCCGCTATCCAAGGTACAGCACGAAGGAACGCCATATCTCATACAAGGAACTGTTAAGTCCGTAAAATCATATTATAAAGGAATTTTGCTTGAGGTAGATGACGGCACGGCAACAAAGTGTGTATACAGTACCAACGGGCTAGACGTATTTCCAAATGACACTATAACGGCCAGGGGATTGTATAGGCAATACTACCATCAAACTGTGCTGTATGTTCCATCGTCTGCACCCATAGGGGTGCAAAGAACAAGGGGACCAGATAATGATATTGTGCTAGAAAAAGGGAAAAAAGTGGTTGTTATGGCAACAGTAGATGACATCTACTTCAAGGGAAATCACCAGATACTAAAGTTAGATGCGCCCTTTGGCATTATTCAAGCCCATATTTATGCTACTGAAAAAAAGGACCTTCTAAAGAGGGGAAAGGATGCAACATCCCTAAAAACCGGATGCACTATTCTTGTGTGTTTAGAGATTATCACAGATTGCAAACTGCCTGATGCAAAGATCATCGACTTTGAACTATGGGAAATACAAATAATTAAATAGGAAACCCAACATAATAATTAAAGCAATGAGGGCTACTACTCTGAAAAAAAAACAAAATAAACTTTCAAAAGAATTCCTCCCAGTCCTTATGAAACATGCGAAAAAACACATGAAAGAAGAAGAGAAGCGTGGTATTTTCAGAAAGCTTTCTACTGAGTGAGCCCTATTTTCCCTATAAGAAAACTTTTTAAGTATTGCTCATCGTTATTGTGTAATGAAAAGAATCAGTGCCTCCATTTTCTTGCTATTAATCCTTGGTTCGATGGCAACAATAAGCGCATCGGAAAACGATGTACAACTAAATATATCGATATCATCGATAACATTGTACCCCGGGCAGACCGAAACCTTTGATATAACAGTTATTTCTAATGGGGAGGATACGCAAACAAGTACTTCGCCCCCTAACACCTACTCTCCACCACCAACTACAACAACAGGCCCTGATCCGCCACCACCACCAGATAATTTACTAAATGTAAGTAGAAGCTACAATCTCTCAATGCCCTCGCATATCAGACCTATGCTAACAACGTCTCGTCTTATGCTAACAAGCAATCCGCCAGAAGGCTTTACTGTCAAATTCTCCCGGTCCGAACTTAACGCCGTGTTCAACGAAGAAGAGCATGTGAGTGTCGAGGTGTACGCATCCCAAGATATTATTCCTGGAGAATACAAAATCCCCATTCACCTACGGTCAAACTCCGGGCATTATGCAACTGTAGAGGTCACTGCAACTGTTTTGGAATATATTGACATGATTTTAAATGAAGTCAGCATTTTATCAGACGCGCCAAATGAAGGAGAGGTCGTAACTTTTCAGGCATCTGTAACAAACAATGGCACTACTGGCACAGGAGACGTGATGTGTGCAGTGTATGACAAGCATACAAACGAAAGGATCGCTTACAGTATATTCTCTCTTGATGCGGGAGAAACAGGAAATGTCGATGTGCAATGGGCTTCGCTTGAAGGAATTTACGAACTGAAGTTCTTCATTTCATCACCCCCTCATGAAAAAATAGTCTCTAATAATTTTTACTTCCTGTCCCTTGAAGTTGGGCCACCAGATATTGAGCGTAACTTTGGTGAAGAATATTATAATGAAGGCATGGCACACTTTGGGGCAATGGAGTGGAATGAGGCCTTAAATTCATTTGAGATGTCAAAAATGGCATTTGAAGCTAAAGGTGATGCCTTCAACGCCTCGCTTGCTCAATTGTATATTGGGCTATGTAATAACTACATAAAAGCTCAAGACCTATATAACGAAGGATTGGCTGCCGAAGCTGAAGGGAACTTTGAACTGGCAAAGGAAAAGTTCAAAGCTGCAGAAGCAATCTACACTGAACTTGAAGATAGGGATATGATAAATTCATGTTTTAATAAGCTTCTTATTTTATGTAAAGAAGATGAAAACGCCATGTCAACCTACCCATGGTACGCGTTTGCCATTCCTTTGGGGGCCATTGCAATATATATAGGATTAACGAACAAGGAAAAGTTTGTGGCACGACAAGATGACACAAATGACCGTTATGCGTTCATATTTAACGATCTTGAAAAAAAATACGCAGACGGAGAAATTAGCGAGGAAACTTATAAAAATCTCACAGAAAAGTGGAAGAAACGACTTTTCAACAACTAGGCCTAATAACATTATACTTTTCTTTTCGCATATTCTATATATCCTTTATAAATAAGGAGATCTTGTGTTTTCGCATGTGCTACTTCTTGGAATTTTGGGCATGTGCTGTGGCATATTAACAGGTCTTATGCCTGGAATCCATGTAAACACTGCCTCCCCGTTGGCAGCTTCTATGGTAAGTTATGCAGGGATAGACGTGCTAGCTGCGTCGTCGTTTATATGTGCAATGTCAGTGACACACACTTTCATAGACTTCATACCTGCAACACTTCTTGGAGTTCCTGAAGCAGAAACTGCGCTTGCAGTTCTCCCTGCCCATAAGATGGTGTTAAGCGGCAGGGGGTTTGAGGCCATACGCCTCTCCGGCATAGCAAGCCTTTTTTCTGTAATTACGATCCTTATCCTGCTTCCCATAATTATCTTAATGATAAATACGCTCTATCCACTAATAACCAAGACGATTCCTTTGCTTCTTATAATATTTTCAATAATAACAATAAATGCCAACAAGACAATAAATACCAAACTGTGGGCAATCGTTATATTTTTCATAAGCGGTTGTTATGGGTGCGTTGTTTTATTCAATCCCTGGATATCGCCGGATCCGCTGTTCCCGATATTTTCAGGATTTTTCGGTATAAGCACCCTAATATTAAGTATGAAGAGCTCAACCTCCATTCCCGTCCAAAACCCAGATGGGACTATCCTTATGGGGAGAAGAGCGATTTTTAGTTCCTGCTTGAAAGGGTCGCTTGCCGGCATGCTTGTTGCCACGATCCCAGGGGTTGGGGCAAGCCAGGCAACAATCGTTTCAAATGTTGCATCCTCAAATGAAGAAGGAATAGGGGAACGGCAGTTTATTGCTACCTGTTGCTCAATAAACACCGCAAATGCCATATTCGCACTTATTGTGCTTTATCTCTTCGGGAAGGCACGAAACGGCGCCCTGCTCCACGTGCAGTCACTTTTAGACACCCTTTCAAAGAGCGAGTTCTCCATTTTATTTGCCATAATGCTGTGTGCTTCCGGCCTGTCGTTTGTTGTATTGCTGCAGCTCTCACAAATACTTCTAAAGAGGATTTCTTCAATAAAATATAGTGTAGTGACGTTAGTTGGTGTGGGAGTGCAACTCATTATAATTGCCATTCTTTCCGGACCGACTGGGTTGTTGCTATGCACGATTGCATTTTGCATTGGAATCATGCCCCCCCTATTAAATGTTAACAGGACGACGCTTATGGCATTTCTTCTCATGCCCGTTTTGCTCACATATCTTTAGGCTTTGCACATAAACTATCGAAAGTTTATGTTCATTCGCACACAGATCACATTGTCATGCGTGCTGGATGCAAGCTGACATCCTCTATCCCCTCTGCGAAAGTTTTGGGGAATGCCTTTTGTATGACAGTATATGTGTGACATACATTTGAATTAACATTGAACTAATGGCAATAAAAGCCTATGGAAAGAGAACAAGGGTAAAGTGAACTTACGTTCATTTTCTGATACTTTATGTTCAATTGGGTACTTTATGTGTTTATCTTTAGAAACAATTAATAACTAAAAAAGAAAGGGAAAATAATGGTAGTTGTTAATCCTTTTTCACAAGAGTCCAGACACTATCTAAATATAGATATTAACAAGATTGACAAGTCCCTAATCAGGTTAGCAATAGCTCGATCAAACGAGAATAACAATGAAAAATATATAGATCTGGATGATGATAAAGACATAATTTCGCTCTTTCTCCTCCTACAAAGCTTATCCAAGACCCCATATGCGCCTGAAGTGTTGGTTGCACTTAATGCTTTTGAAAATCTTATGAAAGAAAGAATAACCACTTACTTCTCCCAAGAAGTTATCGATGAGATGAAGACGCTGATAAACATCTATGATATAGATGAGCACGCTGACAGGGCCCGTCCCTTAAAGGCAATAGACTTCCCATCACTAGGTATTATAGTGCCAAGAGAAGACCTCTTCAGGCTCAAGGACAAAAAACGAGGCGAGGTAAACTACATGGTCCTGTGGAGTGATGTTTATGATGTCACTAATATTACAAAACAATATATCATAGGCTCCTATATGTTTGTTACTAAGTGGGAGCTAATCGACCTGTATTCAAAGACACTAAAAAAACGGTGCAAGGAGTATATGAAGAAAACCTCTATTAAAATGGAGGAAATATCCCATCCAGTGTATGAACAAATATCTTCTATGGTAAGGTCCCTTATTAAAGTTCGAACGACAATAGAACACGCTCCAGGAAACCTTTCAGAGGGACTCTTCCCGCCTTGTGTGAAAATAGCCTTGGGCGGTGTATCCTCAGGACAACGAAACTATGCCATAACGATTCTCCTGACATCATTTCTATCCTACGCCCGCCTTATGCCCTCAACAAAGATATTTGATCGTGATTCTTCTTTTACTCTATCCCAAAATGATGTTGAACTTCTAATAAATGATGTCATCCCAACTATAATAGAAGCGGGAAACAGATGCGAACCCCCTCTTTTTAAGGAACACTCGTTAGAGAAACTTAACATATTTTACCATCTTGGATTTGGCATGACAAATCATCCCAATGTTACAGACTATGGTAAATCAAAATGGTATCTTCCGCCATCCTGCTCCAAGATATCTGAAAACGCGCCACAACTCTGTCAGCCCGATGAATTTTGTAAAGAGGTAACTTGGGGCATCGTAGACTGGGAAAAAGTAGATGGCATTCTAAAAAAAGTAGCTGAGAAGGACAAGACCGCCTTGGGGGAGGATGTTCTGAAAATATTATTTAAGAGTCCAAAGACCTTAAAGGAACTCTCTGAAACACTGGGGTCTGATGAAAAAGAGCTCTCTTTTGTGCTTGGAACACTGACAAAAAACAAGCTAGTGAGGAAGAGGAAAATAACAAACCCAATAATATATTACATTCGTAAAAAAAGGGCATCTAATCAGAAATCATGAACTCGTCTAACCTGTCTTTTGCAGCTTCTCGACGCTCTTGGTGTGCCTTTAGGAATGTAACGACCTTTTCTGCAAGATATTTCTTACAGTTTCCACACATCTCCTCGCCACTCATGCACCGCCTCTTAATCTCATTTAACTTCTCGTCATCATGCTCAAAGAGAATATATAGATACTGATAGATAGTACATACGGTCGGGTCCCCTCCTTTCACCCTTTGCTCTTCAAGGGTGCTGCACCCTCCGGTAAAAGCATTCATTATCTTCTTGCGTGCCTGTTTAGGCGTGTCCACAGTAAATATTGCAGAATTCTGTTTTGAAGCAGACATTTTTGAATTTGGTCCTTCAAGTGACGGCAAGAACATGCTTTGGATAAGTGCTGGTTTGTAGTAGCCCATCTTTTCTGCAACATCGCGCGTTATCCTAAAATGAGGGTCCTGATCGATTGCGCTTGGTATAAGCACTGGGATCTTTTTCTTATGCATTATAGAAGGAAGAAAAGCAGGCACTGACTGCATAGATGTAAAGAATATCAAACCTATGTTAGTTGAATTATCAAATCCAAACACGGCCTTGGCTGTAGAAAACGTTACCTTCTTAGCAACTTGAAGCGCATGTTTGTACATGGTCTTTGCGTAAGATATATCTGAAAAAATCCTTGTTTTCTTGGGATCGAAACCTAGTGCAATGATGTCAAGGGCATTTTCGTAAGAATATTTTATAGTATCTTCTATGGAAAGCTGCGGGGACAATACAAACTTCTCATCATCAGTTAGCTGGAACCAAAGCTCGCATCCGAAAGCATCTTGCAAGTATTTTGTAAATATCCACGGAAGTATGTGGCCCAGATGAGTATGGCCAGATGGGCCTCTTCCTGTATATAAGGCGAACTCTTCGCCCTTCTCGTATTTTGAAAGTATCCAGTCAAAATCCCGATGAGAGAAGAATATTTTCCGTCTCAATAAAGGGTGCACTTCACCTGTAAGAGATTTTACTCTATCAATAAGCTTATCATCAATTGGTTGGGTCCCAAACTGCTCTATAAGTTTATTATAATCAATGTCGCCTTCAACATTCCAGGGGGTAACTTTGAACTCTGTCATATGCATCCCGCATCATGTGACCTAATTAATCTGTCACACTAGATGTTTTAGCTGCCAGTTTTCTCTTTTCTTTCTTTACGGAGGTGGATAATCCTTTCAAAACGCGTTTGTTCGCTGTTTTGTCGCGTCTTTTTTGTGTCCTAGATAAATGTTTCCGATGTTTCATCATGTGTAATCACCAACTTATTCGCCGTAATAGTGAAGACCATCATCACATACAACAGCCATCTTGTAATTTACATTTTTCTTAACAAGGGCGGATAGTACGGCATTGTGTTCCCTTCCGCTTCCTGACAAGATATTTACATATACTTCTCCCAACTCTTTGTTGTCCAACTCTTTGGAAATATCGTCAACGAGCTGGCAGACATCCTTTTGGTCGTCAAGTGTTATCCATTCATAAGACTTATCAGACTTGAATGTATCATTTGCCCATTGATTTCCAAGGATGAGTATATTATCCCATTCTTCGTTGCAGATACGTTTGACCTTTCCCCACGTGCCTTTTCCAATACCTAATGTGACAATCAATGTTTTCATAAAATAACCTCAGTATATTCACTCAATAATATATTACTTTTTAAATGTTACCTAAGTCTTGGAAAGAAACATTGCAAAATTAGTATGTCCATATATGCACCAAACAAGACTTTTTAGTGCCGGGGCTTTTGAATACCAAGACCTTACTTCACGCTTCTTAGCAGCTCGCCTACGCAGCTTAACGCGATATCTTCGAACGTTTCTGTATAAATAGTATCAGATACGAAGAGGTTGTTCCCAAAGGAATCCCTGATTTTCTGAAGATTTTCCTCTCCCCCCCATACAGGCATTGTGTGTGTAAGGGCAGCCCCAATATTGTTTGCACCGAGTTCCTTTAGTTTCTCACGCGTTCTTCGAAGCGTTCCTCCTGAAAGGACCATATCATCTAATATGATAACATCGCTTCCTTTCACATCAAATGAACCTGAAATTGTAGATTCTACAGAAGAGATGCGGGATTTTGAGAATGATTCTATCCCAAGACGTGCGGATGATCCCTCATCTGGGCCCAATATAATAGCGTCCGGCATTTCTTTTTGGGCTTGTGCCAAAAGTTCTTTTACAATAGAGATGGTCTGTATTTTTCCCTTATTTACCAGTGAGCCAAACCAATCAATGGACAGTGGGGGATGTGGATCTATGATATGCACCTTTTCTGCCATTCCCAAGGCAAGATCCAATGCAAGCTTTGCTGAATTTACCTCTCCTGTTAAACATGCATGATCCTGCTTGGCACAAGGCATGCAGGTATAGACAACCTCAATAGAGGCAGGTGGTTCCAAATCCTTGTAAGAATATTGTTTATGCCCTGTCGCCAAAACTTCCTGGGGGCGGCGTAGTATAGATAGAAACTCCATAAGCTCAAATATTCTATCTTGGGTCGTATACCACTCGTTTCCGGACTTTGAGAGCGTCGCGCTTTGCACAACAACTACATCCTTTCCTTCGAACTTATCAACTGGAAGCCGGCTGTATATGTCCGAATTCATAAAAAAACGTTTATTATCATAGTTGTTGAAAGAATAACAAGTCTCTGCGCCCGCCTTATCAAAAGCCCCTTTTAAATGTGTTGCACCTGAACATAGAATAAATGTTTTCATTGAAATCTCCTCTTAGAATGCATACAACATCCTAAGGAGCGATATATAAAAATCATGTGGTTATCATACAGATATCATTGTTGATGTCATCTGGATCTCTTTTATCGAGCGCATATTTTCCGTTATGAACTTATCTAACATTTTGATTTCTTGGACGTTTACTTTTGCAATAACATCATATTCCCCATAAACAACGAAAGCCTCGTCCACTTCATCAAACGTCTCTAATCTTTCAACTACGTCCCTTTCCGTTCCTGCCTCAGTCACACATAACACAAATGCTACTACCATGGAAAATCAACCCATATTAGTTATCCTAAAAATACATTTAAATTTTTCTATTAAAAAAATATATGCTTTTCTAGGATTTATTTAGATTCAAAGATTATATTTGTCCTTTAGCACTTCAACGCGTCTTCGTATCTCTCCTTCTGTTATAGGAAAGTTTGGGCCGACGTTCTCAACTACTATCGAAGAGGTGCATGATGCAAAAAGCCCCACGTCAAGCAGGTCTTTCTTATTGAAATACTCAAAAATAAATCCGCCCATATAAGTATCTCCGGCACCTGTTGGATCCTTTGCAAACGTTTCGTATGCGGGGATTTTGATAAACTCGTCGCCGTCATATATCATGGACCCTGCCTCACCAAGGGTGACAATAGCAATATTTGCCCCCCATGAGTAGAGCGTCTCGCATATTTTTTTAGTCTCCTTGTGCGCGTCAAACCCTGTCATTATCTTTGCCTCATACTCGTTGGGTTTCACTATATCTACTGAAGCGACTATCTCTTTTATATGTGGATTCTCTATGCGTATTGCCTTCTTGTCCCTTATCTGCCTTACAAAACCCTGGGGATCAAGAAATATTAATCCATCTGCCTTATCGCGTATATCTCTTAGGAGTTCATAGGATACTTCCCCTAGTATCGGGCCTATAACTATGGTATCTGCTGAAAGGTATTTCTCAGGAAAGTATTTGATAGGGTCCGCTATGCCAAGCAAGTTTAGTTTTCTATCCCCTGAAACATCATAATCCAAATCGAATCCGCCTGTTTCACCTGAAGGCTGTACTACATGTTCTATCTTAAATGAAGCAAGATCTTCCTCAAATCTGTGCCTGAAGTCCTCCCCTACACATCCTGTTAATGCACATTTCATCCCCAAAAGGGAATCAATGATGCATGTGTTTGTGGAACATCCCGACAGGACCCTGCCTCCTGTGGAAGTATATGGGGTATTTATATTATCATAAACTGGGTTGCCTACAGCGACTATCATAATTAAACCTCAAACTGTTTTTTTGTATATAATAACCGTTGGACGACGGTGACATGCGAAAGCAAGCCAACAATTATCAAAGCATACTCCAACGAAGCATCATTCCAATTTAGTACAATGCATCCTATCATTATTATAATTAGCTTTTCAGCCCTGTCCATAAAACCAATATCGCAATTCTTGGCGCCTTCAGACTCGGCCTTTGCGCGTACATACGAAGCCATTATCATCCCGGATATTGCAAAACATCCTGAAAAGAACGATGCAAGTCCTCCCATGACAATGCCGCCAATTAAAATAAACTCGGTGTAACGGTCGATTGTATGGTCTAGCACCTTTCCAAAAACGCTCACTTTGCCAGTTGCCCTTGCAACACTGCCGTCAATTACATCCACAAAAGATGTTACAATAAAAAACAGAAGACCCAACCATACATTTCCAGTATAAAAAAAGTATCCCATTATTGTTGCAGGTACTAGGGACAGTATCGTGAATGTGTTTGGAGAAAGGCCTGTTTTGGCCATTAAGCTGCCTATTCCAGAAAATATTCTTTGATAAGATCCCCTATACCGAGCTAACATGCTGACAAACGACCAACTATTTTATATTCATAAAATAGCCAGAACCATTTAAAAGTTTTTTGCCTTGCTTGATTATGTCCTGATGATCAAATGCGATGTTCTTTGGCATGTTGCCAAGCTCAAATATTCTAGCATCTGCTGCATCGCTGCCTGGTGAGAAGTTCTCTAGGGTATGATTGCACAAAAAAGCGCATGACACCACATGGCCACGAGGATCTCTATTCTTCTTAGAGAACACCCCTATTAGAATTGGGGCAAAAATAACAAGCCCTGTTTCCTCCTTTATTTCCCTTATAACGGCATTTTCGACCGTTTCCCCGTATTCTACAAAACCGCCTGGTAAAGCCCAGAAAGATTCGTATGGCGGATTTTTACGGCGTATGAGCAGTATGTATTTTCCGTCGGTCAAAAAACCATCTACTGCCAATGAAGGCCGTTTTTGTTTATGCATCTTGTCCTAAAACCCCTCTAAACCAAAGTGTTATGTTGCCTATATCTGGAAAGACGCTACGAACTTTGCCAATTACATGCTCTTCGTTTATGCCCTGAATGCTGCCACTATAATAATTATCTGCCACAGGATTATAATCTCCTTTAGTAAGGAAATACAACACGTCTTGATACATAGAGATATGCACCACCCTATGTACGATTGGAATAGAATCATTCTCCCTTTGGAATACTATAACATCGCCGACCTTGATATTAGTGGGGTGTATACTTTTTATTAAAAGAAGGTCTCCCTTAGAAAATCCATTGGTGCAAGGAAATAACTCGAACATATCTTTATTTATACCATAATTATGATATTCGCTTTCCTTTATGTCCCACCACTGATCAAAATCATATCCCTTGTGATCCATGCTCCCGGATATAACAACTGAAATAGGATTATCCACACCTGTAGAAACAACAAGGGAAACTTGTATGACAAAGTATATGATAATTGCCAAGAGGATGCCTTTTAGCACTTCTTTTAATTCTTTCTTAGCATTAGCCATTATAATATCGAACCATCCTTAACTAATTAAAAACTTTCGGTTACTTTTAATGCTCTGGACTGGCCCTAAACTTATCTCTTGGAAGCCTCGCCACGCGTCAATCCAGAAGCTATAATATGGCTCACTCTCAATGGTTCTGGAATATTGGAGTGTGTGCTTGTCTTTCTTATTAATGACCTGGCAGTTACAACATCTATGCCATGCACTTGAAAACATACTTCATTATGGGCATGATAAACGTCTCCTGCGCGTTTCATTATATCAATCCGTTCTTGTGGTTTTGACACATTTTGTACGGCAGAATATATTTTATCAAAATTAGGGTGCCTCTCTGTGACTGCAATTACAGGTAATCCTGTTTCTTCTGAAAGCCTCGCTATGTCAACAACATTGAAACCTCCAAATGTAACGCCCGAAAGCATGATTATGCGCAGATCCTTATATTTTGAGTAGTTGACCATGTCTATTAGCTTATCTGTGGCGTCTAGGCCATCTACTGCAATTGTTGTGGATAATAGGCCATCTATCCAGAATCCTCCACGAAAAATAACACCAATAATAAGCACATTGTCATCATTGGAGTTAAAAAAAGCATCATCTATGCCAAGGATCCTTATTTCTGCTTTCAGGCGCATCTATATTATTAGCTCATATTATCATAAATATCTGCCGATTTTGTTTATTGAAGACTCGGTTGAGATAAAATAATAATAGAAAATGATAAAAGGACCGCAGGAACAGGTGAAAGTGTGTACGAAAAAAAAGATCATTATCATAAAGAAGCAAAATTACAAGGGTATCGGGCAAGATCAGCTTACAAGCTGCAGCAGATAAATAACAAATTTAAAATAATTAAGAAAGGGACAACTGTTGTAGACATTGGCGCTGCACCCGGGGGCTGGTCCCAGGTGGCATCAGAACTTGTAGGCCCTGAAGGGCGCGTTATCAGTGTTGATATTTTAGAAATGAAACCATTGGCCAACAAGAACATAACAATACTACAAGGAGACATTACAGACGAAAAAACAGTTGACCTAATATTATCTACGGCCGGAAATGTGGGATGTGTCATTTCAGATATCGCCCCTAAAACTACTGGGATTGTGGACCTGGATAGGTCACGTTCGGCCATCTTATCTATGCAATCACTCGAAATAGCAAGGGGTACACTAAAAACAGGGGGTAACTTTCTTACCAAAGTATTTCAAAGCCAAGAAAGTGAAGAGCTGTTTATGGATATAAAAAATTCTTTTGGTTACTCCAAGCGCTTCCGTCCTCCTTCTACAAGGAAAAGAAGTGCGGAGATATACTTTATCGGAAAAGGGTTTCATCACGAAACAGACGAGACAGCTGCTGAATCGTTGCCCGAGTCTTGAATGCTGTAGGCGAAAAGTGTGTTTTTGAGCTTTCGTGCCCCTCTTTATCAAGAACTTCAAGAATTTTCTCCATTTTTGGGGCAGGGATCTTCAAATATGAAGAAATCTCATGAGCGTCCCAATGGAAGGGTATATCAACTTCAGATTTAAGGGTTAAAAGAAAATTCTCTATTTGTTCCTTATTATCAATTGATGAATTTTCAATTCCAGATAGCATGCGCTCAATTACATCATTATCATTTATGGGGCCTCCCCACACAGGATATGCGTGTGCGTAATTGTTACCACACTTGCAAACACTTACCGGTTTTGTAGAAAAGGACCTATCAAGACACGACCAACAATGATTAATAAAACCAAGCTGTTTCATAGAAGTAACAGCGCGTCGCTTTCCTTTTACCATTTTAACATGCACCCGCATATAATGATCTTTATAAAAACAAAGTTGTGGGGTAGCACCATATCCCCACCTGGCCGCATCACTCACAATTGTGCCTATAAGGATTCGAAGTCCGGTCTCATGACAATAATGTGTTTTTAAGGGGTGGGCACCATACTTACGCAGGCATGATTTTTGGGAAGAGCCGCAAAGCGCTGCAGTATCTGTTGCAGTTGCAAATATATATCCCTCTTTTCGCAGCATGCGCATGCCAGCAGACATATATCTTGCCGGTGATCCGAATGGGTCTATATCAATAATATCATACTTGCCCTTTAATACATTGAAATCCTCATTAAAATATTCCAAAATAACATTGTTTTTCTTTGCATTTTTCTTAATAATATCAGCAGCGCGTGGATTTATATCATTGGCAAAAACACGCTTTCGTGATTCCAAAAAATATCTTAAAGGACGAATACCTGTACCTGCCATGCCACAAAGGATAGTATAATCATCAGATAGGCCATCAACAAATAGCACAGAAATATCTCTATTAAAATACATGAGGGGATTATAGAAAACTGCATTGCGTGAAGTAATTTTGTCAAATTTGGGTACAGAAATTACTGCCTTACCTTCAGTGAACTCTAACATTATTATGGCCTCATATTATGTCTATCAAGTCAGTAAGCTTTGTTTGACAAATATGAATGCGTTCATTTACCAAGGAAAGTAGGTCTTTGTCAAGATATGCTTCATCCGAGCTAAAAGAACGTGTGAAAAAAGAATACAATTGATCCAATTTGTCACGATATATAAAATAATCCTTTGAATTTGCATTATCGAGTTCTTTAACAAGCTCTTCTGCCCACTGTAAAAAGTTAGAAAGAAGCTCATTTTTTGCTTCAATAGTAGTACTTTTATAAGAATTAAACGGGTCCTCGGGTATAAAAGACGGTTCTTTATCCTCCTCTTCGCTTAGAATTTCTGCTTCTTCAATTGTATTTTTATCAAAAGAAATATCCAACTGTTTAGATATTCTGTCAATTGCAGGGACTTTTGAAGAAGATGAAACACCAGATTTATTCTTTTTTCTTTTAGTATAATATATTATTATTCCGCCTATAATTAATACACAAAATACTATGAATGCCACATAAGGATAATACTTACTGTAATCCGTTCCTAAACCAGCAGGGGGGGGCGTAATTGATACCTGCAATTCCAATAATTGATTTGCAATAGCAATGTTTTGGTCACATAACATTATTTTTTCCTCGTCGCCATAAGAAATATAGATATTTTTTGCTTCATTAAAATTAGAAATTGCAACTTCGTAATTTTTGTTATTAATTGCTACAGTCGCATCTGAAAAATATTGGTTTGCTAAGATATAGTCGCTACATAATTTGATAGTATTTTCTATTTCAACAACTTTCTCTGTCTCACCTAACTGCTCATATCCATTGCGAATTTCTATTAAAGCTACTTTTGCAGATGCATATTTATGTTCATACACATACCTTTGTGCAATAATCATATTCTCTTCAAGAGAGGGATACAAATCACATTTATCAATTTGTAAACTACAATAATCCATCTTATCTAAATCGTTTAAATTCAAATAATAAGATAAAGCAACATTATAATTAGATTTAGCAAGTAGGTAATCTTCTTCCAAAAAATTATCATCGGCCTGTTCCAAATATAATGCTGCATCCATATATTTATCGGATTTCTGAATAAACTGGTCACATAATATGGTCTTAGTAACATCGCCTATTTTTGAATACAATTCACGTGCCTTCGTAAAGTACTGTTTTGCATTGGAATACTTTTCAATATTAAAAAAGAGTAAAGCATTGTCATAATATTTATTGGCCTCATCTCTAAATCCCCCCTCTGCAGCAAATGCTGCATCAATGCGATCAATGTAATAAGATAAGGTTTTAGCACCCGCCAAAGTATCAAAAATTCTACCTAAACTATCAAAAATAACAACAGTTGGGGTAACGCTGACAGAATAACGTGTTTCTAACACAATTTCCCCTTGATCTAAATTAAGCCTGAAAAGAACAATACTATCGCCATACATTGTTTCTATAGATGTCATAGAAACATCTACGCTACCACATGAAGAACAATCAGATTGCCAAAAATATAAAACTACAATTTTTCCACTATCCAAAGCTAAATCTACATTTTCATTCGATTCAAGAGATGCACAAAAAGAGAATGATTCAAAAAACAATAAAAAAATAAATATCAATGAAAAATATCGTATATGTTGCATCAATATAAGATATATATAAAAATAATAAAAATGTTTTTACCAATATGAATATAATACAACAGAAACAGAAAGTTGCTGATTATGCTGCAAACTTAACAAAAGAAGGGCAAGTAATTGGGTTAGGTACGGGCAGTACTATAGCACTCTATGCTAAAGCTCTAAGAAAACGCATAGAACAAGGGGAGGAATTTTATGCTATACCTACCTCTTACCAATCATATAATTTATGCATAGAAAATAACCTACGAATCACAAGTTTACCAGAGCACCTACCAGAAGTAGCATTTGATGGGGCAGATGAGGTCAATCCACATAATCATCTAATAAAAGGGAGGGGTGGAGCTCTAACACAAGAAAAAATCGTAGATTATGCAGCAAAGGAATTCTACGTGCTTATTGATAAGTCAAAACTCGTTGCCACACTAGGAACGAATTTTGCACTCCCAATAGAAATTATACCCATGAGCTTAACCACCGTTATGAATAAATTAGAAAAAATAGGAAAACCAATACTAAGAGAAGCAAAAGCTAAAGACGGGCCTGTGATCTCAGATAATGGAAACTTCATAATAGATCTAAAGATTATGATTAATGACCCACCAACATTAGAACAAAAATTAAACAATATACCCGGCGTAGTAGAAAATGGTATATTCACACGACCATGCAAAATAATAATCGCACACGATAACATCATTGATGTTAAATAATATTAAATTACATCATTGATATCATTGAATTGTTTTAATTAAAAAATATCATTTTAATTAAAAAAATATCAAATATTATGCTAGTTTCAATGACATCATCGAAAGATATATATAGGAAAATATTAATTATTTACTCATGGGATTATTATCATTGTTGGGATTAAAAAAGAAAGAAGACAATAAAATAGAAAAAGAACTTGAAATAATAAAGACAACGCTAGAAGAACAAAATATCCAAGACTTTCAAATCTTTAAAACAGACGTAAGAACCATATTTTCTGAGATACAAGATATAAAACTGGAATTAAAAGATATTAACACAGTAAGCGATAAACACGAATTCAAACTAAATAAATTGGCAGAGAAAATAATGGAAACGGATAATGAAATGTTAAAAGTTGTATATAAAGATGAATTAAATTTAACAAAAAAAGAAATAGAAATGGTTCAAAACGAAATAAAAGACATAAAAGAGTCCCAAAATAAAATAACTGAAAAATTTATAGATTTCGCCTTAAATAAAAGACCAATAGTTTCTAAAAAAGAAATAATTCAAAACGAGGAAACACTAACAGAATTCGAAGAAGAAATACTCAGTAAGTATTCAACGAATATTACCACAGATATGATCGTAGAAGAAACAAAGATGTCCAAAGGGCATATATCAAGAATACTTAAAGCACTGCACAAAAAAGGATATCTCTCAAGAAAACGAAAAGGGAAAGAATATATTTATAACAAGTTATAATATCGATGACATCAATAACATCATTATGACATCATTGATATCACAATAATTCATCCAAAACATTTATCATTCTTTTTCTCATTTTTTGAAAGTCTCGTTCACTTTCGCTTTCTTTTGCTTCCTTCAAAAGCTCTAAAAATTCTGTATATATTTCAATAGATTCCAACGGGATGAGATTAGCGTAAATACCTAAAATAAAAGTTGAGATTGCTTTGTCAATATTATCTTTTGCAAGGCGTATATTATCAGAAATCGCCTGTTTTGATACATTTCTATTGTTTGCTAACTCGATATATGTAACATTATCTCCATATTCTTTGTTCCAAACGTAAGAAACGTAATCTTTTAATTGAATTTTAGTAAAATAACTCATATCTAATAATTTATTAGCAAAATAATCTGTATCTATCCATTTTTCCACATAATTGAAAGAGTATTTCATAACAAACACCAAGTCAAGTCATTTTACTTGACATAGTATAACTTAAAAATATATATAAACCTTGCTATGACAATATTTATATAATGAAAACTAGAGTAATTTTGTGATATAGATATGAACAAAGAATATTTAGATTGGATAAAAATTGATGAAGCAGTGTGGACTCTAAAAGATGAAATTCTAAAAGACTTCACGCCAGACATGATTGTAGGTGTAGCAAGAGGAGGACTTATTCCTGCCGTAAGATTATCTCATATCTCAAATAATATTCTTATGAGGGTTGTTGATGTAAAATTTTATAAAGATGTAGAAAAAAGAAGAGAAAAACCCAATATTATGGTTCCTTTGACCGATAAAATAGATAATTTAAACGTTTTAATTGTTGATGATGTCGCTGATACTGGTAAAACCCTTATGGCAATTAAAGAACATTTGAGTAATAAAAACGCCAAAGAAATAAGAATAGCCGTTATAGCAAAAAAATCACATAGTATTATAGATCCAGATTATTATGTATTTGAAACTGACAAATGGATAATATTTCCTTGGGAAAAAATACCAATATCAAGAGGAAATGGAGTTATAAGATGACACGCCTCTTTGTTTCAATAGAATTATCAGATGAAATAAAAGAAAAGATAAAAAAAATGAAGTATAACTTTCCTGATTCTATTTTACGAGCCAAATTTACAACCAAAAATAATATGCATATAACGTTGAAATTCATTGGAGAAAAACCTTACGATGACATCAACGACATCATTGAAGCTATAAATAAATCATGCAATGATATATCCCAATTTGAAATTGATTATAAAAAAGTTGGTGCATTTCCGAATTCGCGAAATCCAAAAATAATATGGGTGGGCTGTAGCAGCCCCCGTATGCTTGAATTATCCAAGAATATAGATACAAATTTTGCTACAATAGGTATTGCTAAGGAAACAAGGCCATTTTCGCCTCACATCACGATTGCGCGTGTTAAGGAAGTTTATAATAAACAAAAGACCAATGATATCATTGTGTCATTAAAAGATACTGTTCTTGGTAAAGACAAAGTAAATAAAATTTATTTGAAAAAAAGTGTTCTCACGCCAAATGGACCAATGTATTCCGATGAAAAGGTGTTTAAGCTATGAACCTAGATACTATAAAAAACAATATCCGACCCTCCGATGAAGAAAAGGATAATGCCATCGAGATATATAAAAAAATATATTCCTATATAAAATCTGATTATGGCAAAGAATCAATTTTAGTTGGATCGGTAGCAAAAGACACTTTTCTAAAAAATGATAAAGATCTGGACATTTTCATTTTTTTCCCACCTAATACGCCGATAAGAATATTAGTAAAAGAAGGCATTGAAATAGGTAAATCTGTATTCAGACATCTTGGAATTCAATATAAAATATCCTATGCTGAACATCCTTACGTATCGGGAATTGTCGATAAATTCTCTGTTGAATTAGTTCCATGCTACAACGTGCAAACAGCGCCCGAGATTATTTCTGCTGTTGATAGAACGCCTTTTCACTTGGAATATGTCTTAGCTAATTTAAAGCCTGAGCAAAGGGATGAAGTTAGATTACTCAAACGATTCTTAAAAGCACAGAAAATATATGGTGCAGATTCAAGGACAAATGGATTTTCTGGATATCTTTGTGAATTATTAATAATACACTATAGAACGTTTATCAATTTAGTTGCTAATGCAACAAAATGGAAAATAGGCACCCAAATAAATTTCATAGACCCAGTAAAGGAATTCTCTGACCCATTGATTGTTGTGGACCCTGTAGACCCAAAACGCAATGTTGCCTCTGCTGTATCTCTTAATTCTTTCTCCTTATTTATGGATGCCTGCCACACCTATGAAGAGACAAAGGACAACACGATGTTTATTGGCCCTAAAAAAGGATATGACTCTGTAGATAGTGGATTATTAATATTAATAGATCTTTATACAGACGTACATGAATCTACATTCTATGCCCAAGCTAGGAGGTTCGTAGAGTCTACTGTTCAAGAGTGTGAACATTATGGATTTTCCATATATAAACATGGGGTTTATGAAAGAGGAGTGGCAATTGACGTTGAGATAAAATCTCTTCCTGAATTTAAAAAACATGTTGGCCCCCCAATAGATAACTACGATAATGTATCAAAATTTAAACACGTCAATCCCAAAACTTATGTCGAAAAAGGAAAACTATATTCATTTCGAAAACGGAAGTATTGTGATGTTAATGACCTCATTGAAGATATTATCAAGAATGGAAGAGGCATGGGAACTTACCTCAAGAAAGCGGAGAAAAAAATATACAAAGGTCATTTGGCCATAGAACACATAAAAGAAAAAATAGTATATTATTAGAGAATAATAATCTCGTTCTTGGAGCATGTATCGCATTTGTAACAAACTACGTTATTAAAAGATATTGTAACATCATTGATGTCATCGGGGAGATTCATATATATTGTAATGCCATCAATGACATCATCCGACATCATTGAAATATTAATCTTATTTGAAGAGATATTATAGCTTATTTTAATGTCTTCTAAAAAAATCTGCCATTTTGCATATTCTAACATAGTGGGCATCCACATATTTAGCGAGTGTGTATAACTAAGGAAATTATCAAGAGCACTTAATCCCTCATAGCGTCCCGAAGATTTATCAATATATAAAAGAGTCTCCAAATGTGAAAAAAACACAAATGGCGCACCTTTTTCATAACAGCCATCAAAACGCGTTTTGAGTTTGAATAGTTGTTCAGAAGAGTTCTCGGATGTTATGTTTGCCAGATAATCGGTAGGGAAACAAGGGATCTCAATAAGGTTGATCTCCTCTCCAAAGAAAGGAGAGAATGTGTCAAAAGGATGGTAAGGATTCACATTAAACACACAAGCAGATGCACAGTACAAAAACTCCAGTTCCTCAAGCACAGAATATGTGGCTGTATTTTTCCAAAATGCAGGCGGCCTAAAACCATATACTGGGCCAAATATATTTGTCAGTTCCGCTAATCCTTTGCGTATTATCTCTTCTTGATCTGCCCTGGATTTTCCTTTAAGCTCGGTGGTGGGGGAATGTGTGTATCCGTGTAGGGCCACTTCATCTCCCTCTCCCATGCATTTAAGCAGTAATTCCACTACTTCCATGTTATTTGAAATGGGATATGCTGCTCCACCATGCGCCGGTATAACAAAATATGTTGCATGCACGCCATGCAATCGCGTGATTTCTCGTAATGATTGCAACTCTTCTGTCAAAGTCCAAAAAGAAACATCATCGACAGTAACCATGCATGCCCCATTATAACCAAAGGGATATTTCCCTATAGAAAAATAATCATTGTCCTGTTGCAAGGGATCTTCAAAAGAAGAGAGGGGGGCAAAATATCTTTGTATATTAAAGCTAAATAATAAAGCCCCAAATATAACAACCACTACTATCAGAGCATAATATTTTCGAAATACCATTACTTTCACTTAACAAGGGAAGATAATGCAACAGTATATAGTGCTACAAGTACGTCAGGATCCTTTGCATCGCCGTCAACTAGTGCCGTTGCTGCGATTTGTTTTAATGCAATAGCCTTAAGCATCGCCTTTCTGATATCTTCACATTTGTCGTCTTTTAACGATAGGCCTGTAACCTCGAAAACACGTTTGATGTTTTGTCTATCTGTTTCTTCTATTTCCTCAGGTGTCATTTCCATTTCCTTTTTCACCATCCTTAGCTAAGGTTGTCCTTTTATTAATCTTTTCCATTACTTTTATAAATTTACTGTTAGAGAATTTTGAAAGTTTTCTAGAAATATTTAAGTATAATATTAAAAACAATCTCTTATAAGTAAGGTAGATAATATGATTTTAACTCTTGACACATCGTTGTTTCAAATAATTGGGGAGGCAGTTTTTTATTTACTCATCATAATTATCCTGCTTGTTGTAATTGGCCTTTTACAATTTATTATTTCAATCCACACTAAAATATTTATTTTTCCCACATTTCAATCCTTCCTTATTGATACACTTCATCCCATCTTCAAAGGCATAATGATCCTTCTTAAAATAAAACCTAATACAATAGACTTGCTAGACATACAATTAAAAAATCGCATAAATGAAAATAAATTTTCAAAAACGGATCTTAAAAAGCGTATCGTAGTTTTACCGCAATGCCTGCGTTCTATTTCTTGCCCTGCTAAATTATCCTCGAAGTATGGAATTAACTGTGCAGGATGCAAAAAATGCCCCATTGATGATTTCAAATTGAATGCTGAACAATTGGGGTACAAAGTATTTATTGTTCCGGGTGGAACTTTCGTGCAAAGGATCGTTAAGATGGAGCATCCAAAAGCAGTGCTTGGGGTAGGTTGTTTTGCTGACCTAGCAGAAGGTATGAAGGCGGTTCAAAACGCCGGTATCGCTGTGCAGGGCGTATTATTGGAAACACTTGGATGCATCGAGACTAAATTAGACTGGAATGAATTGTATGAAAAGCTTTATTTGGGTGTGAATAGAGGTAGAACGATATGAGAAAAAGACTTGCTCCGTATATTATTTTGATTCTTGGCATCATTTTTCTAATTATTGGTGTCCTCCCACAATACGATGATGTGACCAGGAGCAGGAATATATCTTCTGTGATATGCCTCTCTTGTTTGGGTATCACAAATACAACAAGCGATTATTTAGTAATAGATGACTTGACCAAAATACAATACACGGAGTTCGAACAAGATATTACCATATACATCTTTTCTACGGAAACCTGTAAATCTTGCCCTCGTGTCATTGCAATGTGCCAAGAGCTTGCCAGATTCTCCGAAAACGTGACCGCCATTGAGGTAAAATATGACAACGATGTCGAACTATTTCGTGAGCTTGCAGCCATGTATGATTCAGGTGCTGAGAGCGTTGGTGTGCCCTGGGTCGTGGTAACCAACGAAAACAATGACTACAAAAGCTGGCTTTATGAGTCTTACATTACCAACTACCCAAGGCCAGACGACATACGGTATATTATTCAAGTTATTGATATGGTGGTAGAGCTTGGAACAGCAGAAAAAAACGAATAATGATCAAAATATCGCCTGGAAAATCATGGTGACCATAGGCACAGTAATAGTGCTTGTTAGCCTGCTATCCATGATCACAGGAATACTCGGGACAAAAGGGTATTCTGCAGTGACACTTACTATGGGATATTGTGGTATAGTTCTTTTGGGTATAGGGGCATCAAACATCCTTAATAAGAAGTATGTATTCTTTGTAACCATTTTTCTTAGCTCTACCGCGTTATATGGTCTGGCTCTCGTACGCTATGAGATAACTGGATCAAAAGAATCCACAAATATTGCTATTTGGCCCGGTACGATACTGCTTGCAATTGGAATAATATTATTTACATATATCATACTAAAACTAAACAGCTCACTTTCGAACAGGAGAAAAATCTACCAAACATTCTCCCTCATAATGTTCAATTTAGGGGCGCTGGGAATAGTTGCAAAACATCTAATAGCACCCGGTCTTCACTGTTATGCATGCCCGTGGGCAACTGCTGGTTGTCCTATTGGACTACTCCAGAACTGGGTCATTATGGGCGAGATACCTTACTATCTTTTGGGTTACTTCCTTACCCTCTTCGCAATAGTTGGCCGGGCGTTTTGTGGTTGGGCCTGTCCTTTCGGATTCCTACATGACGTTGTTGATAAAATAACTAATGTGAAGTATAGCCGAACAAATTTGAGCCATGATCTTTACAGAATTAAATGCATACTGCTTAGGAAAAAAATATCCGGCATGCCGAAAAAATCGGCAAGGCCTCGCTTAGACCATTTGGGCGCCTTGACTTACTTAACCCGCACCATAGTATTTATTGCCCTAATTTTGTTTGCATGGGAGTTTGTTGACACAATGTTTTGCAAGTTGTGCCCAGCAGGCCTGCTTGAAGCTGCACTTCCATACAGATTGTCCCACAACGTGTTCTCTGACACTCTCTTTGTTATGCGTGTGGTAATTTTCACATCACTACTTCTAATTGCTATAGTTGTTTCACGCTTCTGGTGCAGATTCTTCTGCCCATTGGGGCATCTTGCAGGACACTTCAATCGCTTTTCATTATTGCGATTAAAGCTAGATGAGAGCAGGTGCATTTCTTGTGGGCTATGCAAAAAAGCATGCCCTATGGAACTATCCCCTGAACTATTTCTAAAAAAACAACAAGAGAAGCGCTCCATACCCAATATAATTTTTGACACAATAAATAAAGAACAGACAAACTGTACTCTTTGTGGTGAATGTGTTGAGGCATGCAAAAGAGTTTCAGGCGCCCTTACAATCTCATTTGATTACAAACCGCAATTTAGTGTGCCACGCCCCCAATTTAAACTTCCAAAAATAAAAATAAAACGTGAAAGAGAACCCCGCATCCAAGAATCTACAAATAAATTCACTACCACTGTTACAAGGCCGGCCCCTAAACCGCCTATCCCAAAAGTAGATGCACCTCGAGTGCATATATGGAAACGGCCGGTTTATATTGATGTATTCTACAAATCACATACGGAACTGTCAAATCCCATAATGCGGCTTGAGGGTTCCTCAGACTATATTGTGCACAAACACAACATATATTATGATGAAAAATCAGCCGACTACTATAAGGCAGTGTACAGTGGTTTTGTGGAAACACCAATTATAATCACTAATGGCCAGCTATATACTGGACCTGTTAATAATGTAAATGCATTCTTGCAGTTTGTGCGCAGAGTAGAGGAAACATACAATGACATATACATCTCATGCAATGCCCAGCGATGCACAAACATTTGTAAACAAAAGACTTGTAGTAATATAATTGGAACTCTAGACATTAAATCAAATGAAAAGTATCCCTTGTCATCGTTTAATGCAAAATCTCCTGGGGCAATACTTGCATCATGCCACTATGACGGCTTGTTCGCATTGTATGGGAAGGGTGCCCATGTCCCACTAATCCGGGCGCACCACGGAAGCATGGTACAAACTCCAAAAAGAGGAATTTCTGATAAAAACATCCAAGAACTAAGGCGCTTACCTGTTGTCACTATTGAAATGTTTCTCAAAAAGGATTCTGATATCTCAAATGATATTATTAACAATGTGCTGCGTGCATCGTTTTATTCTGGTGGAAAATTACGGTACTTTATCACAGAATGGGAAGGCAAGATGCCAGAAATATACGTGAACTCCAAAAAAATACCATCATATCTCCATCCCTCCACCTTCGCGACCTTGCTCTTTATCATAAAACAATATGCAAAATAGAATACTTGCGTGGTAAATGGATAAGATATATAAAACTTATTTTTCAATACATTAAATGGTGGAAGGGTTATGAACAAAACGAAAGTAATTATTTTAGGTGCTGCCGGAAGGGATTTTCAAAACTTCAACGTTTACTTCAAAGATAATTCCAAGTATGATGTCGTGTGTTTCACAGCTGCACAGATACCAGATATAGATAAAAGAAGATATCCTTCTAAACTCACTGGAGACTTGTATCCAGAAGGCATCCCCATATATCCAGAAGCGGATTTAGAGAAACTGATAAAGAAAAATAAAATCGATAGAGTGATAATGGCATATTCTGACCTCCCATATGATCATGTTATGCAGCTAGGTTCAAGAGTCCTGGCGGCTGGTGCCGATTATTGGATAATGGGGCCAAAAACTACTATGATAAAATGTAACAAGCCCCTTATTTCTGTATGCGCATCCCGTACAGGCAGTGGAAAAAGCCAAGTAACACGAAAAATAGCCCTGCAACTAAAGGAGATGGGTTACCGTGTTGTTGTTATCCGCCACCCAATGCCATATGGAAATCTCCAAGAACAGGAATGCCAGCGTTTTTCTACTTACAAAGACCTCGACAAATATAACACCACAATAGAGGAAAGAGAAGAGTACGAGCCGCACATAGACAATGGTTTTGTTGTTTTTGCCGGAGTAAACTATGAAAAGATAATACGTGAGGCGGAAATGGAAGCAGACATTATCCTGTGGGATGGTGGCAACAATGATTTCTCTTTTTATGTTTCAGACCTTTATATCGTTGTGCTAGACCCCCTGCGCTCCGGTAATGAACTTACCTATTATCCCGGGGAGGCTAATGTGCGCATGGCGGACGTATGCATAATAAATAAAATAGACACCGCATGTGGGGAGGAGGTAAGAAGGGTGCGCAAGAACATATCAATGATCAATCCGGGAGCAGAAATAATAGAAGCTGCATCTCCAGTGACTATCAACAATCCGGACCTTATCAAAGAAAAACGGGTGCTAGTCATTGAGGATGGCCCTACTGTGACCCATGGCGGGATGGGGTATGGTGCAGGATATATCGCTGCCCAAAAATACGGGGTGAAAGAAATTGTTGATCCAAGGCCGTTTCTAGTGGGGTCGCTTAAGGAAACATTTGAAAAATATCCTCACTTAGAACACGTTGTTCCGGCAATGGGCTACAACAAATCCCAAGTTCGTGACCTGCAGGATACCATTACTGCGACTAACTGCGATGCGGTCGTTATGGGGACGCCAATAGACCTCACACGGATCATGAAAATTCACAAACCCTACGTGCGCGTGCACTATGATCTAGAAGAAATAGGTAATCTTAACTTAAAGAAAATACTAGAAGATTTTGTAAATAAAGAAAAATAAAAAGAAAAAGTAAACGCAGTCTTACTTTTTAGGTTCTTCAGACTGGTTTATCCTTAATGGAAGGGGGCTTGGCAAACTAAGTTCACGAGCAAGCAGCATTGTGATAAGCATTGCCCTTTGTGTAAGATGTGTTAGCAGCTCGGTAGAGACCTCTGGCGGCAGTGCATGATCTTTCTTCCACTTGGAAAGTATATTTTTCCTCTTATCATCATTTTCCTGTGCCCAAACAACGCCATTTACGCGTATTGAACCAAGAGCAGGATCATAATTTGTAAAATATTCAAAACCGACCTCAATGACGTTCATCTTTCCTGTCCCGCTGTTGATCTGGGTTTCTATAAGTGATAATATCCTTGGCGTTGAGCCTATTCTGACTGGACCATCCACTTTTGTCTGATTATTTCTTGAAGCTTCAATTTTATCAATTCTAACTCCGATGATAGACATTGTTTTCACCTATGGGATGTAGATTTTTTTTAATTTATAAATGTAATGGTTTATTTCATAATATCAATTGCCATAAAACAGGTTCATCAAAACATTTTTTAATTTACCATCCTACTATCATAACGTGACCTCTCTTTTTGAATATTTAAAAATATTAACCGAACAATCAGGCGTCCCAGGGCATGAACACAATGTATCTGACGCCATCCTAAAGATTTGTGATTTTACGTCCCATATGACGGACCCGATGGGGAATCTTATTTGTATTAAGGAAGCGGACAAAAACGCGCCAACAATACTGCTTGATGCCCATATGGATGAGATAGGCGGCCTTGTGCGCCATATCGACGATGATGGGTATATATTCCTTGAGCCCATATGCAAAATAGACCCACGAATCATGACTGGAAAACAGGCATTAATAAATGGTAAGAAGGAACTTATCGGCACCATAGGTGTCCCGCCTCCCCACATATGCAAAGAAAATAAAATCCCTAAGTTTCAAGATTTGCCAATAGACACTGGCTTGGCCAAAGAGGAACTTGAGAGATTTGTGCGTATAGGGGACCCAGTTACCTTCCATTCCCCCTTGCGCAGCTTGGGCGGGACCAAGATATGCTCCAAGGCGCTAGACAATAGAGCAGGATGTGCTGTGTTGTGCCACCTTTCTAAAATAATTGATAGCCAGTACAATATTGCCTTCTTATTTTCTTCTCAAGAAGAAGTCGGGGCAAGAGGGGTACAAAGTGCTATTGCACTCTGCTCTCCTGTGTTTGCCATTTCAATTGATGCCACACATGGTGATATGAAGGGCGTTGATAAGAACAAGACGCGCGTTTTGGGGAGTGGACCAATAATAGGAGTGGGGCCTAACATTCACAATACCATATCAGATAGGTTAAGGAAAATTGCAGAAAGAAAAAACATTTCCCACACCATAAAAGCATACCCTGCCGCAACCCCGACCAACCTACGCACAATTCAAGAATCTGGCGTTCCGGGTGCTCTTTTAAGCCTGCCTGTGCGCTATATGCATACTCCATCAGAAGTGGCAGATATTAGGGATATGGAGGCATCAGCCATGTTGTTAAAATCATTCATATCATCGTTGGATGCACCTTTTTTGGAGGAATTCTCTTGCTACTAAAAGAACTTTCCAATGCCCGCGGCATAGCAGGATACGAAAACGATGTGCGCTCCATAATAAAAGACAATATATTGGATTACTGTGACAAAATGCGTACCGACGCCATGGGAAATCTCTATGCCACACAATCAGGAAGTGGCCCATCCATATGCCTCCTTGCCCACATGGACGAGGTGGGTATGATGGCAACGGCCATTGAAGAAAATGGAATAATAGACTTCGATACGGTCGGCGGTATAAGGGATGATCTTCTTCCTGGGGCTGTAGTATCTATTGGAGAAAAACGCTTGTCTGGGGTGGTGGGGTTCCCTCCTTTACATCTACAATCAAAGGAAAAGAAAGATTCTCCAGTAAAAAAGAGCGAGCTGCGCATAGATTGTGGCGATATCGGCCCAGAAGACGTTCAAATAGGTGATATGATAACATTCGAAACATCGTTCAGGTCGCAGGGCGATATATATATGGGAAAAGCCTTTGATGACCGCATAGGGTGCGTATGTCTTATAGAAATGTTAAAAGCACAGCTTGGAATTCCTATTACCTGCATCTTTACTGTTCAAGAAGAAATAGGGACAAGAGGTGCCATGGTTGCACGAACAAAAGTAAATTGTGACTATGCAATTGCGTGTGAGGGAACCTTTGCTTTGGATTTTCCAGGGTTGGCCAAGGAAGAACGTATGCCTGTTATGGGAAACGGCCCTGCTATAACAATCTCCGATAATACTCTTATAGCTGACAAACTGTTACGTGAATCCATTGAAGCTGCTGCATATGAAAACGATATTCCCTACCAATACAAAAAACCTTTTGCCGGCGGTACTGATGCCGGTGCCTTTCATCTTGAAAACGGCACTCCAAGCGGCGTTATCGCAACAGCTTGCAGGTATATTCATTCGCCATGCGCTGTAGCAAGCAAAAAAGACATAAATTACACTTCAAAACTTATAATGGCAGCATCATTGCGTCTAGTGGAGGGGATATAATGGAACAACTATTAAGAAAATTATGTAATGCAAAGGGTGTTTCAGGTAATGAGTCTAATGTGGCATCCTTAATAAAAAAAGAGATGAAAGGCGTGGCAGATTCCATAGAAAGCGATTCTATAGGAAACGTTATGATGACAAAGAAAGGAACTCGTCCCGGCCCTACAATGCTAATTAGTGCCCACATGGACGAAGTTGGCGGAATGGTGCGCTATATTGATGAAAAAGGATTCATCTTCTTTGATAGCATAGGACATCAATCCCCAAGCGAGCTCTTAGGTTCAAGGGTGCACATTGGCCCATCTGTTACTGGAATAATACAAATAAGGGACATTCCAAAAAACGAAAAACTAGAATTAAAGGACCTTTACATAGACGTTGGGGCAAAGAACAAAGAGGATCTCGAAGACCTTAATATAAAAATAGGGAGCCCAATAACGAGGATGCCCTCTTTTGAAAAGCTGCTTGGATCTCGTTACGTGTCTAAATCATTTGACAACAGGGCAGGGCTTTGTGCAATGCTTGAAGCATTCCAGAAAGTGATATCTTTTCCTGGAACACTAATAGCGGTCGCATCCAGCCAAGAGGAAGTAGGCACCAGGGGAGCAAAGGTAGCAGCACAAATGCAAAAGCCAGATATTGCCATTGCAGTTGATGTCACCTTCGCTTATGACACTCCGCAAAAAAAAGAAGCAAGGGATATTAACACCGTGCTTGGCGGCGGGCCTGCAATGACTCTAAAAGATGATAAGTATATTCTTTCACCTAAAATGCGCGAATTTATAGAAGGTATTGCAAAATCCCATAAAATCACTCTACAATATGACATCTCAAAAGGTGGAACGGATGCGTCCCCAATACATACTGCAAACGGCGGTATACCAACTGTTGCACTTCTCATTCCATTAAGGTACATGCATACTGGCAATGAGATAATTGATATCAATGATATCAAATCCCTTATAGATCTACTAGTTGCAATAATAGAAGAAGCAGATACCTATGAGTATTAAAAATAATGCAGCAAAAATCTTTGCAAAAGAATTTTATAAATGCACTGCAAACGTAACTTATGGAAATACGCCCAAAATTTAAATTATGGCTAGAAAACGAGGATGGGACCTTTGTAATTGGAGAGGGCATGTGCAAACTACTTGAAAATATAGAAAATACGGGATCCCTTTCAGAAGCGGCCAAGAAGAGCGAGATTTCCTATGCGCATGCATGGAAAAAAATAAGAAAAATGGAAGCTCATTTTGGCGCAACCATAGTTGAAAAGACTCGTGGGGGCACAGGCGGGGGAAGCTCCTTATTATCCCAAAAAGGAAAAGACCTTTTAGAAAAATATAAAAAAATAGAGAAAAAGATTGAGAATACTATTTCTTCCTTCTAATCCTTTTTACTCCAAAATAACCTAATGTTCCGACTATTGCTATTGGTATAGCATATCCGATAAGGATAATTATCCAAACAAATGCATCAACAAACGCGCTTGCGGCTCTTTTAAATGCACTGACGAGGGGAAACTCCTCTCCTTTTTCAGGTTCTTGTAATGTTACATTTATGCGGGCCATGTCTATCTGGCTTGAAAGGTATGTTATTCTTCCCTCAAGCGATTCTATGTTTGACCTGATGCGCTCAAGCTGCACTTCTATGCTTAGGATATCCTCAACGGTCTCTGCCTTTCCCAATAGTTCCATATATCTTACTTCCTGGGCATAAAGAACGTCTAGTCGTGCGCTTAGATCAATGAATTCCTCTGTAACATCCATATTTGAAGTCTGTTCACTCTTTACGTCACCATACTGTTTTATCTCATTGAATACGGCATCAAAATTATCGCTAGGCACCCTTAATGTGATGTAACCTATTCTCCTTCCGTCTTTATCTTTATATACGTTGGAGCTTTCTATCCATCCGCCAGTGCCTTGTGCTACTGCAAAGACGGCCGCATATGAGCTATCGAAGTTTTCTACTTCAATTACAAAATATCCAGAACGTATCACTTTTCTGTCAGTAACGCTTGTGGGGGTTTGCGTGAATTCTTTTGTCCCTTCAAAATTATCATATCCACCAGAGGGCTCGTCCATATAATGTATATCATTATCATTACCATTTTCTGAAGGCCAGAAAGATGCTGCACCCACAGCTGAAATCATTAAAACTAAAAAAGCTATTCCAATATATGTACGTTTTAATTTTATCATATAATCACTATAAATAATGTTACTTTAGTGATATATATTGTTTTTGATAAGGTTCAATTCTTATTGAAGTTATAATTTTAAGTTCTTTGATACGTACGGCCCATCTTTTTTATAACCAAATCGCCTATAGTACTCGCGCACCCCTATGCCCGATATAATGACCATCTTATCCTTATCATACTTTTCACGTGCCATGTCCTCTGCAGCTTTCAATAGCTTGTTCCCATATCCTTTGTGCTGCCACCATGTTTTTTTTGTGTCCCCTATTGGTGTCAGTGGCCCATAAACATGCAGCTCCCTTACAAGGGCGGTGGCATCTGTGATCTCTTTCTTAAAGACGTTCCCTCCAGGGATCCTCATACGTAAAAATCCTATGATGGCATCGTTTTTGGTATCCTCATAGCTCAAAAATATTTCCTTGCCACCTGAAGCATTATACTTTCGCTTCACTAACTTTATGTCCTGTTCCCGTGGTATGATGCCTTCTTTGTATACCTTAAGTCCCATCTCCCTGCAACGTATGCATTTGCATGAGATATGCCTACGCTTCATCTCTTCTTCCACAATCTGCCCTATGTTTGATTTATCGCCCCCGGCAGCAACTAGTGTTGTTGGTATATCACGCTGAATACGCATAGTACGCACCCATGGTGGCATTGACAATTTTGCCTTTATAATAAAATCAACGGTCTGTTCTGTTGTATATGGAACAAATTCCCCTGCAAGATACTTGTCATGAAGTGGTGTTCTTTCCATCACAAGACAGGTATAAATCTTTACCATATCAGGACAATAATCTGGATCTGTGAAAATACGTTCAAACATACGTAAGTCACGCCCCTGATTTGATCCAGGGAGCCCAGGCATCATATGATAGTTTATCTTAAATCCCTGATCTTTAAGAAGAGCTGTTGCATGTTTTGTATCACGCGTGGTGTGCCCTCTTTTTATTTTTGAATATATGAAGTCGTATACCGTCTGAACACCAAGCTCCACCCTTGTTCCCCCATAAGCTAGCATGCGCTTTATCTGTGGTTCGAATGCCCAATCCGGACGTGTTTCAAAGGTCATGCCCACACAGCGATTTTGTGCTTTTTCATTTAGCTTCTGGGCTTTTTCTAACAGTAGCGGGCGCTTTGAGAGCAGCAATCGTGCCTCCTTTAAAGAGACATCTGTTGAAGGGAAGAAAAGACAATTCTCAATAGATGATGCTAATACGTCGGAGCTATAGAAGTTCATGGCAGAAAGGCATTCACGTACAAAGTACTCCTGGTAATCCAAGTCTTGTGAGGGGAATGTTCCTCCCATGATTATAAGCTCTATCTTGTCGGTCGGATGACCAATTGCCCTTAACTGCTCT
The DNA here is from genome assembly GCA_030603445.1 of Methanomicrobia archaeon. Classification (GTDB taxonomy): domain Archaea; phylum Methanobacteriota_B; class Thermococci; order Methanofastidiosales; family NM3; genus NM3. Next base: position 88,461 of record JAUVXU010000001.1, on the reverse strand, counting down.
ATTCGCTTGTATGTTTGTAAGAATGGATGGTATTTATTCTGTATAGCCCTCATAGCTGCTGGTTCATGCCCCGTGTATGATTGCGGGCTATCGTTTTCTGGACCCCCGGGACAAAAAGTGCATTTGCCATGAGGACAATTAGCTGGGCGCGCCATGACTGCAACAATTGCAACACCGGACATTGTGCGCGTGGGTTTTCGCTGGAGAAAATCTACAGACTTGCCATAAAAGAAAATAATATCAGAATTCTTAACAATTCTTTTCAGCTTATACTTTATCGCTACCATGCGCTTTGCACTAGAGAGGTCTTTTCTATTTTTAATTGTTCCATCGTCTATTTTCCTACAAATTTCTTGTAGTGCTTCGTTTTCTTGATCCATCGCGCTCAACTATTTAAGTGAGAGATAAGCAACCGCATTTACGATAGCCGCATAAGGTATAAGAAACATTATAACAAATGGCGTGATGACAAAAATAAGTGATGGGGCGTATAATAACGACGTCATAAAAGCCACGCCTCCTACAAATAATATCAACGCCAAAGGCACTGTAAACACCACCATAGAGAATATTGGCGCCCTAACAACCTTTGATATGCTCATTGCAATATTTTTCCCAAATATCGCACCATCAACTACACTTGAAGATATCACATAATTCAGAAAATAGGCGATAATAAATATTATTACAAAAGAATAACGGCCATAATTAATCAATAAAAAATATGCCAATACAACAAATACTGACAAAGGTATCACAGAATTTAAAAACCCTCGTCTGCCTTTGCGGGCCCCTTTATCCAACGACAACGACCCGGATGCAAGCCCATCGCTAATAACACCCGTGATTGAAGATATAGAATACAGCATCATAATTCCATATATTATGAGTGATGCAAAAAATATATCATACCACGTCCCAAGTATCCTCTCCAAGGCCTGATACGTGGAAAAAGAATAGTATTGGGATATATCATCGATCATAAGCGTAGGGAGAGTTGTTAAATAAAATATAAGGGAAACTCCAATGAGCAGTATTGTCGGTATAATGGCTGGTAAAAGTAGCTTGAAGAAATTCTCCTTATATACGCTTCCAGATAATGAATATATTTGTGAGATTGAAAGTTTTGACAACAAGATCCCTCTTATTTAGTAGTTAATAAATATAGCTTTATAAGTCTTTTCAAAAACAATAGCTATTTAAATAGTTTTTTGTAACTATAATGTGATTCGAATGATACTTATAACTTCGCTCATGGGTTTTGCTCTGCTTAACTTCGAGGCGGCCGTAGAAAAGGTAATCCCTTTTGAGAAAAATGCTACAACCATAGCAGAGATGTTATTGTCGTTGAGGCAAGGCATTTTTCCCTCAGATTTACAAACGCTAGAAGAACTGGACATAAATCTATGTGACGACCCAACGATCGCGGACCATCTTTCTTGTAGGCAGCTGCCGCTTGAGGAAAGGACAACATACTATTCCATGATAGAAAGCCAGATAATGGCTTACACCCAAACTAGCTCAGAAGAGTTGAGCCTGCTTCGTCGCGAAGTATCATTTCTGCTTGTTGAAAAGCAACTTAAGGTTGCAGCATCCTCCAAAGACCTTTCCATATCTCAAGCAATTAATGCCATTGACGAATTAGATCAGACCATCAATCTTTTCACAGAACGATTAAACGAATGGTATGGACTTCACTTTCCAGAACTTGAAAAACTTGTTGGCGACAACGTGCAGTACTGTACAATGATTGCACAAATTGGATGGAGAGATGACTTCAAAGATGATAGGATATCTGCTGCTGCAAAAACTAGCATGGGGGTGCAAATCTCTGGGAAAGATATGCATATCATACAATGCCTTGCAAAACAAGTAGTAGATCTTGGAAAAATACGTGAGTCCTATACATCTTATATTGAAGAAGGTGTCAGTGCTGTGGCACCGAACATGACCGCCCTTGTGGGGCCGCTCATAACTGCACGCTTGATAGCGCTTGCAGGCGGACTAAAGAATCTATCCAAAAAACCAGCTTCTACCATGCAGATGCTTGGTGCAGAAAAGGCTCTTTTCAGGCATCTTAAAACAGGGGCAAAGCCACCAAAGCACGGCATCATATTCCAACATCCGTTAGTGCACAATGCAAAATACTGGCAACGGGGGAAAATAGCGCGTACGATGGCAGCTGAGCTTTCCATAGCTGCGAGAATAGACTATTTTTCTGGGGAGATGATGGCTCAGGGTCTTATTGATAAACTAGAAGCACGAGTTAATGAAATCAGGAAAAAGAATCAATACCCTCCAAGGAAAAAGAACAAGGGAAGAGGGAGAAAACTATGAAAGAGAAGTTTAGCAACGTATATTATGACGACATAGGATTCCTGACAAAAAATCTTGTTCCTGGTATTCGCGTCTACGGCGAAAAATTAGTTACCTATAATGAGGAAGAATACAGAGCATGGAATCCAAATCGATCAAAGCTCGCCTCTGCCCTCATGCTTGGGCTAACAATAATTCCATTTACACCCTCATCCAAAGTATTATACTTGGGGTCTGCAACAGGCACCACAGTGTCCCATATTTCAGATATTGTTTCAGAAGGGATGATATACTGTGTAGAATTTTCACCCCGCTCTATGCGTGACTTCATTGGCAACGCCAAGATGCGAAACAACCTAGTGCCAATTCTCGCAGATGCGAAACAACCTATTGAATATGCCCCCTTATTAGAAACGGTCGATGTCATATACCAAGACATTGCTCAGGTTGAACAGGCAGAGATAGTGTTGCGAAATCTCCCTTTCCTAAAGAAAGGCGGCCATATTATGCTTTGCATAAAGGCACGCAGCATAGATGTGACAAAAGACCCTAATGAGATGTTCAAAAAAGAAATAGAAACACTAAGCCAGGCAGTGGATATTGTTGAGATAATAGACATAGGGCAATATGAGAAGGACCATTCATTTGTTGTAGGCATCAAGCGTTAGTTGTGACAAGCGCTGCACAGTTTTCCATGACTGTCTTACAAAGCCCGGAAACTTTTCCCCCTTATCTGCGATATGCCTCAAAAATGCACATGTTGTCGGGTCGCTTGGATAACCGCTCCCTATATGCAACCCCCATGTTCTCACTGCCAATTCATCAATATTTGTTATAGCCGCATCCCGGGCCACTTTTGCAACTATTGATGCTGCTGCAACGCAAGGATAATTCTCGTCTGCCTTGTGTTTGGAAAAGACGGTTACGCCTCCGACTTTAGATGACACTTTGTCTCCTATCCTTCCCTCCACAGTATCAAAGCTATCTATATATACGACCTCTCCTTTGCATGGAAGCCTAGTTAATGCTTGAATGAATAGGCGCTCCTCTATAATGTTTAGCGATACTTGTTGCCTGAAGGTATCGATTTCCTTTGCGCTTACGCTTGTTAATGAAACTTTCGAGCAAGCACGTATCTTCGTATCGATAATTACGCGCCTCTTTCTTGAAAGCTGTTTTGAGTCCCTAACTCCCATATCTAAAAACAGTTGTTCATCCGCTACCTGGACGGCCCCAACAACTAGTGGACCCAATACCGCTCCACGCCCTGCCTCATCAATGCCTATCATATGGATCGCCCAAGAATATATTATTCAAAGACTTGACTACTTACAAAGTCTTGTGGCCTTGCTACTCCTGTCATGGTAAGTACTACCTTAAGCCCATGGTTCTTTGCACCGATAATATCAGTGCCAAATATATTCCCTCAATTTTCCGGGCTCTACTTATCCTCAATGCCGTTTTCGGTAAGCATGAAGAGTGCCTCACCCTCGGGTAGTGACGGGGAGTCTACAAGTCTTGCTATGCGCTGCCCTTGCTTACTTTTTCTTAAATAAAGCCTAAGTGTTGCAGAATGTCCAAGAACATGGCCGCCAATAGGGCGTGTTGGATCCCCAAAGAAAGCATCTGGTTTTGCTGAAACCTGGTTTGTAACATAAACGCATGCATCATATACATTTGCAATCTTGTGTAGTTGGCGTAGATGCATCCCTAATTTTTGTTGCCTTTCGGCAAGCGTGCCCCGCCCAATATACTCTGCTCTAAACATCGCTGTTAGAGAGTCAACTACAAGTAGCCGCGCGTCTCCTTTCTCGAAGATTTCCTCAGCACGCTCTGCAAGGAGTATCTGGTGGCTTGAATTGAAGGCTCGGGCAACATGAATATTTCGTAACGCCTCATGTGGGTCCTGGCCCAAATGTTTTGCTATAGACATTGTGCGCTCTGGGCGAAATGTGTTTTCAGTATCTATATAAACAGCGCCCGAATCAAGCCCACCCTTCTCAATTGGCAGCTGTACGGCCGCTATAAGCTGGTGCGCAATTTGAGATTTGCCACTTCCAAACTCACCAAAAGCCTCTATTATGGCCTGTGTCTCAAAACCCCCGCCAATAAGCTCATCGAGGCGACTGCTGCCAGAGGTTATCCGGCCTATGGTCTGTCTTCGCTCATATAATTCCTCACCAGAGATAAATCCCCCTACATCTGCAGCATTTCGTGCTGCCAAAATCACTTTTGCTGCAGTGGCTTCCGTTATATCGGCTATCTCATGAAGCTCAAGGGGAGATGACACTGCTATAGCCTCCAAAGTTGAAAATCCTCCGCCCCGTAACTTTTCGGCTGTTATAGGTCCTACTCCAGGCAGGTCCTCAATCTCTTTTATAATATCACTCATCTTTACCTTCCTCACCTATAAGTTCTAATAACTGGTATGCTTCCTTCTCCATATCTACTGGTCCACTGGTGTGTGAGACAAATTCGGGCCCAAATCCATTATTGAATATCCTAGCAACAAAAAAGTACTCACTCCCTGCAGCAACTCCATTGTCTTTTATATACCCTGTGATGTTCCCGCTTCCATCGTCAAGATGAAGTAGCGTGTGGTCTTTGATCTTTGCCACAGAACGAACTATGCCCTGTAGCCTTACGACCTCGTCGCATTGAATATCCTTTATAAATTTATATGGGGGCGAAAGAAGATCATCAATAGTTGGATAGTCGTCTGAAGCTGCATGTACAGAATCTGCTACTACAATATCTCCTTCCAGGCGCCCCTTATAAATTATCAGGTCTCCTGCCTTAAAGTCCTGGGACTCTGTTTTTATAAGGAACTGAGATTCTTTGCTAATCGCCTTGATGGTCCCATCCTTTATTTCGATTATCCTTGCCAAGCCTTCTGGCATCAAGCCTACGTCAAGTGTATCAGGCAGGTGCGGCACCACCCTTCCGGATCTTCCAACACTAATTTCTACTCCATCGAGGCCTTCGCGTGCTTTGCATCCTTCTATCGTGATGCAAGTCCCTGGCGCCAGTAATGTGACAAGATCTGCCTTATCCTCCCACAGCGCTACCTTACACGTGCCTGACTCGTCTTGTATCTCCATGGTCCCTACTGAACTTTGGGTACCATCATCACGTGCGAATGTTCGTTTTTCAAAAACTTGTTTTATTGTTCCTCTGACAGTAAAGAACTGGTGGTCTGACGTAATATCTGCCAGCTGCAGCTCATGATCTATTGTCGGTAGAGCAAGACCCTCAATGACAGGATTTGTCTCGATCTCTGTATACGAATTTGTTTGGACCTCTATGCCATTGAATCCTGCCTTGGTATAACAACCTTTTAGCTGTATAATATCCCCAATAGAAAAATTTCTAGTAAGTTCCGCGTGATTGTTCCACAACGAAATGCGTGTTTGCCCTGTGTTATCTTTAAGATACATCGAACATACTTTAAACGTCCTGCCATTGCGCTCATGTTCTTTAACATCCGAGATTCCTGCAACTACCCCAACCAACATGATGTTTGCCATGGCCTCCGACAAATCGCCAATATCAACACGCTCAAAATTTACCACCGGTATATCTACCTCTGCTGTGGATGCACGCACTTTTCCTCTCCTTGAGAGGGATATCTCCAAATAATCGTTGAAACCTTTCTTAGCGAAACCGCCAGTTACCCTTACCACATCACCAACACTAAACATGCGTGCGCTATCTGCAATATCATCCCACAAGACAACGCGTATAGAATCAGTTTCATCTGCCAATACAAAACTAAGAACCTTTCCTGTGTCTCCTGTTGTCTTTCGTATAAATTCTTTAACAGAGGATATTCGTGTCACGCGCCCAACAATATCTATGTTTGTCATGCCTTCTACAATGTCGCTCACTTTAATCGATATATCTGCTGGTTGCGCTTGTTCAACTCCAAGCTCTGATGCTATAATAGATATTGCGCCTTCCTTGGTCAGTAGTCCTTGAAATTCCTTTATCTTCTCAGCTACTCTGCACTCGAAATCCTCTTTAGATATCTTCCCCTTGAATCGCTCGAAATCCTCTGACATAATATCACTTACTCCTTATAGCATCGAACGGACACACTTGTGCACAAACGCCACAGTTCGTGCACAATAGATTGTCTATCTCCGCCTTTTTACTCTCTTCTTCAAACAAAAGCGCAGGACAGCCAAGCTGTTTTATGCATAGTTTGCATCCATTGCACGTATCTTTGTCCACCTCAAAATTCTCTGCCTCTCGTTCGATAGGGCCTAATAGCAAAGTACATGGACGCTTCGAAATTATCACAGATGCGCCTTCATGCTCAAATGCGCGCTTCATGCATTCTATGGTGTCTTTGAGGTCGAACGGGTCTACCTCTTGGGTATATGCACCGACCGCTTCGCATATCTTCCTTATATCTATTATTGGCACGCGCTCACCCATGGCAGTTTTGCCTGTTCCTGGATGGGGTTGATGGCCTGTCATGGCAGTTGTCCTGTTATCAAGGATGACCATTAGTATATTATGATTATTATATACTGCATTCACTAATCCTGGCATTCCCGTATGGAAAAATGTAGAGTCGCCTATCGTGGCTATTATCTTTTCATTTCCTGCAGCGGAAAGACCACAAGCGATACCTATGCTTGCTCCCATACATAATGTCGTGTCAACAGCAGATAATGGCGGGACTACACCTAGAGTATAACACCCTATATCGCTGGTCTTTATAGACTTTTTTGCCATCTTGTTGATACAGTAAAACGTGGCCCTGTGGGGGCATCCTGGACACAGTGTGGGCGGGCGTGGTGGTAATAAGGTATTTTCTGGTACTCCACATGCCATAGTTTCTTCATATGCGTACGAAAATGCTTCAGAAAGTCCATTTCGGACAATTTTGGTATTCAGTTCTCCTACCTTTGGTATAACGTCTTTTCCTCTTATTTTTAATGTTAACCCATTGTCGTAAGCAATCTCTTTCACATATTGCTCAACTATTGGTTCCATCTCCTCTACAACTACGACTATGTCCTTGTCGCGTAAGAAGTCAAGTAATACACCTTTAGGAAGGGGGTGCAGAGTTCCAAGTTTTAGAATTGACACTTCAGCTTTGAGTAAAGCAGCAGCCTCGACAACGTAGGTGTATGCAATGCCAGAACCTATGACGCCAAGCTTTCCTTTTCCTTCGATCCAATTGAACTGACTATTTTCAAATAGTTCCCTCGTCTTCTCTATCTTTTCTAGAAGTTCGGGATGTAAGAGGCGTGCGTGTGAGGGTATCGTTACCTTGTGACTAATATCCCTCTTGAAATCTGGTCCATCGTTCTTCTCACGTATCACACCTATGGCAACATCCGCCCTGCAATGACACAAACGAGTTGTTGGGCGCATCATTATTGGGAGCCCTATATCCTCTGATATATCAAACGCAACCTTGGTCATCTCCAATGCTTCCTGTGGTGATGATGGTTCCATAGCAGGGATGTTTGCCAACAATGCATAATATCGGCTGTCCTGCTCGTTTTGTGATGAGTGACAGGTAGGATCGTCAGCTGACACCAGAACAAGACCGCCTTCAACGCCTGTATACGTCAAAGACAAAAGTGCATCAGAAGCTACGTTCACACCTACATGCTTCATGGTCACCATCGCCCTCAACCCAGACCAGCTAGTACCTATAGCTACCTCAAGTGCTACCTTCTCGTTGGTGGAATACTCAACATACATCCCGTGATTGTGAGCATGATGCGCCACATACGCAGGTATCTCCGAAGAGGGTGTTCCTGGATAGGCACAAACAACGCTTGCGCCAGCTTCTATTGCACCGCGTCCAATGGCCTCGTTGCCCATCATAAGTAACTTCATTAAAACACCTTAAAATGTTATTTTCAAAAAAATATAAACCTTTTGATAAAGCTTTCCTTGAGGAATGTGAACAATATTTATTAATAACCAATCATTGCCAGCAAATCCTTTCGTTCCTTCTTTTGTTTCTCGCTCTCGATAGAAGTGGCAGCAAAGCCATCAACGATGCCTAGTACGCATCTCCCTAACTCAGTTATCCCAACTACAACTTCCAATGGATTTTCCGATGCACCGTAAATTGTACATACTGCAGGATGCGCTTTAATGGCATTTAGAACGTTTATTGGAAATGTCCCCTTCATCATTATGACAAATACGTGTCCGGCACCAATTTCCAGGCAAGCCTTGGCGCTTGCTGCCTTGAGCACTTTATCATTTCCTTCCACGCGCACCAGCTTGGGTTTAGCCTCGTTCATCGAGAGCCCAAATGAAATGGATGGAACAGACGTCTTTAGGGTTGTTGCTAAATTATCCACAGTGAATATTGAAAAATTCCCCTGGCCGATGATACACTCCACACCGGCTTCCTTTTCAATAGATACGATTACCGACTCCATGCATCCACTAAGACTATAGTGTATTAAACACTTTTGTCTTTAGAAACTTGATACAAAAATAGACTTTAAATATGTTAATATATAGAGAATTATGATTAATATTCTTTTCAATAAAGAGGATGACTGAATGGATAATTCTATAATCAAATCACATACATAAATAAGACTATTAAAATATGGGTCACTGAAAACATGACGCAAAAATATACCTAATTTGTGATATACCCAAGGCAGTACAACGTATTTCCCGAAGTGAAGTAAAGAAGGGAATCTGCTAGTATCGCTGATAACCCCTTGAATCCGGACGCAGGATACCTGGACTCCGCCATCCCTGTTGTTGCATTCAAGCAAACAAGACCGTCACTTTCCAACAAATACACAACCCCATTGGAAATTGTTGGGGTGGAAGCGGTATCTGATGTCTTATGCAGCCACAACAGTGTGCCAGAATAAGCATCTAGACAGTATATAAAAGAATCGAATGATGTTGCATAGACCATGCCGTCATGAACTGCCACAGAGGTATGAATGATATCTTTTGTAGTATATGTCCACAATTGATTTCCTGTTTTTTCATCCAGACAAATAACGTCGCGCGATGACATTGTGATAAATATCCTTTCTTCATAAATGGCGGGGGTAGCATATATCGTGCAATGGGGTATATTCGTTGCCCATATAAGGGATCCGTCAAGATAATTAAGGCAGTACATATTTCCATTATCGTTTCCAAACACAACGCTGCCATTGGAATAGGAAGGTGAGGATAGTATAAGGGCACCTGTGTCAAAATCCCATATAACTTCGCCCGTACCTGCATCAAAGCAATACATCTTTCCGTCCCATGACCCTATATATGCCTTATCCCTGTACACGAATGCAGAGGAATACACAGCATCCCCCGTCCTGTATTTCCAGACAAGATCGCCAGTAACGGCATCCAAACAATAAACATATCTATCGTAAGAACCAAAGTACACTTTTCCCTTGTAAAGTGCTGGTGTGGAAATAATCTGATCTCGCGCCTTGTATGTCCACTTAAGCCCCCCGGTTGTCTGGTCCATGCAGTAAAAATTCCCGTCCACGTCCCCCACATACACGTTCCCATACCCTACTGAAGGAACGGAGGAAACATAGTTTAGTAGAGGATAAGTCCATTGTGTTGCCTGAACTACTATGCCAGAACTTTGAGTGTATCCCGTAGCTTCAATATCATATCCCCTCATCGGCCAATCAGAATTTTTTAGGGAAGGGAGGGGTGTTGGAGGAGCTGTTGTTGGTGGAAGGGTTGATGCCGGTGGCGATGTTGGGGGAGAAGTGGTCGTTGGTGGCTGTGTGGTGGGTGCAACTGTGGTAGTTGGAGGTGGGGTATCCAAGTCTGGGGTATCCAAGTCCTCAACAGGACAACCATCGTTTGATATGGGGCCATAGATAAATGGGCACTTATCGTAGACATCCTGAATGCCGTCGCCATCCGAATCCACAACTTTTGGCTCGGACGTGATGTTTATATCGCCATTTATACAACCAGAGAATACTGATAATCCAATAATAGCAAGGATAAAAAAAGATGCAACAATAGCATTAGATTGGCGTTTCATAATACTTAAATGTTAATACCTATATATTAAAAGATTGCTGTCAAAAACCACCCTGAAAATCAAAGCATGCAAACCTAACTGAAAGAAGTAGGTTAATCAAAAAAATCTATAATAAAAAAGAGTGAAAGAATTCCCTAATTGCACTGGCGTATGCGCTCCTGATCGGGTATGCCGTAATTTCGCATTATCTCCTCGTGTGCACTCTCTTCGCTTATCTCTCCATTTTCTAGCTGCTCAATGATTTCTTTCCACTTTTCTTTTTTCATATAAATCACGCTAATAAAGAAGATAATTTCCGTTTGTTTAAAAAGCTTTTCTCATTGTGCATGCATTATGAACGTCTGCGTGCGTCGCGGAGCCGTTGCGAACACCTTATCATTCTTTTGTCGTTCACGAATGTGGCACGTTTTTCCGCATCATTCGGACTTAAGAAAGCATGATCGTCAAAGAGTGGTTCTAAAGTAACTAGCTCGTCGCAAGTAGTGCACAGATAATAGTAAACATCTTTGGTGTATTTTATGCCTTCCCTAACAAATGAGTACTGCGCCTTTCCAACCATATCACCAATATCTACATTGCACAGACCAGTTTCCTCACATATTTCACGCAATGCCGCCTCTCTAAGATGCTCCTTGTTATCCGCCCCACCTTTTGGGAGCAGCCATGTCCTTTCATCCTTTCGCCTAAAAAGAAAAATTTTATTGTCTTTGTAGACGATCCCTCCTGCAGAGAGCATATGATTTTCGATAGGGTGTGGAAGAACTATTCCGGCCATACGAAGCGTGTCATTTAACTGAATGGTAGTGAAAAGTTCACATGGGCATAAGTTTACCATGCCTTCCGGGGCATCGATTTGTGTGCCACTGACAACTACCTCGATATCACGCTTAAGATACGAAGGCAGAACTTCCTTTAGATCATCTGTGCTATTGATAAGTTGTATTCTCAGGCCGCTACAGGCAAATGACTGCAATATGTCAATGTAAATGCTCGTGTGATTAGTGTTATATGCTACGACCTCAACAGGGCATCCCCGCCTCATAAATAACCAACAGGCCACTAAATCGCGAAGTGTTTTTACGACAGCACAGCCAACATTTTGCACACCGAGTGGAAGGCCACCGACTCCTCTGTTGACTTCGGTAAAGACGTATGCTTTGTCATTGATAATTTCAAAAGATATGTTAAGCTCATGCTTTGTTAGGCTTACTGTCCCGCCGGCCTCATAAACGGCCTCGCCGATCTGTTCATTGATCTCTTGGGAGGTAAGTTGGTAATCTTTTGTAACGCGCTGAGTGGATATTCTAAATGTCTTTGGATTCCTTTCGTGATAAATCCTTAATGCAACGTTTTTTAGCTCCCCCATATCCAAATCAATTTCTGTGGCAGGAGATATTGAGGATATCCCCATAACATGGTGCATAGCGTCGGCCGCCTTTTTGTCATTAGAATATACTATAAGCCTACCTTGAACTATAACAACGCGGCCAAATGATACGGCGTTCCAAAAAAGGCATCTTTCTATATTCTGCCTTAATTGGTGTAACCACTTATTTCGTATCTGGGAGGATTTTATTCCAATCTCCGCATAACGAATTAAATAACAATTCACACTATATTTTTTGCATTGTTACATTTAAAGATTTGCTATATATTTATATAAGGGAAAAAGCATCTAAAATATCATTGATATAACGTGTTAAGGTGAAAAAGATGGGAATAGATGAACTCGTCGTATTACTTAAAGAAAAAGGATTCGGAGAAGACGCCATAGAACGTATGATAAATGAAAAAAAGGAGTCTATTGGGTCCCACATAACTGATGAGGGAATAATCTCCCTAATTGCTGCAGAACATGGCATAACAGAAACAGTTGAATCGCCAGAGCTCACAATCGATAAAATAACCGATGGGCTTATGAATCTACATTTAATTACTCGTGTGCTACGAGTTTTCGATAAAAAAGAATTCATCAAGGAAGACAAGAAGAAAAAACAGCTTCAATCATTCCTTCTTGGAGACCCAACAGGAAAGATATATTTGACTTTATGGGACAGAGAATTAGACATATATAATAAAATTCATGATGGCAATGTGATACGCCTAATAAATTGCATATCTGTAAAAGGGCCGTCAGGCCCACAACTACGCCTCGGTTACAAAGGCAGGATCATAGTAGAGGATGAAAGCAATTTCCCAGAACTTACATACAAATCCCCTCAAAATGTAGTGAGAAAAAAACTAATAGACATATCCCCAGGAGAACATTCGATAGAGATAAGGGCGACTATATCCAATATATACCGTCTTCTTATCTATGATGCTTGTCCTACATGTCATAAACGGGCCATTAAATCAAAAGATTCCTTCTTTTGTGATAACTGCAAGATACGCATTGTTCCGAAGAAAGCCATGGTAGTTGAGATAGGAATAGATGATGGAACAAACCACATCCGGGCCGTCTTGTTTAGCGACAGCGCATCAGAACTCCTCGGAGAGTCCCCAGATAACATAGCACGTGATCTACAAGGCTACCTTGATGCAGGATACACAGGAAAGAGCGCTGGCCTTGAGTACATCCTAGAGAAAAAACCAGATATTCTTGGAAAGGAGATAGTGCTTATAGGGTCTATCTCAGAAAATGAGTATACTGGGATAAATATCAATGTTCAGGATATTAGGCCCCTGGAATTTAACAAAGAGACACAAAACGTCCTATCTATTCTGGAGTGTGATTACGGTGAGTAGAAATCCTGCTGTTGAAAAAGAAATAGTGGAGATAGAAGAGGAAGACGATTATGTTACCGTTATAGGTACTGTAATTAGGTCTAACCCGAATGATTACACCATGATTATAGACGATGGCACAGGGCAAATAACAATATTTGGAGACAAACTCTATGAAATAGGAACTGTCATACGGGTCATCGGAAAGCCCTTTGAGATGGGAAAAGGCATAAACGCAGAAGTTATTCAAGACTTCTCCTCTGTGGATATGGATATATACCACAAGATCAAAAAATGGGAGGAACGTATATGAAGAAACGACTTCCAGCAAAACGAGTATACCTATCAGAATTACAAACAGGCTACTATGTAGAAAAAGAGGGAGATTTTGACCCAAACTATATTCTTACTAAAAATGGGGAAAAAATCCACCGTGCCAAAATCGTTGCAACAATAGTTTCTGGGCCATATTTTAGTGACGACGACTCTTATGCAAGAATACTGCTTGATGATACTACTGCCACGATGTGGGGATCTGCGTTTAGGGAGCGCGCCCAGCTTATAAAACCTTTAGAGCGAGGCATGCTCGTTCAACTAATTGCAAAACCTAGGGAATGGCAGGACAACAAGCAGCTCACTATAGAAGCAGTAACTTCTGTATCACCGGAATTCCTTCTTTTGGCGCGTGCTGAAACAGTAGCACGTGTGCTGCATTTCAAGAAAACAGCTTTTCGTGCACGTGAGTTGATGGAGACTACCGGAGCGATGAGAAAAGCCCTAGAACTTGCAAGTAAAGAAAACATAGCCCCGGAGATATTAGAGGGGATTGACGAACTTGATTATCTCCTTGAAAAAGAAAGGGACGAATCTGTTAATGTACAAAATCTTGAAATAGTAAAAAAACAAATATTAGAAAAAATAGTGAGTCTCCAAAGCGATGAGAAAGGCGTTGAGCTAGATGTACTTATAGCCGAACTAGATTCTAAGTTCACTACTGCAGAAATTGAGGAAGCACTTAAATCACTGTTATCACTTGGAGATATATTTGAACCAGCCATAGGCCACTATATGTTAGCCTAGTGGGGGTCTCCATCAATGCATGGTGCAGTAAATCCTGGCCCAAAACCTGGCGGAAATCCACGCAACTTATCACCTCCATCTATACCACAAGGGAGCGCATTATATATATGATATCTCTAGAAAATTCTATAACAATGTTAGAAAAAGATGAAAGGCTAAGCCATTCACAAATGGCTATTCTAGATATCTTAGGACATCAGCCGGATCTAACTGACAGGGAAATAGCCAAACTTGTGGGATTTAAATACTACAACTATATATCAACCGTGAAAAATACCATACTAAAGAAGAGAGGTTATCTTTCCGGAGCGAACTATTGGATAGATCTTTCGAAGATCTCAACGAATCCTGTTAATAGGTTAATCTTTTTCATAATGTTCCCAAAGAAGTACACTTATGACTACCTAATCTCGCTGCTGCAGACTATTGATAGCTGGAGCTTCTTCTATCCTTTGGAAGAGGGCGTATTCAACGAGATGCTAGTATCCGTATACAACACAGACTCCAAAGCCATAATTCGAATTATGGACTATCTAAAAGACGAAGGGGTCTTGTTTTATTACACCGCATTTGAACTAGAAGGATTACTGGATATATACAATCCATACCATCTTACGAAAAATCCTAACAACATTTGTGAGACGCCATTAGTTGTCGATAAAATAAACTTTGACAAAACATTCAAACCCGCTTTCGAGGCAACTAAAGAAAAACGCCTGCGTCTATCGCTGCTAGATACGCGCCTTATAATGTACCTACAATCAGGATATTATAATGGAGACTTATCTAGACTAATGAAGCACGATGCACAAATAATAGACAAGGAAGGGAATAACCCTTACATATTTGGATATAATGCATGGCGATATTCTTATGAGAAACTAAAAAACGCAGGAATAGTACGCAAATTCTACACAGTTTATCCAATGCCAAAGGACAAATGCTCCCATTTCTTCCTAATGCTCACAGGAAAAAACTACGATGACACGAAAAAGATTGCCGCAAGTGTTGGTGCATGCGCCCGCACATTAAAAGCTGGCGCCTTCGTCAAATCTCTAAATGAAAATGATTACGGTAAATATCACTGGTGTGTACACATAAGATGCCATCCCCTATATAAAGAAAGAATAATGGGACTGCTAAACACCCCTTTTATTAACTCAAAGATACGATACAACGTATGGTCCATCTCATACCACGAAAGCAGGAAATCTCGTGCTCCCCGTATGCGGTATTATTTTGAGCAAAGCATCTCACTTGAAGAGCCTTACTTTGATTTTAAATCACAAACGTTACATTACGAATATAAGAAGTATCTTAAAAAAATAAAAGAAATAGTAAATAATGAACTACTCCCAACTAAGTAGATGAACGACTTCCTATTTCAGCGTATGGCTACTACTTAATTTAGCAAGCGTTAACTCGAAAAGCCCCTGCATAAATCCTGCGTGCTTAGGGTGTAGCAAAATAATAATCAACAAAAGATTTTATATTCTGCTGCGTTAGCTCTGGAAAAATAGTATCAACTACTAGCGTCTTTGTAGTCTTGGGAATTTTCTCCAAAATAATACTAAAATCTCTACCTGCAGTGCTTACCATTAGGTCGGGAGGGTCGCTTGTAAAAATATCCCTAAAAAGCTTCTTTTTTATCTTTGAAAAAAGACTTTTTTTGCCAAGGCCATATCCAACTAAAATATTGAGCTTGTGGGCCATGTGATTTTCCGTGAGCTTTGTAATATTCTTCATGGCACGTCTATAATATTTTGGAAGTTTAGAGAAGTTTCCTTTGAACGTTACCTTAATTTGATTCTCCATTAGAAACGATACTAAATCAGGATCTTCATATGTTGTGGACTCGACTTCCATAATTGGTGTTAATTCTTCCGCACTTCTAGTCTGCATCGCATTTAATGTTAACCCAATAAATGAGAATTCCTTTATATTATAATCCACAAAAATCCATTTTAAAATATTTTTAAATATGATAGACGTAGCATCGTATGCATCTATATTCGAACAACCTATCTTCCCAGAATATAACTTAATGCCGTGTGGAACAAGAAGAAAATGATTGAGGGATTTTTTCTCCGACAAATTGTCCATACGATTTATAATATATTTTAGTTAATAAACCTTTTTAAATTATGCTTGACCCCTACCCCTTCGTTTCCAGTGGAGTAGAATAATAAAAAGATTTTTTAATGCTTTATTATTGTAATAAAAAAAGGTTCTAAAAGCTTATTTCATTCTATCTATAAATAGTTTTCGCAATTACATTTTCTGAAGCGCAAATCAACCAAATTTCGTAAAAAATGTTCCACTGGAAATGAAGGACTGCCTCATTTAATAATATCTTAAAATATCTTATAATATGGTGTTCTATTATAATTTTCCATTGGAAACAAAGGGGTAGAGGAAATATATAAAAAGGACCGTTTCTAGTGGAACCAGGTGCAATGATGAACAACCAAAAGAGTCTAGACTGTTTATTTGATGAACTTTTAAGCAATGAACGCATTTTTATTAATAAAGAGGTTTTACGTCATTCTTATACGCCTGATCAACTACCTCATAGACAGCGTCAAATAGAAGAGGTAGCAGCTATACTAGTATCCGTTTTCAAGGGAGAAACGCCTTCTAATATATTTGTGTATGGAAAGACAGGTACTGGAAAAACAGCTGTTGTTAAACATATTGGCAAAGCACTTGTCAAAAAGATCGGCGGGAAATTCTTTTCAAAGACTTTTCGAGACAATAATATAGTTCCCGACTACTCTGCTGTTACTGATAATGATTATCCAGTCTGGTTTATTTATATGAACTGTGAAATAGTTGATACACAATACCGTCTTTTGGCGAAGTTGGGTGAATATTTTGGGCAGTCCATACCCTTAACAGGGTGGCCCACGGATAAGGTGTATGACACGTTCTTTTCAACACTGGATCGCGAAAAGCGCCTGGTCATAATAGTTCTCGATGAGATCGATAGATTGCTTCGAAAGGGGAGCGATGAAGTATTATATAACCTTACACGCGTAAACTCTGATCTTGTTAACGCGCGCGTTAGCATTATCGGTATAACAAACGACCTCAACTTCATAGAATTTCTGGATCCTCGTGTACGAAGCTCGCTTGGGGAAGAGGAGATAGTGTTTCCGCCATACGACGCCATACAGCTTCAGGACATACTCACACAACGTGCGAAGATGTCTTGCAGGTCAATTAATTTAATAGATACTGGTGTAGTACCGTTATGCTCTGCATATGCTGCCCAGGAGCATGGAGATGCTAGACGTGCACTTGATCTTTTCAGGGTTGCAGGAGAACTGGCAGAGCGCGAGAAAAGCAAAAGGATCACCGAGAAACATGTACGTGAGGCAAAGGACCATATAGAACAGGACAGAATAGTAGAAGTCGTTAAAACGCTGCCGATACAATCAAAGCTTGTTTTATACTCCTGTATATTACTAGAAAAATATGAACCTTCTGGAATTTCTACTGGGGAGGTCTATACAGTCTATCGTGACTTGTGTAAGCTTTCTTCAAGCGAGATATTGACGCAGCGAAGAATATCTGATATTATATCCGAGCTAGATATGCTAGGCATATTAAATGCAAAAGTTGTTAGTAAAGGGCGCTACGGCCGCACTAAAGAAATACGTATGGGCGTTCCGGTCACCCAAGCCAAACGTGTTCTAGAGCTTGACAGAAAAATAGAGCGTGTTGCTACATACGTGCCCCCGATACAGCATAAACTTTAGTGGGCAGAGGGCTTATGGCATCAACACAAAGTTGTAAAATTAACATACCAGGCATGTTCCTTGACGAAGGTGTACTTCTTAATGAAGAGGCATATGCTAAATTTCTTGAGGATGCAGCAAATGAAGATATTATTCTAGAATTCATGACACATTTGAAGAAAAATAATATATTTATTGTTACAAAAGACGTTTATGAGGATTATTTCTATCCACGTATAGAATCAGGACAGCAAAAAGAATCAGTGGAACAAAGAGCAGAACTTCCCGACGAGGTCCCCAAAAGCGAGAAAAAGAGAAAATCTATAAAAGTAAAGCATATACCTTCAAAGGACGTAGATAAGGATATTAAGATTATTAAGGATGTGTCGGGAAAAGATGATTCTGAAGGAAAATTTGAGGATTTTCTCTCTCTTTTTAAGGATCGTTACACACGAATATCTAAGATATTCAAGCAACACAGAGAACTTCGCGATTTCGTCAGTATCAAAAATGCAAAGGCCAATGAACTAAAATCGCAGGTGAAGATAGTCGGTATTGTGCGAAGTAAGAAGACAACTAAGAACGGAAACGTAATGTTGGAGCTTGAGGATCTTTCCGGTACGATAAAAGTTCTTGTTTCTACGAAGAAGGAACGCTTATTAGAACGTGCAAAGTACATTGTGTGCGATGAGGTTATAGGTGTTTCTGGGGCGTTGGGGGAAGATATAATATTTTCAAATAACTTCGAATTCCCAGATATTGCACTTGGCAGGAATCGTAATGTATCCCCTTATGACATTGGTGCGGTGTTCACTTCAGATGTGCATGTTGGAAGCAATAATTTTATGGAAAAATCTTTTTTGCGCTTCATCAAATGGCTGCGCCTAGAGACAGGCAACGAGAAACAGCAAGAGATAGCATCAAAGATAAAGTATATAGTTATCTGCGGCGACGTTGTTGATGGGGTTGGCATATACCCCAATCAGGATAAGGAGCTCTGCATTACTGACATATACAAACAGTATGAGAAAACGGCACAGCTGCTATCGTATCTCCCCGATTGGATAGAAGTTATAGTATCGCCAGGAAATCACGATGCCACAAGAAGCGGGAATCCCCAAATACCTATCCCAAAAGCGTTTGCCTACGACCTTTACGATATGGATAACATACATATGGTGTCTAATCCTTCTTTTTTCTCGCTACACGGCGTAAAGTGTCTTGCGTACCATGGCGACTCGATATTTGACTTTCTTTCACAAGTCCCGGGTTTCGAGATTAACAAGCCTATCCCCCCCATGATAGAGATGCTGCGAAAGAGGCATCTTGCGCCTGTATATGGGAAAGGGACGCAGATAATTCCTGAGACCAGCGATTATCTTTGCATAGATGAAACACCAGACATCTTTCAGACAGGACATACCCACATGAATGGAAATGGGGTGTATCGCGGCGTTACTCTTATAAATTCTGGTGGTTGGCAGTCACAGACGAGCTTTCAGAAGATGAGAAACATAACGCC
Organism: Methanomicrobia archaeon; assembly: GCA_030603445.1. Classification (GTDB taxonomy): domain Archaea; phylum Methanobacteriota_B; class Thermococci; order Methanofastidiosales; family NM3; genus NM3. The sequence continues at coordinate 69,056 of JAUVXU010000001.1, read as the reverse complement.
TGATGTGGCCAAGGTCCCCATAATAAATTTACAAACACACAACCTTGTCTTAATGAACTTTGGTGACTGATATGGGAATGTCGTATGAATCTTATTTTTCTTTGCTAGAACATGAGGCTGAGATCCTTTATAAAGTAGCCAGAGATGCACGTAAAAAAGGGCGCGATCCATCGTTTGAAGTCGAGATCCCTGTTGCAAAAGATATGGCAAGCCGAGTGGAGAGTCTTGTAGGGCCAAGCGACGTTGCGGCATTAATTAGAGAACTTGACAACAGTGGCATCTCCCGTGAGGAGGTGTCGTTTAAGGTTGCTGGCCGCATCTGCCAGGGAGAATTTGATTCACTTCCAATAGAAAAAGCAGCAGAGCAGGCAGTACGCACAGCTCTAGCAATACTTACCGAGGGGATAGTGTCAGCCCCGCTTGAGGGAATAGCCAGCGTAAGGATAAAGGAGAACTCAGATAATTCAAAGTACCTTGCCATATACTTTGCTGGCCCAATACGTTCTGCTGGCGGAACTGCAGCTGCTATGGCGGTGCTAATAGCTGATTACGTGCGCCAGAAACTACACCTAGATCCATATAAGGTAACTCAGGACGAAGTAGAACGTTTCATTGAAGAGGTCGAGTTGTATAACAGGAGCGTTCACCTGCAGTATAAACCACCTAGCGAGGACGTGAAGATGGCTCTTGAGAACATTGGGGTTGAGATAACTGGCGAGAAGACCGATAACATTGAAGCAACAGGACACAGGGACCTGCCCCGCATTGAAACAAACTGCCTTCGTGGAGGGGCAATGCTCGCACTTTGTGAGGGCATATTGCAAAAGTCGGCTAAGGTTCTAAAGATAACGTCCAAGGTATCTATAGTTGGATGGGACTGGCTCAAGGATGTAGGCACTAGTAAGAAGTCCAAAAAGGCAGAAGTTGGGGGCGTTTCTGAAAACTGGACATATCTAAAGGATATCATTGCCGGCAGACCCGTATTTTCACACCCAATGGCTAGAGAGGGGATGCGCATCAGATATGGGCGTTCGCGAAACACTGGTTTTGCAGGATGGGGCATACATCCTGCAACTATGTACTTAGTGGACTCTTTTCTTGCCATAGGGACGCAGATGAAGACCGAAAGACCAGGTAAGGCCAACGTCACGGCCCCGGTCGACTCCATAGAGGGCCCGATCGTAAAGTTAAGAAACGGCAGCGTTCTTAGGGTAGAGACCTCAAAACAGGCACAGGAAATATGCGACAAGGTGGACGAGATACTGTTTCTTGGGGACGCCCTCATAGGGTATGGCGAGTTTTTGGAGAATAACCACGTACTAGTGCCTTCAGGGTATGTGGAGGAGTGGTGGGTGCAGGAACTTGAAGAAGCCGATGCCTCAAGAAAGTATCAGAGATACATAGACAATCCATTTGATATTGGTGAGAAGGATGCGTTGAAGATATCTGAGGAGTTAGGGATACCTTTACACCCTCGGTTCACATACCATTGGGAAGATGTTAATTTAGAGGAGCTTAGAGAACTGATCGATTGGTGTTCTAAAGGCGTTGTAAAGAACGAAAATCTATTGCTCCCTCTGTCCAAGGAAAAGGAACTGCTTGAAAAAATATGTCTGCCGCATATTGTAACAAAAGATGGCATAACAATAGAATCAGAGACTTTCAGAAGATGCGTCAACAAAGAGAAATTTGATGATATTATACCACTAATATCCCTTGAGGGGAAGTCAGAGAGCGAGATAGTGATTGAAGCAATCGGCAAGACACTGGGAATAATGATGCGCTCAAAATGCCCTATAACAGTCGGCGGGAGAATGGGGCGCCCGGAGAAAGCAAAGGAGCGAACAATGTCTCCTCCAGTACATGGCCTGATACCTGTCGGGCATGCTGGCGGCAAGACACGTTCACTTATAAAGGCAAGGGAAAATAACTATGTACGCGTTGAAGTGTCAAACAGGCAGTGCCCATCATGCAAGAAAATAATACCGAAGCTTATATGTCCCTCTTGCGGCGAAGAAACAATTCCGTTCGCAGCATGCAACAATAAACATTGCAATATGGGAAAGAGCAAGATATTTGACACCAAGATAGAACAATGCCCTTCTTGCGGCAGAAATATGTCCGATTATTCCTACCAAAACATCGACATCAAGACTGAGATGAATCAGGCTATCACGGGCCTAAGTATTGCAATGCCAAAAGAGGTCAAGGGCGTAATTGGCATGATGTCTGGTGAAAAGTTCCCGGAACCCATAGAAAAGGCGATACTACGCGCACATAATCATGTTTATGTGTTCAAGGACGGGACCATGAGATTTGATGCCACGGATGTCCCTGTTACTCACGTTACCCCTCAGGAGATAAGTACATCAGTTAACAAGATGCGCGAATTGGGGTATACTGTTGATGAAGCAGGTAAACCACTTTCAAGTGAAGAACAGGTAGTGGAGCTAAAGGTGCAAGATATCATAGTTTCGGACAATGGCGCAGATTATCTCTTAAAATGCTGTTCTTTTATTGACGATTTACTGGAGCGAGTATACAAACTCCCACGATTTTACAATACAGAAAATCGAGAAGATCTAGTAGGGCATCTTGTAATAGGGCTTGCTCCACACACATCTGCAGGAGTATTAGGGCGCATAATAGGATACACTTGCGCAAAGGTGGGCTATGCCCATCCATTCTTCCACGCATCCAAGCGGCGCAATTGTGATGGAGATGAGGATGCAATCATTCTTTTGTTAGATGCATTGTTAAATTTTTCACGACACTACTTACCTGTGCATAGGGGAGGAAAGATGGATGCCCCTCTTGTGTTAACTACCAGAATAGACCCCGAGGAAATTGATAAGGAGGCATATAATATAGATACCTCAAGGCGTTATCCAGTGTCATTTTATGAACAGACGCAGCAGTACATCCACCCCTCAAAGTGTTCTTTGCCAACAGTTGCTGACCATTTAGGAAGTGAAAAGGCACTTTACAATTTGCATTACACGCTCCCAACACGTGATATAGCTGATGGCCCAAGCGTCTCGGCATACAAGACACTCGGATCTATGGCAGAAAAAATAGATGCGCAGCTGGAGCTTGCACGCAAGATACGTGCTGTGGATCTAGATGATACGGCGCAACGGGTCATAGTTTCACATTTCATACCAGACATTATAGGGAATTTGCGCTCCTTTTCAAAGCAGACTTTTCGCTGTGTTAGCTGTAATACTATATATCGGCGTATACCCCTATCTGGAAAGTGCAGCAAATGTTATGGTGGACGCTTGGTGCTCACAGTATCGAAAGGATCTGTTGAGAAGTATTTGCAGGTTAGCAAGGACATTATTAGGAATTATAAAATTGATCCATACATAGCGCAGCGCATTGATATAATCGAAAAAGAGCTTGAATCTGTTTTCAAGGAGAAGGTAACGCAGATGACTCTTGCAGATTTCGGGCCTTAGGCACTTGATTGCACATAATTTTACTTATTATTTTTATTGGGTGTTATATTGTATAATGTTTTGTAGTATAGGAATATTATTCTTATATTTCTATTTTATAGGATTATATATGGAATAAATTTAAATAATATGAATATTATATTATATTTAGGTGTATCTATGAAAAAAGATATAAGATTAGAAAAAATTCTTATGTTGTTAGAAGAACAATATAAGAAAGAACCTGCCTACTTTGTTGGGTCAAGCATACTAAGAGCAAGACTAGATATGGCAACCGAAGAACTTAGGCCCTACATCGAACTACTCGAAAAAAGAGGTTATGTGGATAAATTAGAAGGCTTGTCTTCTTGTTTCATAACGAAACTTACTAACACAGGCCACAGTGCAGTAATGCACAACATGCTTTCATATTGAGCATTTCACACACCTCTCTTTTTTCTTTTTTCATGATATTTTATTATTTATTGGGAAATATATGTTAACATAACCCTGTTTTTTAGAAAAAATATTTAAGATAGAACATATGTTATTATATATTGGTGTTTGTATGAGAGTAAACAGAACTTTAGGAACAAGCGTTCCTCCTGAAATTGAAAAACAGATTGAGGTACTCGTAAAAAAGGGGTACTACAAGACGAAATCTGATTTTCTTTACCAAGCAGTAATAGAAAAACTCAGAAGCGAGAAAGACCTTATTTAGGCATTTTAACTTATCATCCGTTTCATATGCCATTAAGCGCCATGTTAAAAAACTTTTTATTCCCTTCGCGTGAGAGATTTTTGGTGGTAAGTTGAGCGTATATAGTACGAAAGTTGTTTTATCAAAGACCGGGGAGCTTGATATACTTAATGTTACAGATATTGTGAGGCTTGAAGTAGATCGTTCTGGTATAAAAGAAGGAATTGTAAATGTGTTTGTCATAGGTTCTACTGCAGGCGTGACTACTATGGAGTATGAACCAGGCCTCGTAATAGATATGAAAGCCGCGTTAGAGCGCATAGCGCCACGCAACGCAGAGTACGAACACCACAAGATGTGGCACGACGATAATGGGCATTCCCACATTCGTGCATCGCTTTTGGGCCCATCAATTACCCTCCCGTTAAATAAGGGGAGAATGGCTCTTGGAACGTGGCAACAGATAGTTTTCATAGAACTTGACAACAAGCCGCGCACAAGAGAGATTATAATAACAGTAAATGGTGAGTAAATGATGGTGAAAAAATTAAGAAGAGATGATTGTGTATTTGTGATTATTGATGTTCAGGAGCGCTTTATGCCAGTACTGGACGCCCCAAAAGAGGTAGTTCAAAATATAGTAAAACTGGCTAATGGGACCGCTGTGCTTGATATTCCAACAATCCTAACGGAGCAGCATCCAAAGGGGGTAGGCAAAACAGTCCCAGAGATAATGGATTCCTTGGTATCTTATTCGTATTTTGAGAAAGATGCATTTTCCTGCTTCAAGGACGAGGCGTTCAAGAAAAAGATCAAGTCTCTGGGAAAGAGACAACTATTAGTTGTGGGCATTGAGGCCCATATATGCGTTTCAAAGACAGTGCTTGACGCTTTAGAGGAAGGATACGACGTATTTGTAGTTGCTGATGCAGTAACATCACGCACGCTTTCAAACAAAGACATTGCGATTGAGCGCATGAAAACGGCTGGAGCAATTATCGAAAGCACGGAAGGAGCACTATTCTCTTTCATAGAGCTTTCAAATAATGATGAGTTTAAGATGATACACAGGATAATTAAGTGAACGCTCCAGGGATAGAGGTAGGATAATCAAAAAATTCTATAAGTTACATATGGCATTAAAAAGTGATATTTTATCTTTTTTTAGTGCTAAATAGAAAAATTTATTAATAAAAAACACTTATAAGTAGTACATGGTAACAAAATACGATGTTTTTGAGTTTATGTATTCCAAGGGCAGCATCATACAACCAAAAGAAGTTGCCACTTATTTTAAAAAGCTGGATAAGGACTATAAATTCATTTACAGGTTAATGACAGATCTGGCTGAAATGAAGCAGGTTTCTAAGTCGGAACATGGGTTTGAAGTTATAAGAAACAAAAAAAATGATCTCTTGTATCAGATGATTCAATTTTGTGTATCAAACAAAATTAATTATAATGAGCTATTAGATGAGAATATTACTGCATTTATTAGTAAGGGATTTTTAAAGAAGAATTTTGGTATAAATGATTTTGACATTCATCCAAGAACGTATTCAAAGTATGTAAATATTCTTGCAAAAAATGGCTTATTAATAATCATATCTAGAAAGCCCTTGATAGGTATTATACCTTATAATTCGTTTCTAAAAAATTTAGTTGCATATTTCAGTCATAAAGTATTGGTTGTAAAACACAAAGAAAATGAATATTTCAGTGAAATTGAAAGAGAACTGAAAAAATTTAATAGGTTAAAAGATAGAAATGCTATAGTTTATAGAAAAATCATAGATGAGTTTGAAATAAGTTTTATTCATCATAGTTTAACTCTTGAAGGAAACCCCATCACCCTTCCAGACACAATTAAACTTCTCAGAGATTATATTGTTCCTAAAAATTTAAGTGTTGAAAGTATTGAAGAAGTAAAAAATTATCAGAAAGCTATGCAAAAAATGCTTCAGGATGCATTAAACAACATGCCACTTACAAAAAATGCTATAACTAGTTATCATTATTTGGCAATGCAACATAGAGATGATATTGCAGGAAAAATAAGGGATCTTCCTGTTTATATAAAAGGCAAACCTTATTTTAAAGTTGCAAAAGTCGAAGAAATAGAACCTAAACTAAATATTTTAATAAAAAAATATAATGAGTTTAGAGTAAAGAAAAACACATTAACAAAAATTCTTGACTTTGTAGCATATTTTCATAATGAGTTTCAGCAGATTCATCCTTTTGAAGATGGAAACAGCAGGACAACAAGATTAATCACGTTTCATTTGTTAAGGACCCAAGGTGTCCCTATTTTTGATATTCCCTTAGGGCTTCTAGAACAATATCTTGATTCAACAAAAGGTGCAAAAAAAAGAAATGATAATAGCTTAAATCAAGTGCTTCAATTAATTATTCTTTATAACTTAAAAACCATTAATGAAAGACTAAGCTAAACGATAGTCCGCTTTATCTGCAGTTAATATTTTTTCGAAAAAAGTAAGTAAATCAATGAAAGAGTTTTGCACGTATTTACTAGCATCTCTTAAAATGCTTAAGATTTGAAACAACACCCGGATGTGGATATTTTGCTTATTTGCCCTTTATTTTAAATTATATTTTTCTATTTGATAGCATATTAATCACAAGATTTATAAATGGATTATTTATTTTATAAATGGGTAATGGTGATATTATGAAAAAGTTGTTAGCTATTCCGTTAATATGCGTTGTACTTCTATGCGGATGTATAACAGGAGATGATAGCTCCGAGCTTACTATCTACACTTACGACAGTTTTGTATCTGATTGGGGCCCAGGCCCAATGGTCATACCTATGTTTGAGGAAAAGCATGGCGTTAAAGTCAACATCGTTTCTATGGGAAGTTCCGGGGATATGATATCAAGGGCAATATTGGAAAAGGATGATCCAAAGGCAGATATTTTGCTTGGTATAAACGATTTGCAGATGTATCGTGTCTTAGAACACAATATTTTGGAAAGTTATAAGCCAAAAGAATATGACATGATACCTGCATATTTGATAATGGATGAAGAATGGAGGGTTACTCCATACGACTACGGATTCATGTCTATAATCTATGATTCTGAAGTTATTGACGAGCCACCAAGAAGCTTTGAGGACCTTAAGGATGAGAAGTGGAAAGGCAAGCTTATCGTCGAGGACCCCAGAACATCATCGCCCGGACTTTCGTTTCTGCTCTGGACCGTGGCAGCATACGGCGATGAATTCCCTGCTTATTGGGAATCTATTAAAGAAAGCCTGCTTACAGTTGCGCCAAGTTGGAGCACGGCATATTATGGGATGTTTCTGGAAGGCGAGGCCCCTCTCGTGGTGAGTTATTCCACAAGCCCCGCTTACCATCTGGAGTTTGAGGATACGAATAGGTATAAAGGAGTAATTTTTGAGGAAGGCGGATTTCTTCAGATCGAAGGGGCCGGCATCGTGAATGGTGCAGCACATAGCGATCTTGCAAGAAAGTTCATCGACTTCATGATTAGCGAAGAGTTCCAGAGGGAGCTTCCGCTCACGCAGTTCATGATGCCTGTAAATCCGGGTGTCCAGCTGCCAGGCTCCTTTAGCATAGTTGAAACTACCGATAACATCCTCCCACTGGACCGCACACAGCTAGAATCTTCACTAGACGAATGGATAAGACTGTGGCTTTCAGCTATAGGGGGATGAGAATGGAAAGACGGTGGCGATTGCTGTCGATAGGATTGCTTGTGGCAGTTTTTTTGGCAGTAATCGTGCTTCCGTTGTTATTAGTACTGTTTTCAGGGATAGCAGGGGAAAAAGGATATCATTTCTCGTTCTTTAGCTATATACTCACAGACAGCTATTATAAGAAGGCTATAATCTTCACATTTGAACAGGCATTGCTGTCTTCGGCAGTGACGCTTCTCCTGGGGCTTCCAGGGGCGTTCATATTTTCAAATTATGATTTTAAGTGGAAAGCCCAGCTTATGGCAATATCAACTGTGCCGTTTGTCCTGCCTTCGGTGCTAGTGGTGTTGGGTTTCATAATATTTTTTGGAAACACAGGGGTGGTCAACAGCACGCTTATGGACATTTTTAACTTGGATGCACCCCCCTTACGGATTTTGTATAGCTGGAGGGCAATAGTGCTTGCGCATGCCTTTTACAATATTCCCTTGGTGTTTAGGCTGGTATCTTCGGTCTGGACCCAGATTGACGACTCGATGATAGAGGCGGCCAGAAACGTTGGAGCTTCTAGATTTAGAATATTAAAGGATATAGAGCTGCCATTTATCCGTCAGGGCATCCTTTCTTGCATGCTCCTCACTTTTATATACTCTTTCACATCATTTGCCATAGTCCTGGCTTTGGGGGGCCCGCAGTATGCAACAATAGAGGTGTCTATCTACAATTTAGCCCTTTTCTATGGGACATACGGCCTCTCTAGCGCTTTGGCATTACTGCAGCTTGTATTTTTGTCAGTGGTCGTTTGGATATACATGCGCATACATATTGAGAAAGGGGGGCAGGGACGAAAGGTGTTATTGTCCATATCCTCTCTTTCACCCGCGGCCAAGATGGGTGTTGTTGCATACGCCGTCATGATAGGGGCATTTCTTTTTGGGCCAATGCTTGGTGTGTGTTACGCATCGCTGCAGCGTACAGTACTTGGGCAGACGCATCTGACCCTTCATTGGTTTAAAGAGATAATAGCTGGCGGAGGCAAGAGCTTCCTTGGCGCATCACCTCTTGAGGCTATATTTACATCTTTTATATTTGCGCTCTTGGCCATGGTAGCATCTGTCGCTTTTGGCATGTGGGTTGCGTATATGCTTAAAGGAAATATTAGGGGAAAAAGCATAATTGGCGTAGCTACAATGGTGCCCTTGTGCATATCTACCATTACATTGTCTCTTGGTTACATTGTGTTGGAAAATCGTATTTCGCTTGATGTGTCATTTTGGGCGATAGTTATAATACACACGATCATTTCCTTTCCTTTCTCCGTACGTGCTATCTCAGCCTCGCTTGCAAAGATAGATGAAGGACTAATAGACGCGGCGCGAGGCCTTGGCGCTTCGAATTTGCATGCGTTTGTCTCAATTGAGCTGCCATTGCTTAAAGGAGGCATTATAGCTGCAGCTGTATTCTCATTTGCAATATCCCTTGGTGAACTTGCTGCATCATTCATGCTATATGGCGGACGCTATACAACTATACCTATCTACATTTACCGTTATATCGGGGGGTATAGATTCGGGTCGGCCGCAGCCATGGGGGTAGTGCTGATGGTGGTATCTGCTGCAAGTTTCTTTATCATAGAGCGTATGGGATCTAAAATGCAGTTCTAGGCGACATAGATAAATAGCTATAAAAAGTGAGCAGTTAAGAATGATATATAACGAAAAGATGATTGGTGACGTATATTAAGCCTCCTTGTATCTTAATTGGGGAAAAGATATTACCTGTCGTGCGCCAGACGGTGGCAAAAATACTTGTCAACGAGCGCGGGTATTCACAAAAGCGCACTGCAGAGCTTTTAGGTGTTACCCAGGCAATGATATCCAATTACTTATCCGGAACAAAGAAGCTGACCGATAGTTATATTCAGGACGAGATAGACAGAATATCGCGGGAGCTTTCCGATGTGTTGGAGTCTCCTGGAGAAGCGACAAGGACGCTATGCACATTTTGTCTCTCACTTCGTGAAACTGCAAAACTTTGTGCATTGCATCAGGAGACGACAGGCGACATTAATTGCCATGCTTGTATGAATCTGCATTCCACATACAATCCCCGTAATGCGGTGCTTCATATATTAGAGCAGGCCGTCGACCTGCTTATTAAGGAAAATATTACCTCGCTCATACCAGAAGTTCGTACCAACTTTGCCATGTCAGCACGAGATCCAAAAGGTCCATTTGACGTTGCATCGATTCCAGGAAGGCTTCTTGTTGTGAGGGGGCACTTGAGGAGCCCTACAGCACCAGAGTTCAATGCTTCAAAACATACAACAAATCTGCTGCTAAACATTAATTCAATACAGCACGAGATATGTTCGCTTATGAATATTCGTTATTCTGAAAAAATAGTATCTGCATGCGAGAGACAGGGATATGAGGCAAAATTATTAGAAAGAGAAGGTGCTACTTTAATATTGGGCAATATATCTGCAACATGTGATTATATGATTGATAAAGGTGCATTTGGAATAGAACCTTGTATTTATCTAGTTGGAAAAGATGCGCTTGGTGTTGCAAATAAAGCTCTTTGTATCAACAGATCGTTACAAAAGGTAGAGTGCAAATGATAGAATTAACAGATGTTGTACTTCTTCTTTTAGTTGCCAAAGTGGCAGGGGGGATTATAGGCAAATATAACGTGTCCCCTGTTGTAGCTGAAATTATGACGGGCATCTGCCTAGGCCCGTTTATTTTAGGTATGGTTTCTCCATCAACAGAGTTTGATGCGCTTGCAGAGCTGGGGCTATTAATGATGATGTTATATGTCGGCCTGACAAGTAAATTCTCTGATATGAAACGACATAAGGTATCGGCATCTGTTATTGGGGTGCTAGGGGTAGTAGTGAGTTTTACATTGGGATTTGCTGTATGCTATTCTTTTGGTTTTGGCATGGCACAATCACTTTTTTTGGGGATTTTGCTTTCTAACACTTCAATAGAAGTTGTTTCTGGGATCGTGATAAGGGAAAATACCCATGGAACAGGGCCAATTATCATTGCTGCTGCACTGGCAGATGATATAATTGCAATATATCTCATAGGCCTGCTTTCATCAATAACCTCAACAACGCTTCCAAGCGTTGCCGAGGTTGCAATAATAACCGTAAAGATAGTAGCATTTTTGGTTGTAATATTTTATATCTCAGAAAAGGTAATCGTTAAGGATATATTCAAGCTGCTTCGTCTCAAGTATTTTAGAAATGATTACCAGATGTTAACTATAATGTTCATACTGGCGTTCTCCTTTGCCATATTTGCAAAGTTGGTTGGTCTTCATGAGGTGATTGGCGCTTATATGGCGGGACTGATAATCGGAAGGATACGCGAGCGAAAAGACCCCATGTTAAATGTGCAGATATGCCTAAACGAGAATATAGATCACCTGGAGGTGTATCTTAAATCCATATTTATGCCGCTTTTCTTTATCTCTGTGGGGCTGAAACTTAATCCAGTCAGCGAGATTAGCTGGTTTTTCATAATAGCTGTTGCTTTAGCGGCATTTGCTGGCAAGATAGTAGGATGTGGAGTTGGGGCTCGTCTCACACGCTTTTCTGCCGATAAATCATTGCTAATAGGTCTTGGCATGTGCGGAAGGGGGTCACTTGAGCTTGCTATTGTTACTTATGGATATTCAAGCGGCATTATAGGGAAGGATATTTTTTCAACAATAGTTCTGGTGTCGCTATTTACAATTATATTGACGCCATTATTATTTAGAGTTGGGCTTTACAACATAAACAGAAAAGAACGTGTTTTGAAGTCGTGATTTTCTTTTAAGACGTGGTATCACATAAAATTTCTTTTACTCTGCCGATTTCGCCGCTTTTAAGGCGAACTTTAATTCCATGAGGATGTGTTTTGGACTTCGTTAGTATGTTTTGAACAACACCTGTTGTAAGCTTTCCGGTTTTTTGATCCCTTTTTAACACGATTGCAACACGTAACCCTTGGGTAATATTATTTCGAATGGTTCCATCCATGTTTAAGCCCCCCTATCGATTAGGTCTTGGCAGAAGGTTATATAACGTTTTTTGGTCATGCGGCGTTAGGCGAAGCAGAATGTTTTGAAGGCCAAACCCAGATAGGGTGCAACGTGGCTTGAGTTAAGGGTTCCGTTGTTTGTTAGGTTTGTTTAATTGTTTGTGTAATTGCGTGTTCCAAGCTTTTAGGTTCATCCGTGCCTATTCTATATTTTTTACCATTTTTCATCTGTATCTCAACGGCTGATAAACCAGAAATATTATACAACCAACCATGAGGGGTTCTCCTAATTCCCCAACCATAATACCAAGAATTTTTCACAGCATGGCACGATTCAATATCTTTTAAAATAAATTTTTTATTTATAACTCCCAAACCAAACTTAATAACAAGTCTTGTTTTATCTATTTCTACTGTTAATGAGTGAAATAATGCCAAAGCTATTAATAAAATGGAAAATGTAATTGGTAAAATTTTGATAAATTCAGCAATGGTCATAACAAAAAATAATATCAATAATGGAATAATTAATGCGATAATTATTAGATATCCAATTTGCGTATGTTTGTAGACCATATTATTAACTTAATTATGTAATTTTATAAATTTTATTGCCTTTAAAGGCGGAATCCTGAATTTCATATAACGTTTCAGTATATGCAATGTTTTGCGGAACGCAGTGGAGCAAAATATGGGAGAGTGAAGTGCAACGCCCCCTTGAGTTTGAAAAAATAAATACATCCCTATTAAATTTTAGCAATTTTATACCTTTTCTTAAACATTTCATATCCCTCTTTAAAAGTACATGGATAACCATCAAGAGCATCTTTCATTATAAAAAGCGGGATTCTTTTGAAATACAATTGTGATCTATGTAAAAGTTGGTCATCTTTTTTGCCTTTATACAAGCCATAAACTCTATTGACGAATATTTGTCCATACTCCCATAAACCTGCGAAATCAATTGCTGGATCTCCAAATGTGCGGTCGCTAAAATCAATAATATTTACTTTATTATTATCTTTATTCCAAAGAATATGCTCCCAAGTTAAATCATTATGTGTTAGCACATTTGGATAGTTGCTATGATCGAGAGTGACTTTTAATTCATCTAAATATTTTTCAATTACCGAAACTTCTTTTTTATTGATGCGAGGGAAAAGAAATTTCTCTGTATTGCTAACTAGTTCGTTATAGTCTTTTTTTGGATTATTGACACTTATATTGAATTTTGAAATGGCTGAGTTTGGTGTTGCATGTAGATTTGTAAGAAAATCAGCCATTTGTTTAGCAAACAGTTCTTTTTCCGAGCCTGTAAAACGTTTGAAGTGAGAAGATTTAAGCTCTCGACCATTCGACATTTCATATCCAGCAAGTGATTTATCTTTAGATACATAAGTATATTCTGGGATACCAACTTTTATTCTTTTTTTCAGATAACTAAGTAGTTGTATTTCATTTTTGAATTCTTCTTTATACTCCTTATCTTTTGGGAAGCGAAAAATGAGTTTTTCATCAAAAACAATAACTACATGATCCCAACCATGTGTAAGTATACGATATTTTTTCCACTCTACTTGTGGAAACTCATTTTTAATCTGTTGTAAAAAGAATTCCGCTTTCATAAAATTGCCATAATTATCATTATTTAAAAGTGTTTGTTTTTTCAAATTTTGCCTAACCACTGTTAAACGAATTTTCTATTCGTTTAACAGTTCATTCGGGCGTTAAAGTGAAATTTGATTAAATCTATATAAAAATCAATTTGGAAGTAAATTAATTTTTCCCTAAACTATTTTCATAAAAAATGAAAAAGAGACAAAAAAATCTTCTAAAAAATTTTACTTTCTATCACGAAGTTGCAGGCGAATCCCTGGTTTAGTAGCTTCTTCTGGAGATAAAAAAGGGAGAAACGCATTTTAACTAAACGCTAAAACCATCGTGTTAGCGTGTCTTGGGCCATGATAGTAGACAATGAGCGTATCTTCTTTTCAGGGGCACCCACAAGAGCGCATGCCGCATCTACTGCCGCTTCAGGCGACTCGTACCACTTGTATAACTTCGCTTCTGCAACACCTGTTCGTATCTCACCAGAGCCAAATGGCACAGAAGTGCAAGCGCTAGATCCCCTCATAACGATAGTTGCGGCTTGATTATTTATTTTAGTTAGCAGTTCGGCCACACCAAGTCGGCTCGCATAATAAGAACCGCCCCCCCTCATGGCCTGATCAGAGATTCCATTATACGTTTCGTGTTCATGCACAACTATTGGTTCAGTTTCCCCAAAGGCCCACAGGGTGCTGGGTTGCCAGACCTCTATAAGTTCGAACTCCCATGAGCGTGGCAAAAAAACTATTGCATATGGGTTGCCATAGCACTCATTGTAATAAACACATGGTTCTTCTAAAACTGGCATGCGCTTTATATCTTTTATTAGCAGATTGGAACATGTATTATACATAGTTGTCTTGGCCCATCGTGTTGGCAGAAATTTACTGGACATTCCAAGATATCCGCACGAAAAAAGTTTTGTAATATAATCCGGGTCCGCCCCTTTTGAGAATGCAGTAGCGATGCATTGTTCTGTTCCCATATCAGAGTTAACTATATCTTTGATGTAAGCTGGCACCGTAGGATTCCCAATAACTTCAATCTTATCAAGTATGCATTTGTTGCTTATTGGCTCTTCCACGCCACTAAATTCCACCGATTGCATGGGCAAGGTATCGAGTTCGACTTCTATTTGTACGGGGGTGCTGGAAATTACGACATCGTGCATAATATCAATGTTTTTGCTTGAAATTGGTTCATTTGTAAACGGGCAGTATGTTGTTTGCAGTTTTCTTATTAGAATCTCTCGAGTGGCAGCATCCTTCTCTGAGGGCGCCTTTTCATTATCTGTTACAACAAGACCCAATGGTTCGTTTGGGAACTGTTCCCAACCAGCAACAATATCATATGCAGTCCCTTCTATTGATGTTTTTATATCGCGCTGCGACATGTACTCTACAGTTAGGGACGATAATATTGGACAAGGGAACTGTCCACAAAATAAACGCCCTTTACAAATGGCACACTTTGATTTGGAAATGCCAGTAAATACAGATTTATCAGCACATATCAGGCATGTTGCATATTTTTCTAGCACGGTGGCAGTTGGCATAGGTAGATTTAGTGTATTGGGCTTTAAATTTATTATGATGCATATGTTTAGTTCACTTCCCTTCTAGGAAGATCCTTATAAAATTCACTATTTCCTTAAAATCATGTGTTTCTGGTAAATCTGAGCTGGTCTCGCATATGGGCATCCCTTTGTCACATGCAACAACTATGTGGTGCGATAGCGGGATGCTTCCAAGAAATGGCAGCCCCATTTCCATAGCAATGTATTTAGGGTCTTCATTACCGAATATATTTTGTTCCTCGCCGCATTTACTGCAGGAATAACTTCCCATATTTTCTACTAGTCCGATGAGCATTAACCCTTTTTCACGGGCAAATGAAATAATCTTTTTAGTGTCTTTGAGTGCTATCTTTTGCGGGGTCGTGACGAAAAGTGCAGCTTTTTGGGATGTGGCATCAATGGCATCTAAGGCCCCTTCCCCCATGCCGCTTGGAGGATCTATTATCAAGAAGTCCAAGTCCCCCCAAGTTATGTTCGTGACGTATTGCTCAACAGCCTTCTTCTGTGCTGCGTTTTTAACGATTAATGGGGCTCCGTCTTCCTCTACGAGTAACCCTATTGACATAATCTTTAGTGATGGCGTAAGCTGCACTGGGATAAGCTTTTTGTCTTTTATTTCCGGCTGCAAGTCATTTATTCCAAGCATATGGACAACTGCTTCACTATATAGGTCAGCATCAAGCAACCCAACTTTAAAACCTTGCGTTGAGAGTTCATATGCTAAATTTGTAGCTATGGTGGTTTTTCCAAGCCCACCTTTGCCACTAAGAACAATTATCTTGTGTTTTATTGATCCCATCATATCACATATTTTTTTTGCAATATGCGTTTATTAATGTGTTGTGCCTATTTGTAATAATTTTGTCTGCATCTGGTTTCGTGAAAAAATTTATAATAGAGGCAGTTTTATAGACTGTTTATGAGTAAAGATATTAAATCCAAACGCAGGAAATTTAAATCAAATGAAATATGCCTCATTATAAATGGCATTATCAACGATGAACATGCTTTGGAATTTTTAACATCCGTATGCAAGTCTGAGTGGGGGCATCGTTATCAAAAGGATGAGGATGACAAACTTGTTGAGGTTGCTCTGCTATTTGAGCGATTGTATGTAAATACTCATTTGGCCTTTGATTACAACGAATGCACCGGATGGACGAAAAACGACCTAACAATACCTATGATAAATATATGCGATCTTTATAACAGCAGGGAATGGAGAAAATTGGAAGATATTGAACTCCTAGAACTGCTTACTCGATTATATTTTAGTGTTTACAGTCCAGACATGACACTATGTTTTACAAGCGAATCTGATTATAAGCAGCTTAACAAGATTTTAATTTATTATTATGACAAGGTCCTAAAAAATATGATAAATTCACCCAACGAGGAATAATCCATGCGTAGGATAGGTGCCCATGTTTCAATTGCTGGAGGAGTTAGCAATGCTATTTACAGACAGCAAGACATAGGCGGAAATACTGGCCAGATATTTGTCTCATCCCCGCGCATATGGAAGGTTTCCCCCCCTTCTAGCGAAGAGGCATCTAGTTTTAGGATGCAGCGCAAAAAATTTGATCAGGCCCCATACGTTGTACATTCAATGTACCTTGTAAATTTGGGCACAAAGAACGATGATATATTCTATAAATCTTTAAAAGCGCTTCAAGAAGAGCTTAATGTTGCGCACATGCTGGGCATAGAGTATTTTGTTTTTCATCCGGGCGCCCATACAGGGGGTTTTGAAAGGGAGGAAGGATTAAAGCGTATTTCCCAGGGACTAAATGAATTATTAGTTCCCAAGGATACAAAACTCCTTTTGGAGAACACCACGGGCAAAGGAACAACAATAGGGCGCACATTCGAAGAATTAGCTGCAATTATTGAGGGTTCTGATAAGGATTTTTCGTCTCTTGGAATATGCTTTGACACATGCCATGCGTTTTGCGGTGGTTTTCCAATTCACACTGAAAAAGGTCTTGAGTCAACAATCGATAAGCTAGATGAGGTAATAGGAATTGAGAATCTAGGAGTTATTCACCTCAATGATTCAAAGCATCCATTTGACAGCCGCAAGGACGAACATGAACACATTGGCATGGGTTATATAGGAGATGAGGCATTTAAGCGTTTTTTAAACGACCCTTTACTAACCAATATTCCGCTGATACTTGAAACACCGGTTTCTCAAGATCTTGATCACTCCTGGGACATTTCCAAGGTAAAGTCATTTATTAGAAATAGTGATGTTTAGTGCGATAGAATTAATATTAAAAAAAGAAGGAAAAATAATAGAGATTGATTACGTTTAAGAGATCAATTCTATTTCTATGCTGACGCCATCGGGTACTCTTACTCTCATGACCTGCTTCATTGCGCGCTCTTCTGCATCAACTTCCATGAGTCGTTTGTGAATCCTCATTTCCCATCGGTCCCATGTTGCCGTACCTTCACCATCTGGTGATTTTCGTACTGGCACTTTGAGTTTTTTTGTAGGAAGAGGGATAGGACCGGAAATATTAACGCCGGTTCTTTCAGCAATCTTCTTTACTTGTTCACAAACATCATCAAGTTTTACAGGATGGGTGCTGGCAAGCCTAATACGTGCTCGTTGCAACGCTATCATCTCCAGGGCTAAATACTACTTATTTAGTACTTGCCACCCTTGTGAATAGCGATGCACATACCTGCAGCAACTGTTGTACCCATATCACGTATAGCAAATCGACCCATTTCTGGGAGTTCCTTGTAGTTCTCAATCACCATTGGCTTTGTTGGCCTTATCTCAACGATTGCGGCGTCGCCAGACTTCAAGAATTTTGGATTCTCTTCAGCTATACCGCCTGTTTTCTTATCGAGTTTTGCGACAAGTGCCTCGAATGTGCAGGCTACTTGTGCAGTATATGCATGGAACACCGGGGTGTATCCTGCGGTGATGGCTGTTGGGTGGGTGAGAACGGCTATCTGCGCCCTGAATGTGTCCTTTGGTGTTACGACCGTTGGTGGTTTGGAAACGTGTCCTAAAACATCGCCTCTCCTGATGTCCTTCTTTCCGACGCCTCGTACGTTAAATCCTATGTTGTCCCCAGGCTCTGCTTGCTTTAAGGTAACATGATGCATCTCAACAGTCTTTACTTCACCAGTTACTGGTTTACCAAGGATGTTTGATGCGGGTTCAAAAATCACTTTGTCCCCTATTTTCATTATGCCTGTTTCCACTCTGCCAACAGGGACGGTCCCTACGCCGGTTATAGTAAATACATCCTGCACCGGAAGCCTAAGGGGCTTGTTAACTGGTTTTGAAGGCTCTTTGAAAGAGTCTATGGTATCAAGAAGAGTCTTGCCCTTATACCAGGATAGATTATCTGAAGATTTAGTTACATTGTCCCCTTCGAATGCGGAGATAGGAATAAATAGTGTCTCATCGGGCTTGAAGCCTACAACACGTATTAATTTTGAAACAGAATCCTTTATCTCGTTATACCTCTCTTCTTTGTAGCCAACTACATCCATTTTGTTTACAGCAACTGCGAGTTGCTTGATACCAAGCGTTCTGGCCAAGAAGACGTGTTCCTTCGTCTGCGGCATTACACCGTCTTTTGCGTCAACGACAAGAACGGCTGCATCAGCTTGTGAGGCGCCAGTGATCATATTCTTGACGAAGTCACGGTGTCCTGGACAGTCCACGATCGTGATGTACTTTGAATCTGTCTCGAACTTCTTATGAGCCAAGTCGATTGTCACGCCCCGCTCACGCTCTTCTTTGAGGTTGTCCATTACCCATGCGAATTTAAAGGTCTTACCTTTCTCGCCCATATCCTCGAACTTTTTGATTATATTTTCCCTAATGTCACCATGTTGGACCAGCAACTGTCCGACAGTTGTAGACTTTCCGTGGTCAACGTGACCAATAAATGCTACATTTAAGTGTGGTTTTTCTTTTGCCATTGGTTAGTCCTCCAATCTTTAAATTGAATTAGCATCACATCTAAGCGTATGCTTTTTAAATTTTTCTGCCATTTTTTGATGCCAACGATTATTTAATCCTTTTATGGATGGGTTCATATCAGCATCGCATTATAGATGTAGAAAATATCTTATTTATAAATCTTACGATATTTACTAAGGGTTTTAGAGAAAATTATGTATTATAAAGTATTATTGCGGTTATTTTGCCGGCGTATACATCCTTTTTTCCCTTGCCAATTTTTTCGATAATTTGGGATTCCTAGAATATAGTTTTTGATGATTCGTTTCATATGCTAAATAGTTTTATATTATTCTCTTGTAATTATTTGCAATGCGCCGATACGTAACGACTTTTCTTTTGGCAATGTTGATAGTTGGTTTCTGCCCCCCTGTTGTGGCATCAACTACAGAGGCAACATCCATTTATGAGCGCACACTATCTATATGGGATCCTGTAGCTGAGGAGGACGGGATAAACATTTGTTATAGGTTTATTTTCTTAATGTATCTGGACATGAATGAGCCTAGTTATTCTGTACAGCAAAAGGCCTTGCAATGCGCTGATGCAATCCTTCTAAGGACAGATAAGAATGGCGAGGTAAAGAGGTATTTGGATAAGGAAAATGTAAATTCCAAGCTTATTACAGGACTTGGTGCATGGGTGCTTTCTGCAGCATATTGGTATACAGGCAACACCACTTATGCAGAGGCCGCAATTAGATGCGGTGATTTTCTAATAATGGAGATGGACAGATGGGAGAAAACATATCCTGCAGAATGCAACGATACCCGTTGTTTGAACCAGCACAACGGGGGTTTTAATACATCATCCCTCACTTCATACTATTGGACAAGCCCTAATGATTTGGGAATCGTGGGCCTTGGAATAGGTGCACTAACTTATTATGGCGTTGCAAAAGACCCCTATTATGGATACTGCATAAAGCTTGCAGACGCGCTGTATGACATGCAGTTAATGGATGGGTCCTGGCATGACGGATATGCCCTTAGGATTCCGACCAGATGGGATAGGTCGGTCCATTACGTGACAATGACAATGATGGGGCTTTGGATGGCGTACAAAATATCTGCTGGCACACGTTACGGCAACGCACTAGAGGATGCATGGGGGTGGCTTTTAGGAATGCAGAATCACACGGGCGCCGTTTATGACATATGGGTAGATGATGCAAACATCTACAAGGCGCCGTTGGGCAAGGACAATCGTTATGATTTTCTTCAGATAGGCAAAAAGACAGATGAGAAAGAATATTTCAGCGAACCTTACAAGACATATCTTGGAGAATTCTCATTTATTCTTGCTGGGGCAATGGTAAAAAACATTGGATTTGGAACACCAGGATATTCTTTGACAAAGGATTATTTAGGGGGGCGTATTGTGTTCTCAAATTGGTATCTTCTTGCAACGATAATTGAGAACGAGGAGGAAGTTAGGCCAGTTAGAAAGCGCCCAGTTAATTTAAAAACGTTAGCTGTGGCTTTTTGTGCGAGTTTGTGTAGGGGCAGCTAAGCTAGAAAGTTATTATTTCTTATCATAAATAATGAAAGGATCAAGACCGGCAGATATAACAAATGCCTTCTATCGCATTAGATTTTTATTTATCAAACATGATTTGTTTTGATGTTAGGCGAAAGTTGCGACATGACATGGCGCCTATTGGCAAACACAAAAGACATTGAGGAGCTTTATTCCTCATGCACAGGTACGGTGGCGCTTAGAGTGCCAGCTGATAAAGAGCCATTATTGAGGGAATATTTTCATAAAAACGGATTTCCTATTGTAGAATCAAAAGACAGTGTTCTAACAGTTCGGGGCGAAGAGGAAGACTCGTTTACAATGGATTATGTGGTAGCAAACGAAGATATTGACGGCCGATCTTTTATCGTTGCCTACAAGAAAACCTACTACAACAAAAAGCGATGGGAGTAATTTACTTGGTAACTTTAATACGTGAGCCCGAGAATGTGAAGAAGATATTTCAGCGCTCTTGCATTTGTAAAAGAGCATCTGATGAAGAATTTCTAGAAACAACGAGCATCATTTCCTGCCTTTCGTTATATATTGAAACAAAAGAAGCACAGTATCTTACGCACATAGATTATAATGCACAGTGTAAAGAGCAATTGGAGCAGTTTTTAAGCTGCGTTGACCCAACTAGCAGTATCACTAAGGGAATAGTAATAATAACTCCGCTTACTAATAACATATTAATTGATACGACATTAGAAGAACTCCGGTCAAGGGGAATTGGATATGGTATCTTTATGGGGAAATGGCCACTAAACATTGCTATTGGAAAAGGTGGCAGTATACATATAATTGACAAAGACTCTATTCGTTTCGAGGCACCACTTGAGGCCCAAAACAGCCAGTTTGGGCTTGAGATGTTTTCTCGTAGCTACCTGCGATGCGAGCTTAATAAATATCTAAGAAAAAGACCTCCAGATAGATAGGCAACCTATCGGAGAATTTTTCAGTCAATATAATTTCTCATCTGCATAAAGAAAATCAAACCTATTGCTACACCTACGGCAATTGCCTTGTACTCAAAACCAAAGGGTATTATTCCTAAAATAATACCGCCTGCAACACACCCCATAAATAATTTTTCATGTTCCATAGATTTAGTTTTATAGGGTATTATTTATATTTAATCCCTTGTTTTTCACGGCACGAATTGGATATGGCATTTTATGCATAAATATATCATATAATGTCATGGAAAAGAAGCTGCTCATTGGAATGAAGAGTATCATTTCATACCCCTTCGTTTCCACTGCAAACTAAGTATTGGATGAAGTGTTTGGTTTCGTAATATATGGGGAAAAATGCGTAAATCCATCAAATAATGTATGGGCAACATAACAAGAATAGATTTGGCGTCAGGGCGGGGATTTGAACCCCGGATCTCTTTCAAGAACCGGCTTAGCAGGCCGGCGCCGTACCAGGCTGGGCCACCCTGACATTGCTATTTAGTAGTTTAGAACATTTCTTCCATTTAAAATTTTTTCTATTGCTTTACCCACCAATACTTTTTTTAATGTATGTGGGTTTATACAGGCATGAAGGTAGGCTCGAGATCCACCATACTGTTTATTATTGCGGCCCTTATCCTCTATGTCTACGATAGGGGGATCTTGGCACTAGTTGCAGTTATACTAGCACTCCTTATATTATTGCTGGACCTTGAACCAGAATGATTTTATTTCATTCGCTCTTTTAACTTATCGTTTCTACCCACAATAAACTTAATAAGTTGACCTAACAAGAGGGAAATATGCGTATACATTCGTTAGAAATTAAAGTATTATATCTTCCATTATATGTTGCTATTCCCTTGGTTGTAGCACTTGTTGTCATATCGGGGTATCTTGTGTGGTGGCTTATACATGGCACCTGGCCAGCCATTTTCTTTCTAATGGCATCTCTTATGGGAATTGTGGAGGTATGGGAGAAGACGAAGGTGAAAAAGGACAGTATTTTCCTATTTAGAAAAGTCGATCCCTTGTGAGAGAGGCATTTTGTTCCCCCAATTAATAGTCACGGTCTGGCGCCGCATATAGGCTTTCCAGGCATCAGAACCAGCTTCCCTGCCCCCTCCTGTTTCTTTTTCTCCGCCAAACGCCCCGCCTATCTCAGCACCGCTGGTGCTAACATTGATGTTTGCTATCCCGCAGTCCGATCCACTGCATGATAGGAAATATTCTGCTTCTGTTAAGTTAGTTGTGAATGCTGCGCTTGAAAGCCCCTGAGGCACCTCGTTTTGGAGTTGCACTGCTTCATCAAAATCGCTGTACTCTATAATGTAAAGAATGGGTGCGAAAGTCTCCTTGGAAACGATTGGGACATTTCCCGGTACCTCTACTATTGCTGGTTCTACAAAATTTCCGCGCAGCCTCTTGCCTCCATAGATGATGGCACCTCCCTGTTCCTCAACTGAGGCTAGCGCCATCATCATATCAGATACTGCGCGACCGTCAATTAGTGGGCCCATACGAACATCCGGGTCAAGTGGATCTCCTATCTCTACTGATGAATATGCTTTTATGAGGCGCGTTATGAGGTCATCTTTGCGGGATGAATGCACCAGCACCCTTCGTAAAGATGTGCATCTTTGGCCTGCCGTCCCAATGGCGCCAAAGAGTATGGCGGGGAGTGTCAGGTCCATATTTGCATGTTCGCTTACAATAACTGCATTGTTTCCCCCAAGCTCAAGGATGGTTTTTCCCAAACGCTTGGCAACATTCTCTGCTACTTTCTTGCCCATAGAAACAGATCCAGTTGCCGAAACAAGCGGTATGCGCGGGTCTTTAGATATCCAACTTCCCACAGTTTTTCCATCTCCGCAAGCAAGGCAAAAGACCCCGGTTTCCCATCCATTGTCAGCAAGCACGCCATTTACTATATGCTGCACTGCTATGGCGCAAAGGGGCACTTTCGAGGAGGGTTTCCATATTGTGGTATCACCACATACCGATGCTATTAGAGCATTCC
Organism: Methanomicrobia archaeon; assembly: GCA_030603445.1. Lineage (GTDB taxonomy): Archaea > Methanobacteriota_B > Thermococci > Methanofastidiosales > NM3 > NM3. The sequence continues at coordinate 45,519 of JAUVXU010000001.1, read as the reverse complement.
ATCCCCATACTGCAACAGGAAAGTTGAAGGCCGTAATTATTCCCACGCTGCCTAAGGGATGCCACTGTTCATATAGCCGGTGTGATTGGCGCTCGCTTGGCATGGTATTTCCATAGAGTTGGCGGGAAAGACCACAAGCAAAATCAGAGATGTCAATAGCTTCTTGGACCTCGCCTTGCCCCTCTGTGTATATTTTTCCTGTTTCAAGTGATACTAGCTTGGAAAGGTCCTCTTTTTTCTTGCGAAGAGCATTTCCTATCTGACGCACTATTTCTCCTCGCTTTGGTGCAGGAAGCTCGCGCCATTTCTTAAAAGTAGAGCATGCGCTCTTGGTTATGTTGTTATATTCTCCCTCATCAATTAGCCTTATTTTTGCAATAGGTTCACCTGTTGCAGGATTAATAGATATAATGGTCTCTCCATATCCCACCCAGTTGTCTATACCATAACAACCGCCTAAATTTTCCTTTTTTATTCCAAGATTATTAAGAAAAGAATGCACGTGCCGACCCCCACATCATATGGTGGGATATAATATATATTATTTATCCTATAAAAGAGAAGCTATCTACATCAAAAAGCCCCAGATCAGAGATCTTTAGATGGGGTATTACAAGAAGCGCCATAAATGAAAGCGTCGTTACGATATTTTGCATCTTTGTGCCGTGTCTTTTAATAAATATCATAAGGTCTTCCATCTCTTGTGAAACCACAGCAGGGTCTTTTGTGCTCATGAGGCCGGCTATGTCCAGGGGCACAATCTTTCTTTTATTAGGGGAGCACGCAACAATTCCTCCGCCTAATTTTATCACTTCATTTATTGCACTAACTATCAATTCGTCACTTGAACCCGTTGCAATAATGTTGTGGGAATCATGTGCTATGGTCTGTGCAATAGCACAATTCTTCATATTCATACCCTTAATGTGGCCTGCAGCCACGTGTCCTCCCCCATACCTGTTAACAACGACTATTTTTTGGTATTTGCCACCTTCTGAAGCAGTTGTTAGGTGATCTGTCAAAAGCTCGCTATTATGGGCGCCTATGATATGTGATGCATCTTTTCCGCGCACCTTGATATCGCTTGCGGATATGGAAGAAGCCGACATGCGGGTAAGCGGCTGTGGCCGCTTTTTAGGTATTTGGAGGGCTACACCGTCCTTTGCCACGATATTTCCGCGGATGTATACTCGTTCTGGCATAAAAGAGGATAGGTCTTTTAGCACAAGCATCGTTGCAGGCGCGTTTTCTTTAATAGCGCCCCCCTCTATGTTATAGTGTGATGCCGGATTAAAAGTTGCCATTTTCAGGGCGCGAAGCGGGTCAATGCCAAACGACACGGCTTTTGCAAGAATCGCATCCATATGGCCTGCAGAAAGCAGGTCAAAAACATGCTTATCGTCCGTGCAAAATGCAAAAGCGTCTTTTAGGCCGGCAAGTGCTTCAAGATTATGTGCGCTAGAACCCTCCCTTACAAGGATCTTCATGCCTATAGATGATTTTTCCATGGCCTCTTCAAGCGTCGTTGATTCATGGTCTGTTGATATTCCTGCATTTACATATGCGCGCAGCATGTTCCCAGTAACGCCTGGGCAGTGCCCGTCTACCGGCTTGCCATTTTTTTTAGCGCATGCTATCTTCTCAAGGCATTCGGTGTCGTCGTTTACAACCCCCGGATAGTTCATCATCTCGCCTAAGGCCACGAACTCTTTTCTTTTCATAAGTTCTGAGATGCTCTTTGCATCCAGGGTGGCGCCGGAAGTCTCAAAACGCGTTGCTGGAACGCAGGATGGAGCAGTAAAATAAATGTTAATTAGGGCGTTTTTTGCATCTTCTACCATATATTCTACACCAGACGTTCCCATCACGTTTGCTATTTCATGCGGGTCTGTGATAACAGCAACTGTGCCATGGGGGGCAACGACCCATGAGAATGAGCTTGGGGGAAGCATAGTGCTTTCTATATGGATATGCGCATCAATATAACCAGGAACAATATATTTATCGTAACTCTTATCGTTTTGCACTATCTTGTATATTTTATCATTAAAATGTACTACCCCAGGATATATTTCTTCATTTATCACATCGATAATATTTCCCTCAATAATATGCATTTCAGAGTCTCCTTGCTATATCCCACATTGTGAAAAAGGATGTGCAATAATTACTGAGAATTACGATTAACTCATATTTTTAGTTTTCCATCTGCTATTTTCATGTTTTGAGCATCCTTTTGGAGTACTTACTGCCATCTATGCCCCTTTTGGGCATTTATTGGGAAGCCAAGGAAGCGCAAGAAATTTTGCAAGATATTTAAAAAAGGCAATCAATGATTAAAATAAGATTCATGTCTAAAGAGCATACAAAAGATTATTCTTTTTTGTTATGGTACTCGTGTTTCCCTGTTTTGCAGAATTCCTTGAAGTGGTCCAGCCATTTTGGAGAGACAGGGGCATTTTTTACAAAATCGACGAATTTTTTAATCTGCTGGATAGTTTTTGGATGCAAATGGTGTTCCATCACACATGCATCCTTATCGGCAGTATCTCTTGGTATGTGGATTATTTCTAAAAATTCCTTTAGTATTTCATGTTTTCTTTTCACGGATTTTGCGACATCTTCTCCTTTTGAGGTAAAGGTAACACCTTCATATTTGCGATAGGTGACAAGTCCCTCTTTATCAAGCTTTTTAAACATCTCAGCCACGCTGGCTGGCGTTACCTTCAACCAAACTGCAATATCCTTAGTTCTTGCATATCCTTTCTTTTCTGTAAATACTAGGATTGCCTCAAGATAATCTTCCAGTTTTCTACTATACAACGATGTCACGTCCTGATTTAAAATCATATTACTAAAAATACTTAAGTTTTATGTATAAAAAACGAAAGAAAGGATCTGTTTTTATGAATAAATAATCCATGATCCTCTACAATATAAAAATATTTTTATTATCGAAAAAACAGAGAATGAGATATATCTCTGGTACTATGTAGTGCTATTTTATCATGCACTTTGAGTTTAGGTTTTTTTAATAATTCTAACATTTTTAGGGCAACCTATTTATATGGCTAACTTTATAAATTTAGGAAACCCTAATTAAGGTGATAGTATGGAAAACATATCTCTGAGTGAAATGAACGAAGGCGAATTGGCAAAAATAACAACTATTCATGGGGGGCAAGGTTTCAGGCAACGACTTTCATTGAATGGATTGATAGAAGGAAACGTTGTAAGGATAATCTCTTCTCGCGGGCCCATTACAATCGAAGTTAATAGAAGTATAGTTAGCCTTGGTCGCGGAATGGCAGGAAAAGTCAGAGTAGTTCGGGCGTGATAAAAATGGAGAAAAAATTATCTGAGATGACCTATGGGGAAGAAGGCATTGTAAAGAGTATTGAAGAAAGTTTAAGGAATAACGTAGCGGGCATGGGTATTAGAACAGGAAAAAAGCTCAAGATGGTCACAAAACAACCGATAAAGGGCCCTGTTGTAGTATTAGTTGACGAATCTAGGACATCTTTGGGATTGGGTATAGCAGATAAGATTATGGTGGAGGCGGAAAAATGAAGGTTTTACTTATGGGGCATCCGAACGTCGGCAAATCCGTTTTTTTTAATCGTTTGACAGGATCAAATGCTATCGAATCAAACTATCCCGGTACAACAGTTGATTATACAAAAGGGTACATGCTATTGGAAAATAAGGATGTTGAAGTTATTGATGTCCCTGGCATATTTTCTCTAGAACCAAAAGACAGAGCGGAAGAGGTCTCAGTAAAAATGCTTGAAGAAGAGAAAGACGCCATTGTTGTATGTGTTTTTGACGCTTCTAAGATAGAAAGAGGGCTTTATTTAGCATTGGAGATTATTGAGAAAGGCTACCCAGTTATAATAGCGTTAAATATGTGGGATGTTGCCACAGACAAGAATATAGCGATCGATGTAAAAAATCTTGAGAAAATTCTTGGAGTTCCAGTGATAGCTACGACGGCAATAAGTGGTGAAGGCATCGCGGAGGTCGTGTCGAGAATTGGAGAAGCATCGCCCGTTAAGATAAGAAATATTATCAAAAACGCAGGTGATTGACATGGGATTGAGCGTTGATGAAAGATGGGATTTGATAGATAAAATATCAAAAGAAACTGTAACCTTTGGCAAGTACAAACACACGCTGAAGGATGCAGTTGGAGAGCTTACTATCAAGCCTTTAACAGGCATACCTATTGCTATCGCAGTTTTATATGGTCTGTGGAGTTTTTTTGGATCATTTGCAGGATTTTTTACTGATGGATTTTTTGTCAGTTTGTTTGATGAACATTTCCTGCCATGGATACAGTCAGTCTTTCCAGATAAGGGTGGATGGCTTTATTATATTTTTGTAGGCGATCCGCTGGCAGATAATTGTTTTGAAGCTTTTGGTGTGCTTACATCAGGGCTCTTTATTGCGATAGGAGTAGTTTTGCCTGCAATAATTGCATTTTATCTGATATTGACCTTACTGGAGGATATAGGATATATGCCAAGACTGGCAGTTCTTATCGACACCATACTGCATAAAATAGGATTACATGGATATGCGATAGTACCTACTATCCTGTCTCTTGGATGCAACGTACCGGCCGTAACAGCATCAAGGATTCTCGAAACAAGAAAACAACGATTTATAATGATGACACTTCTTGCGATATTCATTCCGTGCGGCGCCCAGCTTGGAATTATGGAAGAGGTGATCCCGGACACGATGGGTTATGTTTTAATATATCTGTTAATAGGGTATTTCATATTGGGATTTATCCTGAATAAAATCATACCAGGAAAATCTCCAGAGATTTTGATAGATGTTCCACCATATCAAAGACCTATGCTGCGCAATGTAAGAAGAAAAATGCAGATGAGAATTGTGGGCTTCTTTAAAGTTGCAATACCGTTTGTACTGTTGGGTTGTGCAGTCGTGAACATACTGTATAAAGGCGGGGTTATAGACTGGCTGGCTAATGTTATGTCACCACTTCTCTCCGGATGGTTTGGAGTGCCTGATGAAACTGTGGGCCCCTTAATTGCAGCATTCTTGAGAAAAGATCTTGCCGTAGCGCAACTTTCTGCCATCCCGATGACAAGCTATCAGATGATCACGTCTGTGGTGCTCGTCTCAATATATTTCCCTTGCGTTGCAACATTTGTAATGATACTTAAGGAAGGATGGAAAGATTTGCTCGGAAGCGTGGCTGTTCTTGCAGCAGTAGTTTTCCTCTACGGGGGACTGATACATTTGATAGGGATATTACTGGGGGTGGCATGAATGGGTGAATACACTATGGCTAAACTATACTTTGGAATCTTAGGCATTGTTACGGTATTGTTCGGTGTTTCTGAGCTGGCAGTGACTGCAGGAGGAACAAGTTTTTCCTGGGGCATCTTGGAGATACCTAATGAGATGTTCAGAGGCGGATGGGGCGGATTTATCGTGCTCTTTGCAGGATTGTTTTACCTTTCCAGCCTTAAAAATTTCTCTGAAATTCACCAGTTTTCAAAGGCGATAATGGGATCTATAATGATATGGGTCGTGGCAGGGCTCGACATATTCGCAATGATCACAGAGTCGATACCGGGCGAAGAAGGATGGTTCAACTCTTTAGGAGGATTCCTTGGAACATATGCGCCACCATATACACCCGCCATAATCCTGTTGCCATTTTCTCTTGTGGTGATATATTACATCTGCAAGAGAAAGGCATCATGATTTTTTCCTTGGATCATGGCGATAAAAAGGATTTGGAAAACACAAGAAATTTTGCAAGATATCTAAAGAAGGCGATCAATTGACTAAAATGAAAAAAATTCTATCAGAAATTGGAAATGGAAAAACGTTAGATGAACTTGTCGAATATTTAGATATGAGCAAACACGTTCTATTGGCAATGGTAGAGTTTATGGTAGATGAGGCATACTTGGAAAAAATGGGTGTTTCATCATGCTCTACCTGCCATTTTGGCTCTAAATGTTCTACAAAAAATGAAAAAGTAAAAATGTATGCTTTGACACAAAAAGCTGAGGAGTTTTTAGGTGAAGAGTGAATCCATGCTGCTACTCAACATCATTGGATCCCCATATTGCAATCAGTAAAGGTGAAAATTAGTCTCGCCATGAAAACCTACCAGTTGCAATTATTGTGGGCGTTTCTCATCCACATAAAGTTCGAAAATTAAATGTTCCATAGTCATGCCATTTCCCAATAATAATATCGTTTAAATCTGCATGAAACGATTACCTGGTGCCATAAACTTTTTTCATCGAACTTCATCCTCTTTAATTATTTTCTCACAATTTATTACTTTTTAGAGATTATAAAATTTTGTATTTTCCAACGCCCGATAGGGGTAGGTTAATCAAAAAACTCTACTGTATATGATAAGTATTATTTTTTATAAATCATTGTTTGGTTTATAAAGCGCTTGTTATTAACACCCTCCGATTTGAATCCAAAAATATTTAATCTAGAAAACCGAATATAGTATGGGGGGATTAGGTGGAACTTTTGCCTTTTAAAAATGAGAAATTGACTGATTTTACTATTGATGAGAATAAAGAAGCCATGATGCAGGCGCTTGAGGGCGTACTTGCCTCATTTGGCACAGAGTATTCTCTTATAATAGGCGGAAAGGAGTATACCTCTGAGCATATCATTGAATCTCGTAATCCTGCGAATCCAGATGAGATAGTAGGCGTGGTATATGGGGGCGATAAGCACATTGCCAACGAAGCAATTGAGAATGCCCATGAAGCTTTTGAAGAATGGTCGTGGATTAGCGCCGAAAAACGTGCTATGTACTTACTTAAGGCTGCCTCGATCCTCAGGAAGCGCAAGCATGAAATATCCGCAACAATGGTATACGAGGCAGGAAAATCGTGGGCGGAGGCCGATGCCGATACTGCGGAGGCTATTGATTTTTTAGAGTATTATGCACGCAGCGCCATATCATACTCCAAGGACCAGGAACTGTATCCATACCCAGATGAGGTATCCACTTACAGATACATTCCGTTGGGAGTGGGTGCTATTATAGCGCCCTGGAACTTCCCAGCAGCCATTTTGACGGGGATGACATCCGCAGCAATTGTTACAGGAAACACTGCAGTGCTCAAGCCAGCCTCAGACACACCGGTGGTGGGGGCAAAGCTTGCAAATATTCTGTATGAATGCGGCCTGCCGCCAGGCGTGTTGAACTTCGTTCCAGGCCCCGGCAGCACAGTTGGTGAGCAGTTGGTAAAACACAATCTCACTCGATTTATAAGCTTCACAGGGTCGATGAAAATTGGAAAGCGAATATATGAAATGGCCTCGGTCGTGTGGGAGGGCCAGAAATGGCTCAAACGTGTTGTAACAGAGATGGGCGGAAAGAATGCCTTAATAATCGATGATCCATGCGATATCACTGCTGCAGTCAAGGCAACAGTTGCATCTGCTTTCGGATACCAAGGACAGAAGTGCTCTGCGTGTTCTCGCGCCATAGTTGTGGAATCTCTCTATAATTCATATATGAAGGAACTTCTCGATGCGGTTGGAAAGATAACTGTTGGCCCCACAAACATGCATGAAAACTACATGGGCCCGGTGTCGTCAAAGGAGGCGTTTGATAAAATATTGCATTATATAGACATCGGTAAGAAGGAGGCGACCCTTGCACACGGCGGGAACAGCGTGAAGGGGGTTGGTTACTTTATAGAACCAACTATTTTCGTTGATGTAGATCCGATGGCTAGAATCGCCCAGGAAGAGATATTTGGTCCAGTCCTTTCCATTATAAAATCAAAGGACTTCAATGATGCCCTTGCCATAGCCAATTACACCACATACGGGCTTACTGGGGGTATATTCTCCAACAATCGCAGGCATATTGAGCGGGCAAAAAAAGAGTTTCATGTTGGGAACTTCTACATAAATAGAAAGATTACCGGTGCTCTTGTCGGCGTACAGCCCTTTGGAGGATACAACATGTCAGGAACATGCTCAAAAGCAGGAGGCCCCGAATACCTGCAGCTCTTCATGCAGACAAAATCAATGGTGGAAAGAATATAAAAAATTTTAAGTGACGCACAAACTATATAGGAAAACATGTTTTATGGCAGGACTGTCATGTTTTTCTCTAATTTTAATTTTTGTTTAATTATTATAATTCTGTCTATAATAAATAGCAACTTATTTTTGTTTTAATGCCAGCACCCCCAACAAACTTATATACGACAACACATCATTGAGGAAAGAAATGGCAACCTTCAAATATTTATCTTCTTCAACATCCAGTTTATATAACAACGACGAGGGTTTTTTTTGTTTTATATTCAACGATAAATATAAATTGCCTGTTTTATTCAAGACACAAGAACTAGTTATCAGAAAGGAGTAGGGTTATACAAATGCATGCAGACGATAAATTAAAAGCGGCATTGGTGCTTCGAGACGGCGGAGTTTATCTAGGAAAGGGCTACGGTAAAATTGGGACTTATGATGGAGAGGCCGTGTTTTGTACAGGCATGGTGGGATATACAGAGTCTATGACCGACCCGTCATATCACAAGCAGTTTTTAACGTTCACTTACCCCCTTATTGGGAATTATGGCGTTTCCTCCTATGATAGAAAAGATCATGGGCTTCCAACATCATTTGAATCCGATTCCATAAAAGCACGCGGAATAGTTGCCCATGAGATTTGCAAACACCCTAGCCATTGGTCATCATCCAAGAATCTTGCCACGTGGCTTAGTGACGAGAATGTGCCGGGCATAGCAGGCATAGATACGCGTAGCTTAACAAAGCGCTTGCGAAATGAGGGGGTAATGCCTGCCATTCTTTCAGTATATAATGATGACATAGATATTGAAAAGATAAAGGACCGTCTGGCGCACATGGGGGACCCCACGAACAACAATCTTGTAAGTGACGTGAGCACCCCTGTAACGATTACTTACAACGATTCTGGGAAAAGGACCGTGGTAGTTTTAGATTGCGGCGTTAAGAATGGCATAATAAAATCTCTTGTAAAGCGTAACATTCGCGTAGTAAAGGTACGCTACAACACGCCGCTTGACATCATAGAGTCTTACAACCCAGATGGCATCCTAATTAGCAACGGCCCCGGAAACCCGGAGAAGGTAGACACTATCCAGGATACGATTAATGGGGCAATATCAAACGAGATACCAATATTTGGCATATGCATGGGAATACAGCTCTTATCCCTGTCCCAGGGAGCCACCACGTATAAGCTAAAATATGGGCACCGTTCACAAAATCAGCCGTGCATAGAGAATGGGACCAAGCGGTGTTATATCACGAGCCAGAATCACGGATATGTGGTGGATTCTGATTCGTTGGAAGGCACCGGATTGGATTTGTGGTTTAGTAATGCAAATGACAATAGCTGCGAAGGGGTAATATCAAAGCGCGACAAGGCTTTTGCTGTACAGTTCCATCCCGAGGCATGCCCGGGCCCAAGGGATACGGATCATTTATTTGATAAGTTCTATGATATGATGGAGGGGATTTGACATGCCTCTAGACACAACCATCAAAAAAACACTTGTGCTCGGGAGCGGCGCTGTGCGTATTGGACAAGCAGGCGAGTTTGACTATTCAGGCAGCCAGGCGCTTAAAGCATTAAAAGAGGAAGGCATAAAGACCGTTCTTATAAATCCAAATGTTGCAACAATACAAACAGACCCCAGACTGGCAGACAGAGTATATCTTCTCCCACTTACAAAAAACTACATAGTTGAGGTTATAAAGAAAGAGCGGCCGGACAGCGTTCTTTTGGGATTTGGAGGACAAACTGCACTAAATGTTGGAATATCCCTAGAGGATGGCGGCATATTTGAGGAGTATGGCATCCGGGTGCTTGGAACACCTATTGCTTCTATACAAAAGACCGAGGATAGGGAGCTTTTCAAACAGACCATGCAGGCAGCAAGCGTAAATACCCTTAATGGCAGGACCGTAACATCTGTGCAGGATGCCAAAGATGCGGCAAACTTCCTAGAATATCCTGTAATGATAAGGCCAGCATATACTCTTGGCGGCAAGGGGTCAGGTGTAGCATACTCTAAGAGCGAGCTTGAAACAATAGTTACAAAAGGGCTTTCCCAAAGCCCCATAGGCCAGGTTCTAATAGAAGAATACGTTGGCGGATGGAAGGAGATAGAGTATGAGGTAGTACGCGATTCCAGTGATAACTGCATATGCGTCTGCAACATGGAAAACTTTGACCCAATGGGGGTGCATACAGGGGACTCGATTGTAGTATGCCCGTCACAGACGCTAACTGATGATGAATACCATATGCTTCGCTGCGTGTCTATTGACGCTGTAAGAGAGGCAGGTGTTATAGGGGAGTGCAACATTCAGTATGCGCTAAACCCAACTTCCAAAGAGTATAGGGTAATAGAGATAAATCCGAGACTATCCCGCTCATCCGCACTGGCTTCTAAGGCAACTGGCTATCCTCTTGCATACATTGCCGCGAAAATCTCCATAGGTTACACACTTATAGAACTTATAAACGGCGTCACAGAGAAGACGACCGCATGTTTTGAGCCTGCTATTGATTATATCACAGTTAAGATGCCCCGGTGGGATTTGCAAAAGTTCCCTGAAACACCCACTCGACTAGGGTCGCAGATGAAAAGTGTGGGCGAGGTCATGGCAATAGGCACATGCTTTGAGGAGGCATTGCAAAAGGCTGTACGGATGCTTGATATTGGAAAGAAAGGCGTCGTTAGCTCGTTTGGCAGGGGGCTATCAAAGGACGAGCTTCTAAAGGAATGTTCAATTCCTACACCAACACGCCTGTTCTATGTGATCTCAGCTCTTCGCAATGGGTGCGAAGTGGAAGAGATCTCTAATATCAGCGGCATTGATGCGTTCTTTTTGTATAAGATACTAAACATAGTTCTTATGTACGATCAAATGAAATCACTGTCTTCTGATGGAAAGGGAACCCCACAGGACGAGTTCAAGGCCCTTTTAAAGAAAGCTAAACTTCTTGGGTTTTGCGATGAACAGATAGGTGAAGTGCTTGGCCGCGGAGAGAGGGAAATAAGAAGATTACGAAAGCAATGGGGAATAATACCCCATGTCAGGCAAATAGACACACTTGCGGCAGAATGGCCTGCATCCACTAACTACCTTTACATGACATACGGAGCTGATGAAGACGACATCGCCAGTAATAGTGATGATAAGATAATCGTGCTTGGATCAGGAGTTTATCGCATCGGCAGCAGCGTTGAGTTTGACTGGTGCGGCGTGAACATGATATGGGGATTAAAGGACCAGGGCGTTGAAGAAGTAATAACCATCAATTGCAACCCTGAGACCGTTTCAACGGATTATGACATAAGCGACAAGCTGTATTTTGAGGAGCTCACATACGAGAGGGTGCTTGATATATACGAGCGAGAGGCACCCAGGGGGATCGTTCTAGGTGTCGGCGGGCAGACCTCTAATAACATTGCCCCAAAGCTTTCCAAGGAGAATATTAAGATACTTGGAACAGCTCTTCAGGACATAGATATGGCAGAAGATCGTTCCAAATTTTCTAAGCTAATGGACTCACTTGAAATAAAACAGCCAGAATGGATGGCCGCATCCACCCCTAAGGAGGCACTGGAGTTTGCAAACAAGGTGTCTCTTCCGGTGCTTGTTCGCCCCTCCTACGTGCTATCAGGGGCAGCGATGAAGGTAGCTGACACAAAGGAGGAGCTAATAGAGTATATTAACAAGGCAGCAAGTGTATCAAAGAAATACCCTGTAGTAATCTCTAAGTTCTTTGACAATGCAAGAGAAGTTGAGGTGGATGGTGTTAGCAACGGCAAGGGGGACTCCATTTGTTTCGTTCTTGAGCACATAGATCCAGCAGGCGTGCATAGCGGCGATGCAACGGTCGTCACGCCATCTGGAAAGCTTTCACATGCTTTTAAGGAGAGATTGCATGACCACTCGCAAAGGATTGTTACGGCTCTTAACATAAAGGGCCCCTTTAATATCCAGTATCTTGTTGTAGATGATGAGATATATGTTATCGAGTGCAACTCCCGTTCATCGCGTTCCATGCCGTTCGTTTCAAAGGTGTATGGCATAAATCTCATGGAGGAGGCTGCAAAGGTCATTTTGGGTAAGGATACGCTTGTGGAGAATCTGCCGATATCACGGGATGACATGCCTCGCGGTGTGAAGTTCCCTAAGTTTTCATTTGTTCGCCTTTCAGGTGCAAACCCAGTAACTGGGGTAGAGATGAAGTCTACCGGCGAGGTGGCAAGCATAGGACGGGATTTCTACGATGCATACAAGAAGGCCATGTACTCTGCCAATCCAAGGCTTGAGGGGGAGTCCATTGGAGTTTGCATCCTTTGTAACAACAAGGAGCAAGAATCGTTCTTAATTACCATCGCTAAGGACCTTATAGGCGCTGGGTTTGTCATTTACACAATTCCTAAATATAAAGCGATGTTTTATGATTCGGGAATTGAGTGCACAGTACTGGGCAGTGAGGGAAATGTAGCATTTGAGAAAGCTGTTTCTGATAGGAAAATAGACGCAGTAATAGACATACCTTGGTATTCTAGCGAGAATGCAGGAACGAACGTGAGCCATGATGCTTACTATGGCACATATGCAGCAGAATTCGATGCTTTTATTATTACTAACATGGGAATGGCAAAGGCATTTGCCCATGCATTAAACAGGACAAAGGATAGGCGCATAAGAATAGAGTATTTGAAAAACTATACTAATATATAAGGAAAATGCTTCCCCGAAATTGAAATATTTTGAAAATAACACGAAAAGTTTATATGGGACCTCTATTATAAGCAATATAATTATTAATTAACAATAATATAACGTAGGTGTATACTATGAAAAAGAATAGCATAATTTTTTCATTGATTTTGGTTATATCTCTTGCTACGGTCATGTCCACAGTCGGGGCATACGAAGAAAATGGGTATGAAACCCCTTACCCTTCAACAATTGGGCCATCAATAATGATGCCAATAGTCGCGACGGAGCTAAGAGAGGACAATGCCATCTGGGCATGTATAACAGATACCATTGAAGCGGGTGGTTTGGATGATGCAATGCTTGCACAGATTGCGCCTCTTGCGGATGAAGTGCAGCTTCACATGGAAAATGCATGTTCACTAAGCAACCCCATTTACGCAAGCGGCCAGTTGAATAAGGCAATGGCCCTTATGGTCCAGATAAATAATTTGCTAGTGTGCGACTGCATCCCTAATTAATCTCTTTTTTTTCTCTAATTTTTTTATTTATTATTAAAGAAACAATAGCCTAAGCTTTGTTGTTAAAACTTAACTGTTTTAGATTTTTGTAGTATAGGAATAATAAAAAAAAGAAGGAGTGCGACTCACCCCTCTAATTCATGTAGAAAATGTCCCACACCTATCTCTTCTAGGATGTTTCCAAGCCGTTGCTTGCCTGGCTGGGTCCGGTGCTTTACAAAGACCTTGTCGATTTTGTCCATCAGACCTAAGATTTCCTCCTCAGTGCAAAATTCTTTTAGTAACACACCTTCAGTGGGTCTTCTCCCATCATTTCCGCCAATCCATACAGAATAACCGCACTTATCCTCAAGCATAGCTTCATGAGGGCATTCGCGAATGCACCAGCCGCAGTTGATGCAAAGGTCTCTGTTGATAACAGTTTTGCCTGCTTCAGTGAAGAGTGCATTTACTTTGCAAAGTTCGTTGCACCTTCCGCATCCTGTACACTTTTCAGTATCGACTTTTGGTCTTTGCCGCCCCATGATCCCTATGTCATGCCGGCGGGGGCGAACGCAGCCGTTAGGGCATCCTGCAATAGCTACCTTTATCTTGTGAGGCATATTGCGTTGGGCGAATTTCATGGTAATTTCGTTTGCCAGTTCTTTTGTGCGCACCAGGCCTTCGGGGCAGTATGCCATACCTGGGCATGCAGTAGCATAGCCCATTCCTATTGTCATGAGCCCATTGCCATACACCCCTTGCATGATGGCATCCAAGTTTTCGCCTTTAACGCCCTGAATTTCTATGCTCTTTCTAGTTGTTATTTCTAAGGTTCCATCGCCGTACTCCTTGGCAAGTTTGGATACCTCTTTCATGTAGTCTGCATCGACAAGACCGCACTTGGTTTTAATTTTTACTAAAAAGGTCCCGCCAGACTCTGGGCGCACACCAGGAAAGTCCCGTCCCCAATATGCGATTACCTCTTGTCCCTTGCCTATGCGGCGCTTGTACTCCTTATTGAATCGTCGCATCTTTAGGGAGGCGAAATCCTCTATGATGCTAACATCCACATCGTCAGTTGCCTCTATGTACCCTGCTCCTTCTGCTTCTTTAAGGAGTTTAAGCCCTTTTGCGTTTCTGGCAATTAAGGTCGTCCATCCACTTGAAGAGCCCGAGTAACCAGCGGATATGTCTGCTACTTTTGAGACGGCGTCCCTGCATATCTTACAGCCTTCCCATACACAGGAAGAGAGCTCCTTTAGAGAGAACTCTTTGTCCTCACCATCTGTTGCGACAATAAACTCGTCAAGATGTATAGAACACTTCCTCACTTTGTTTAAGTCAACACCAGCATTTTTAAGGTAAGCTGACAATCGCTCCTCCCTAAAATTCTCCATACAAAATAATCCTATCACATATGGGATATTTGGGATGTGGGCTTCCTCACCATCCTTTCCAACTTCGGGCGGATGAACGTTTAGGCCAGTGAAGAACTGGGTTCTTCTAACGCCGTATGTTTGGCATGGCAATCCTACAATTGCCACTTTCTTTAAATTTTCAGATTCTCTCAAAGTTTGCATTATTGGTACAGTAGAGTATTTTGCCCCTTGTGAGGACAAAAGATCCTCCTTGTTCGTTATGAGCGCAGTACTAGGTTTTGCAATCCCTGTTACCGTTGCGGCGCCATCTATTATCCCTTTGTCAAACATGTACGCCAATAGTGCTGTTACAGCACCCCCGTCTTGTCCACGTTCTTGGATTTTTTTATCTGTTGCACGCGCTGCAACTATCTTTTCGTATTGGCCGATTGTATTAGTTGGGGGCTTTGCTTTGAAGTTAAAAACATTGAGTCCTATGCGTGATGCGTCCGTCATTACACGATGGCACACATCTTTACAGGCCCCATGGCCATTTCGATAACACTCCTCTTTTAGCTTCGGACCGTTTTCATCAAACTCTATTATGCCGTATGGACATATAGAAGCGCAAGCACCGCATAGTGTGCACATTTCTTTGTCTACCACGGCATCTTTCAAAAACCATTTGTATTCCTCTTTCATAAACCTCGCCTCGAAAGCTTCCCCAAAAAATCAGTTATCTCCAAAAATATTCTTAAACAAATCTGCATTGGCGCATATTTATTCTGTTAATATGACAGTATTAATTTTATTATTCATATTTTAAAAAATATAAATATATTGTGTGGAAAAAAAATTCACAACATTAAATATATGAAATTATATATTATTAAAAGAGAGGATTCGCTGTGTTGTATTTTTCCTGTGTGCAGATACAGTTACAATTTGGTTAAATTTAAATAAAAAATAAAAAATAAAAAAAGAGAGAAAAAGGCGTTTAGTTTTTTATCGTTATGCCTTCTTCTTTAAGCGCGTATTTTATCATAACGTCCTGGATTGAGCCTATCATTGGATCTCCTATCTTTACCGTTTTTCCTTCGTCATAGCTCTCTTTTATCCACTTGATAAATCCGTCCCAGTCATCAAAGGGTGCGTCAATTGAGACCACTACGCCTGAACCTTCTGTCATGAGGGGGCATATGATATTTACAGGCGCCCCTTTGTCAATAAAGAGTATAACTGGCGGAGCTCCTGCAAGACCGTAATCTATGTTTCCTTGACTTGCAGCGGTCATTTCGGCTGAACCACCTGCGAATTCGAATGTGTTTATTTTAGCAACGACAGTTTCGTTAACAACTAGTTGGTACGTTCCCCTTGGGCCGAGTTTTATTGGGCTAAAGTAGATACCATAATTGTCTCTAAAATACTCCCATTCGTATGCTGCGACGTAAAGCGCTGCATCGTGGTCATCTGCTGCAAGATATCCAAAATCTACCTCAATCACTTCATCGACGTTCACCTGGGCATCAAGATAATCTTTTGAGTTCAGGGCATTTATTGCGTCATCGTAGAGCGTTGGATGAAAGAGAATATTCTTTATCTCGGCATCTGTTTTTCCTTTCAAGTTGTCTGTTACCATATTGATTTCTTCTGCAGATTTTACAAAGGTTAAAATACCTTCTACCCAGCCGTCTGTTGGTGTTGTTGTGAAATTTATCGTTGGGATAGAGGCTTCCTCGACATCGTATGAGCTTATCGTAGTATCTCCAAAGGTGAGGTCATCTCCCCCAAATATCCACTCTGCACTATCTCGTGCAGCTATGTCTGGATTTTCCTGAACATAATCGCTTGCAATAATCATTACCATCGTGAGATATTTTGCAACATCGTAGTGTTCTTGTGCAAAGCCTTGCGTTACATTTATCACGCAGCAGGGATGGTTTTCCCATTTTCCATCCGGAGGCAGATCTTTTGAATAGGTGATTACTTTTCCGACCCCGGATACCTCTGCAATAGCAACATTCGGCTGCCATGCAATGTAAGCATCTATCTGGCCGTTTGCCAGCGTTAAAGGCATAGTTCCGCAACCAGACATGTAGACAAGTTCCACTTCTGCCCCGTTACTATCGTCTCCATTTATGCAACCAGCAGCAACAATGCTGACTACTACTAGTATAGCAAGAATTGTTTTTGATTTCATTTTATATCACTCTCAAATGTTTTATGACGCAGTTTATAAATTTTTCTTTTTTTTACTATTATTTTTATCCAAAAGTATAAATATTAGCATTATATTATATTATTCGGGATTAAATATGACCTATATGGACATATTAGTCAGCTAAAAATGAATTACAGATTGCATGAAGGGAGGATAGAAAAACAACTTTCATCCAGAAAAAGGCAATACGAAGTTAGTATATATGAAGTTATGTGCAATAAATTCAGAGCCCTTCAATGATAAGTATATAACTACTCCAATTAACGTATTCAATAATAAATATTAAGAAATCAATCAATTTGGATGATAACACATGAAATTAAAGGCAATAGTGTATTGTGACAATCAATTCGGGAAGATGGACGGGAAGATCGCGAATGGACTTGTCAGACACTCGGAAAAGTATGAGATAGCCGGTATTATTGACAGCTCAAAAGTGGGCATGGATGCCGGGGAATATCTTGATGGAATAAAAAACGGGATACCAATATTCCATGACCTCAATGATGCTATCGAAAGGTTAGGCTATCTTCCAGAATGTTTCATATATGGTATTGCGCCCCTTGAGGCGTTTCTTACAAAGGAACAGCGAAAGATAGTGTTTGAGGCTATAGAAAAGGGCATGAATATAGTGAACGGCCTCCATGAGTTCTTTACCGATGATGAAGAGTTTATGCGAAAGGCAGAGGAATATGGCGTTAAGATATACGACATTAGAAAGCCTCCGGCAAAAAAGGATCTTCATCTCTTCTCCGGGCGTATTCTTAAAGTAAATATTCCAATAGTGACAGTACTTGGCACAGACGGAGCAGTTGGAAAGAGAACTACTTCCGTACTACTTGCAAAAGCATTGAAAAAGGAAGGCTTGAACGTTGCGTTTGTGGCAACTGGCCAGACAGGATTGATTCAAGGCGCAAAGTATGGTATTGCAATAGATGCTATTGTCGAGGAATTCATGACAGGGGAGATGGAAAACGCGGTTATGGAGGCATATGATACGGAACATCCGGACATAATCATAGTTGAAGGCCAGGGCGCATTGAGCCATCCGGCATATATTAGTTCATGCGCCATTATACGGGGTGCAAGACCACAAGCAATCATAGTTCAGCACCCTCCAAAAAGAAAGAACATCGGAGATTTCCCTTATATACCAATGCCGACCCTAGAAAGCGAGATAGAGCTATTAGAGGTCTTTTCAAGGTCAAAGGTAATTGCCATTACACTCAATCATGAAGATATGGCGGACAAGGAGATCAAAGAAACCATAACCGAGTATGAAGAAAGGTTCCAACTTCCAACGACAGATGCCTTGAAGTATGGGTGCGAAAAGCTTGTCAAAAGGATCTTTCAGGTCTTTCCAGAACTGTCTAAGGGACAGTCCAGTGAATAGGGGGATGAAAAAAGCCAATATTGTAAATACAAAATGAGAAAGTTAATTATGGGATTAAGTAAGTCAGAATTGTAAAGGACGCGATAAAATAAGATAATCAATTCTGCCGAAAGATTTATATAATTTTGATGAGCAATACCATTAGAAACGAAATAAAGAAGGATTAATAGAAAAATCCTTCTTTTTGCCAAAACATTTATCAACAAAATAATATAAAGAATTGATTAACTCTCTATACCTCGATTAATCTTATAAACTTTGGTTTACATGGCAGCATTTGAAACGTGCATTATCAAGCAGTAATACCAAATCGCAGTTGCTCTTGGTAACAAACTCTCCCAAGCCGACGATCTTATCAACTGGTATCCGTTCAAGAAGATCGTGTCAGGCCTTTACAACAACAAATCTTCCAAGGACAGCAGACCAAACATCGACCCAATAGTCATGATTAGCTCCCGCATGCTTGGTAGGTCTTTCTAGGCAGGAGAAGTGTCGACCGCGGTACTGTAAGCCAGTTTTTCAAGCAAGCGCAGTGCCCCAAAAAGGGCAATACACTCAGTGCGAAAGCACAGATTGTGAGAAAAGAGACAGTACTATGGGAGTTATTGGGAAAAAAGAAGTTATTCATAATCCCCGTAATACAAATTCAAAAACAAGGAGATATTTGATATGAAAAAAATGAAAAGTTTAATAATATCAATGTTATTTTTGATGTCTTTGTTAGCGATAGTGCCAATGATAGGAACGGTGGAGGCAGCCAGTATCTACTATGTTGACCCAAGTGGCACTGATGATGCGAGTCACGGCACCAGTACTGGCACTGGCGCCTTCAAAACAATTCAGTATGCCATTAATGACAGTAGAGTCGTTGCTGGCGACACCATCAACGTGGCTGCGGGGACGTATAATGAGCAGGTGATTATCAACAAGAGCCTGACGCTTCAAGGCGTGGGTGACGCCACTATCATCCAGCCAACAGCGATAACCCAAACGTACAACCGCAAGAAGGTAAGCGGAACTGAATCTAGTCCTACCAATGCTATCGTGGTGGCTACCGTTAATGTGGGGGCTCCCAATAGTGTTACCATCAAAGATCTTAAAATTGACAGCTCACAAGTCGGCAGTTGGGGCAGTGGAAATAAGAATGTGGGCATCCTCTACCAGGGGGTGGCTGGCATTATTGACAACATCACATTTACCGGTGATTCAAACACATACGACGTCGGTGATTGTATCTACGCGTCTGCCTTCGAGGAAACAGTAGCGGTGGAGATTAAGAACTGCGATATAGGTACATCGTTTTATAAGAACGGGATTACCTGCAATTTCGCAGGGCTTACAGCTAATATCCACGATAATACGGTTACTGGCGCAGGCCCCATAGATACTATACAAAATTGTATACAGATTGGCTTCGGCGCTACAGGTAATATGACTGGTAATGTGGTGTCAAATGTGGTTTACGATCCTGATGGTTGGGTGGCTGCGGGGCTTCTTGTCTCTAGCTCGGATGCCATTGTTTCGGGTAATACAATTACCGATTGTCAGAAAGGGATAGCAGTTCAACCTTATGACGCCGGCTCGTATACAGTGACCATAAGCAATAACACCATAAGCAGTGCCGGTCTTAATGGAGTAACATGGCCTTATAATGTCGCTGGCATATCAGTTGCTCCGCTGAATGCTGGCGCTACGATAGCCGTCACCATAGAGAACAATGACTTAATTAGCGACGGGCCTTATTGTGGCATTGAATTTTTTGGCGGTGGCGGCACAATTGACGCTACTGTCACCGGCAATGAGATATCGGGCTGGACAGAGGCGGGTATCGGCACATACCCGTGGGGGGATGCATCAATCACTGTTACAATTACCGGGAATACGTTCACGGATAATGTTGAAGAAGGGATTGCAACTTGGGACTGCGGCTCTTCGACACCCCCTACTCAAACCATTACCAATAACACTATAACGGGCTCAAAATGGGGCATCACTTCTTGTAACGCCATTACCACCGTCCACTTCAACAACATTTATGACAACACCGAGTATGGCATATGGAATGAGGATGCTACAGTTCTTGACGCCACCAACAACTGGTGGGGCGATGCTTCTGGGCCATCTGACGAAGGACCAGGTTCTGGAGATGCGGTCAGTGTCAATGTAGATTATTGTCCATGGCTTGGTGCCCCCATTGAAGATTCAAAAACAGAAACAGTTACAGACGATACAGTAGACGCCAAAGATGAAGCAGATACTGAGGTAGAATTAGCAGGAAGTGCTACGGTGACTGTGACTAAATACTCTGATAACCCCGGCGGCGGTTTCGCAGGGGATATTGGCAAATATGTCGATGTCTACGTTCCAGATACGACAAATGTTACAGAAATTGAAATACGACTGTACTATACAGATGCCGAGATTGTGGGCTTCAATGAGTCTTCATTAAGACTATTATGGGGTGAGGGGCCAGATTGTGGGGCAGGATGTACAGGGTGGAACGGAGCAGAGTGGATACAATGCTCAAATTCTGGCGTTAATACTACAGAGAACTACATATGGGCGATAATAGATGATACAACAACACCAAGCTTAGGCGACTTAGAAGGTACAGCTTTTGCTGGGGTTGGTAATCCAAACATAAATCTATTTGCAATATATATGCCACTGGCGACTTATCACTTAAACCAGGCCAATACATTGTTTGCCTGCATCTCAGAAAACCTACCTGAAGAAGTCCCGGAAGACATTCAAGCAATGCTTGAACAGATGCAAATGCACATGGCAAACGCAGCATCTCTTTCAAATCCGATCTATTCAAACGGCGAGCTGTTGAAGGCTATTAAGATAATGGAAAAGATCAGCGAGGCACTCGGTTGTGGATGTGTTTCCAAGTAACTTTTTCTTCTTTCTTTTTTTCTTATCTATTTTTTAACAAATTAATATGGCAAAACATATGCAAAAAAGTGTTAAAAAGCCAGGATTATAGTTATAAAGTTAAGAAGTTAACTCTAGAATGAATCAAGAGGTGATAGAGGGATGAATGATTTTCATGACAACACCCAGAATAGATATTAACATCGCAAAAATTGCACACAATGCAAAAGAGCTGAAGAAACTATACGGCTCAAAGGGCGTTGGGGTTATCGGGGTTACAAAGATGGGCTGCGGAGATCCCAATATCGCTAATGCCATAATAAAAAGCGGAATAAGCGTCCTTGCTGATTCAAAGATAGCTAATATTCGGAGGATGCGTGATGCAGGCGTAAAGGCGCAGTTCGTCCTATTGAGAACACCCATCCCCAGCCAGGTCGAGGACGTGGTAAGATATACTGACATCAGCCTTAATTCAGAGCTCTCGGTGATAAAAGCGCTCTCGAAGTCTGCCGTGAAGCAGGATATAACACATAAAATAATTTTAATGGTGGAGTTGGGCGATCTGAGGGAGGGGGTAATGCCTTCGGATCTGGAGGACATTGTTAGAGAAGTAATAGAGCTAGGTGGAATCGAGTTTGTAGGCATAGGAACAAATCTAGCATGTTTTGGAGGGATCAAGCCTGATGAGGAAAAAATGGGGCATTTGTCTTCAATCGCAAGAGATGTCGAAGAGAAGTTCAAACTGACATTAGAGTTTGTTTCTGGTGGAAACTCAGCCAATTATAGCTGGTTCATATCAACAGAGGACATCGGAAGGATCAATAACTTACGGCTGGGTGAATCTATCTATCTGGGCTGTGAATCCCTCTATAGAAAACCCATCCCGGGGCTATTCACAGATGCGTTTACACTAGTTACAGAGGTCATTGAGTCAAAAATAAAGCCGTCTGTACCTTACGGTGAAGTTTGTCAAGACGCATTTGGAAATGTTCCCGTGTTTCAAAATCATGGCCAAATAAGAAGGGCCATACTGGGGGTCGGATTACAAGATGTCCTAGTTTCTGGACTGACCCCTAGATTGGATATTGACATCCTAGGGGCGAGCAGCGACCATACCATAATTAATGCAAAGCAGATAGACCTAAAAGTAGGAGACGAAGTTGAGTTTGATCTCAATTACGGAGCCTTGCTCTTAGCTATGACATCCCCATATGTGATTAAAAAATATGTAGATTATATATAGGTCCATTCCTTCAAACATCGTTTCGAGGCTTTTATCCTCCATTGCCCTTTTCACGGATGCCTTGGATATTTCGAAAGGAAGCCAACCAAGTTCTGGGTCGGAAACTAAAGCAAATTTGCCTTCAAAGATTCATAAAACATATTTTTTATAAAAAGTTAAAAATTATCTTTGTAATATATACTCCAACAAGGCACTTATCATGCCATCAATTGTGCAATCAACTGCCTCTACATCAGGTGAGATGCCAATACTTTCTAAGGTAGTAGATGTTTGCGGACCAATAGAAACTACTATGGCATTATCGTTAAGGCGCCCCTCTAAAGCTCTTGCCATATTTGAGCTTGTTACAAAGGCGATGTCACAGTCTTTTATGGCACGTTCATTGATTTTAGGGTAGGTGACATCATACACCGAGATCTCGGTATATTCATAGTCGTAAAGTATCGTTTGCAAGGCATCTGTTGCCTTTATGGACCGAAGGGATAATATCTTTGATGATTTTGGTATATGATTGAGTATGTATTCTCCTAATCCCTCGGATGTGTAGTGGTCTGGAACAGAGGCACTAATGCCTACGTTTTGTAGCTTTTCCTTGGTCTTTGGCCCTATTGCTACGTAAGTCTTGTCATTTGGAAGCGAAACGCACTTGGTGATAAGGGGAACAGCATTTACGCTTGTTATAATAATGGTGTCCGCCTTACTAATCATTGATGCGTCCCACTCTAATGGCATTATGGAAATGTTGCCTCCGTTAAGTGCATGTGCACCAAGGCTGTGAAGAATTTCACACGAGAGGTCAAACTGCTCTTTTGTGCGCATAAGCAGCACTTTTTTCCTTTTTAATGAGGATGATATCTTTTCCTCATACCAAGAGAGGGTGTCATGCAGCCTAGCTACGTTTCCGACAACAATAACAGAGGGCGATTCAATCTTTTCAGAGCGCATTGTGGCAAGCGTCCCGGTAAGTGTTATCTGCGCAGGTGTTGTTGCTTTGTATATGGCTGCTACAGGCGTTTTTGGATCATAACCTATTGATAGCAGGTCTGTGCAGATGTTATTAAACGATGCTGCCCCCATTAGGATTATAAGCGTTCCAGAAAAGGGTGCGAAAGTCTCACGTATGCGTGAAGAGTCCCACAAGTGCCCCGAGATAATGGCAACAGATGAGCTGTATTTTCTATGCGTTATTGGAATTCCTGCATATGCTGGACCAGCTATGGCCGAAGTTATTCCGGGAACAACTTCAAATTTAACTCCTTCTTTTTGAAGCACTTCTGCTTCCTCTCCCCCCCTGCCGAACACGAAAGGGTCGCCCCCCTTTAGGCGTACGACAATCTTGTGAATTTTTCCGTATTTCACGAGAAGAGAATTGATGTCATCTTGTGCAAGCGTATGATTTGAAGGGGACTTGCCAACATAGATCTTGATACAAGTTGGCAGGGCATGTTGAAGAAGGAGTGGGTTTGAAAGGCGATCATAAATAATTACATCGGCCTTCTTGATTAATTTTAGCCCTTTTACAGTAATAAGGTCTGGGTCCCCCGGTCCTGCCCCTACGAGATAAACGGTCATTGTAGCTTCCTCACTATCTCTTTTGCACCTGATGACATCATATCATTTACCAGCGACTTAGCAAGCATATCCTTTTGTTTGGCGCCCCCATCAATGCTGCCTCGAAAGCTTTGCATGCTGTCTGGATCATTTATCGCACAGCGTATTGTCAGTGTTTTATCAAGACTTGCCCATACGCCTATGGGAAGATGGCAACTCCCCCCTACTTCTTTCATAAACAGCCTTTCGGCGCTTGTTTCTATTGCGGCCTTTTTATCTTGGATATGTTCAAGCAGATTTATCATTTTTTTATCATCCAAACGACATACAACTGCAAGTGCCCCTTGTCCGGCGCATGGGATAAATGAGACAGGGTCAATAGCAGTGTAGTTGAAAGGCCCATGCCCCCATTTTCCAAGCCTACGTAGCCCTGCTTCTGCTAGTATTATTCCATCAAGCACGTCTAGCTTCTTTAGTCTCGTGTCAACATTTCCTCTAATGGGAACTACACTTACATCTGGGCGCAGCCTGCGCATCTCCGTCATACGCCTTAGGCTTCCGGTGCCTATTTTGCCCCCGCCGGGTATATTTGCAAGCGAGCTGTAAGGGGACACAAGGGCATCGCAGGGTGACGCACGCTTGGGCACCGCGATATGAAAACAATAGTTTACTGAAACGTCTTTTAATGAATGGACTGCAAAGTCTATTTCTCCCACGTCCAGTGCCTTGTCTATTTCTTTTGTGAACATCCGTTTCGTGGCATCACCTGTGCCAAAGTTTCCCGGGTACGCATCCCCAGACGTTTGCACGACTTTTGTAAAGATATCCTCCTTTGTGAAAGCAGACAACAACTTTACAACATGGTCTGTCTGGACCTTTGCGAGCAAACTGCCTCTTGTTCCGCATATCATTTTATCACTTTGGATATTGCATCAAGTGTATTTTGAATAGTTGAACTGTCGTGATAATATGAAACGAAGTTACTCTCATAATTTGAAGGTGGCATGAAGATGCCTTCCTTAAGCATGCCTTTCCAGAAGCGCATGTACCTCTCTTTGTCAACATTGGCCGCTTCGGTGTGGTCACAAACGCCATCAACACCAAAATATATCTGAAACATCCCTTTCACACTCTGAAGCACAGCATCCTCGGGCAGGAGGCAGCGAATGCCGTTCATAAGCTCATCAAATGAGCGATGCATCCTTCTGTGCACTTTATCTCGCTTAAGAACGTGAAGTGCTGCAAGCCCGGCGGCCATTGATAAAGGATTGCCATTAAACGTGCCTGCGTTGTATACTTTTCCTACAGGTGTAAAGTGTTCCATAATGCCTGCCTGGGACCCTATAATGCCAATGGGAAGGCCTCCCCCCGCTATCTTACCAAAGGTAACTATATCGGCATCCACATTATAATGCTCCTGCGCCCCGCCCATGGCAAGCCTAAAACCGGTTATTACCTCATCAAATATGAGAAGAGTGCCTGTTTCGTTGCAGATCTTTCTAACTTCCTCAAGGAATCCTTTTTTTGGGGGGATGCACCCTAAATTGCCCATTACAGGCTCAAGTATTATTGCTGCAACGTCATTTGATGATAGCGCAGCAGCAACAGCTTCTGTGTCATTAAACTTCACAGGGATGGTGTTTGAGACCAAAGCAGCCGGTATGCCTTTACTTGAAGGGGCAACAGAACCTTTTTTTGCCTTTGCAAGCACACACTCGTGCGCACCATGATAGGCGCCGGAAAACACCACTACCTTCTCCCTATTCGTCACACCCCTTGCCAGGCGCAACGCGCCCATGGTGGCCTCTGTTCCTGTGTTGACGCATCGTATCATCTCCACATTTGGGACCACTTTTACAATCTCCTTTGCGAACATTATCTCTGTTTCAGTTGAGGTCCCGTATAATGTGCCCCTTTTTAGCTGTTCTTTTACCGCAGCCATGATATCAGGATGGGCATGTCCAAGGATAAGCGGCCCGTATCCTAGACAGTAATCAATGTATTCTTTTCCCTCTACATCCCAAAGATACGCTCCCCTTGCCTTCTTGGTGAAAAAAGGGGTAAGAGCGCGTATTGGGGAGTTTACCCCCCCTACAAGGTATTGTTGCGCTTCATCTAGCAAGCTGGCGTTGTTCATATGAGATCACCAGCGTAATCTAATGCAAAATAAGTGGCTATTATATCTGCACCAGCACGCTTGATTGAGGTAAGGGTTTCAAGCACCATGCTTCTTTCATCTACGAGGCCAGCTGCCCCGGCATGTTTTATCATTGCATATTCTCCTGATACGTTGTATGCCATGACAGGGATATTGGTCGCTTCCTTTACCTTGCAGATTATGTCAAGGTAGCAAAGCGCCGGCTTTACCATTACTATATCGGCGCCTTCTGCAATATCAAGCTCTATTTCCTTTAAGGCTTCTCGGGCGTTGTGATAGTCCATCTGATAGGTCTTACGATCTCCATGCTGCGGGGCTGAGTTGCACGCCTCTCTAAAAGGTCCGTAGTAGGATGAGGCGTACTTGGCAGCATAGCTGACTATCGGAATATCATTATAACTATTATCATCAAGGGTCTTTCGAATGGCTCCTACCCTGCCGTCCAGCATGTCTGATGGCGCAACAGCATCCGCCCCGGCCTTTACGTGGCTTAGCGCTATCTTTGAAAGAATTGGAAGAGATTTGTCGTTTATCACTTTTCCATTATCCACAATGCCGCAGTGTCCCGAGTTTGTATATTGGCAGGTGCAGACATCTGTCATGACAAAGATGTCGTCTGCTTCATCCTTGATGGCCTTTACACCTTTTTGCACCACTCCATCTTGCTCAAATGCGCTTGTTGCCATCGAGTCCTTATATTTTGGGATACCAAAGAGCAGTAGCGACTTAATGCCAGCTTCTTGTGCCTTTACCGCAACACTTCCTATGTCATCTAACGAGTGCTGGTATTGCCCAGGCATTGATTTAATTGGATTTGTTGGTCCTTCTTTTACGAAGATGGGATACACCAGATCATTTACAGATAGATGAGTCTCAGCTACTATGTCCCGTAGCGGCTGAGATCCCCTCAATCTTCTTGGCCTAATTTTGGGGAACACATAATTCAACTCCTTTCAATTTCTTTCTTTTTAGCAAGCATGAGATCTTTTATTATTTTTGCATGTTTTATAGGGGTGTCTGGATTTTGTATATTGGACAATAGGTTATGTAATATTTTCTTCATTATAGAATGCGAAAAAGCCTCTATGGCATCGACCTCATCGTATTTTTCATTAAGCAGCCTTTTTACTTCCTGTTCTCTTATGGAGTTCATATACATAGATATATCCCTTATTATTTCTTTTTTTTCTTTCGTTTTTAGGTATCTTTCCAGTGTAGCTGCTTCTTCTTTAATGATTGATTGTGCTTTTGGTATCTCTTTTTTTCGTTTTTCCTCAATACCGTTCATATGACCCCGAATGTAGTCAATTCCATAATATGTCACGTTACCCATTTTCCAGATAGCTTCGTCTACGTCAGGAGGCATTGCAACATCTACCAAAAGCAGCGGCTTGTCTCGTCCTGCCAGTGCAAGTTCTATATCACTTTTATGTATTAATGTGTGTGGTGCTGATGATGCACAAAATATCACATCGCAATGTTTAATATAGGAGCGAAATTCCTCAAAAGGAACTGCCAACCCCCCAACTTCTTTTGCAAGCTCGAGTGCTCGTTTTTTCCCTCTGTTTGTGACATAAACATTACGTACTTTTTTGTTTTTTAGCATCGTAACTATCATTCTTGATATTTTTCCTGCACCAAGAACCATGGCAGATACTCCTTCAATAGTCCCAATGCAGTTTTTGGCCGCCTTTATGGAGACCGAGGCTATTGAGACATTGCCTTCACATAACGTAGTTTCAGTCCTGACCCTTTTGCCGGCGCGTATAGCTCGCTCAAAAATAGGCGATAGATTTGTGTTTGCAGTCTTTGAGATAATTGCTTCATTAAAGGCATCTTTTACCTGGCCTAAGATTTGATGTTCCCCTATTATCATGGAGTCAAGGGTGGTTGTTACGTCAAAAAGGTGTTTTATTGCCTTATCGTCACGGCGGATGGTCAGAAAAGATGCCCCGTCCCCAAATATGTCTTTCATCTCATGGAGAATCTTTTCGTCTGTTTGTGAATTATTAATATAAAGAAATAGTTCGAAACGATTGCATGTCCTTATGTTCACAACTTCTAGGGCAATGTTTCGATGAAGCAGTTTTTGTATTCTTTGGAACTGTTCTTTTTGGCTGACATTAAATAGTGAAAGCGTCTTTATGGTGCAATTTTTGTGCGTGACGCTTAGATTAACAATGGCCATACTTTCCCTCCACATGGCTTATGGCATCATCTATTTTTTTGTTTTTTATTAGGGATAGGAACTTGTCATCTTGTAAAAGAATATTTATTCGCATATGATTTACAAGGCCACGTTTTTTCATAATGGCAACTGCTTTTGAAAATTCATGTATTTCCGGGGCCATCAAATTGAGGTATTGCTTCATCGCGTATGCACACAATGGGCAGGACCCAAGAGTCGTTGTTGCCAAAATGTTGTTTTCCTCTTTTAAGATTGCAGGAAATATAATATCTCCCTGCGTACTTTTTGTTGCGATGTTCACAGGGATTTTCTTTTTTTTGCAGTGATTTGCTATAATGTCATTAAGGGATTCGTCATCAAGGGCGCATACCACTAGAGACGTATCGTCTGGGATAAACGAGAAAAAGTTATTTGAGTTTACATCTGACGTAATGTTTTTTACTTCTTCTCTTGGACTTATCTTCTGTCTATCAATAAGGGTGATGGGACATCCGAATCGCCTGAGTGATTCTATTTTACGCATTCCTACTTCCCCCCCGCCAAACACGATAACAGGACCTACAACTTCCATGATAACAGGAAAATAGTGTTTTGTCATTTGTTAGCTCCCTCACGTACTAATTTTTTGAACATAACATACATATCCTTATAATCTAGAGGCGTTGGTGATACAGGATATGTTGGGGATATGATTTTTTTCCCAAGATTCATAAATTCATTAAGTGTGGGCGATAGTGGGTGCATCTGAAAAAGCGTTTTTCCATGCAATTCTGCCCCAGGTAAATCGCTGTCCCAGGGGATTGTAGCAACTATTTTGGTACCCCAGGCATTCGCGAAATTATCAATTATATGCGGCTTGCCTTCTTTGCCCCTAGAATTGGATATTATTCCGGATAAGAGCCCACCCCCAGCATCAGCAAATCGACGTATTCCTTTTATTATATTGTTAGCGGCATAAAGCGCTGAAAATTCATGGGATGTTATTATATAAACTTCTTGTGCAAGGCCTTTTCGAATAGGCATTGCAAATCCCCCGCAAACAACATCACCAGGAACATCATATATGACAATATCTATATTGTATTTTTTAAATATGTCCTGATCTTGAAGGGATTCAATGGCAATGATAATACCCCTGCCTGCACAGCCAACACCTGGTTCAGGCCCGCCTGCCTCACAGCACCATACCCCGCCATATCCTTTCTTGATTACGTCATCAACAGTTGAAGGGCTAATACACTTTTGTTGTGATACCACATCGAGAACAGTTTTTGGGATTATTCCATTAAGGAGGTTAATTACCGAGTCAGATTTTGGATCACACCCGACAAGCAATACATTTTTACCAAGGCGAGTCAGCGCCACTGCCAGGTGGGATGATATTGTTGACTTTCCAATCCCCCCCTTGCCATATAGGGCTATTTGTTTTATTTTATTATTCATAATATCACCTAGGTCCTGGAATACGTCTTGCTCATTTTTACAAATCGTATGGCTGCGCTAGGCGTAGCGCCAAAATGAAGGTGTGTAAACTGTCCTAGTGCATTGTGTTCCATCCAACCATCTTTTTTATCTGCTATCCCCTTCCCCCTTAACACGTCAAATGCGAAGTTAGAGTCAGTCGCGTTTGGAATAACCTTCGAATAGTGGAATTCATGTCCTTTTATTATTGCATCCTTGGTAGTTAACGTATTGTCGCAAACTGAATTTAGAATCGTGTAGCTCACTGATTGGCATTTGTCACAAATCATTGCATCGGCATCAAAGATGCCAAGCATCTTGAAGGTTTTCCCTTCCTTGTTTTTCATGTTTTTACACATATAAATTAAACCACCACATTCTGCAACGACCGGCATACCATCTTCTATGCTGTTATATATCGATTTTTTGAACGACGTGTTTCGTTCCAATATATCTAAGTGGAATTCTGGAAATCCCCCTCCAATGTAGAGACCTGAAATGTCATCTGGAAGTTTTTGGTCATACATTGGGCTCACGAATGAGATATGTGCCCCCGCCCTCTGCAATGCCGCAAGGTTTTCAGGATAGTAAAAATTGAACGATGCATCCTGTGCCACACATATATGTGTTGTGTCATTTTCTAAGGTAGGATATGAGAATGGCTCTGCGTCCAGGGGAGGGGCGCTCCGGGCGATATCTATGAGCGCATCCACATCAAGTGATTCACTAATTACTGAGGCTATGTGAGCTATGTTGTTATCTACGTCGTCTGATTCAAGAACGGTTTTTAGGCCAAGGTGGCGCATTTCAATATTTATGCCTTTAAATCTCGATATACCGCCTAATACCTGGAGATTGGTAAATCTCATTATCGCCTGTTTTACTTTTTTATAGTGCGATTCCCCCTTTAGAAAATTTAGGATGACCCCTTGGATATTGACATCTGGGTCAAGTGATTTGAATCCAAGTGCTATTGCCGCAGCACCTTTTGCGATGCTACGGGCATTTATAGTTAGGATAACGGGTGCATCGAGTATCTTTGCCATATGGGCGGTGCTTCCCTTCTCCCCCAGAGCTGAAATGCCGTCATAGAGGCTTCTTACCCCCTCTATGATAATTATGTCTGCATCATCTGCTGCCTTTACAACTGCTTGCTTGACATAGGATGCATCCATCAACCAAGTGTCTAAATTATCTGTATTATTATCCGAGGCGATGCTTAGATATTGTGAGTCTATAAAATCTGGGCCGGCCTTAAAACAGCGCACCTTCAATCCCTTTTTTCTTAGGATGTATGCCAGGCCTGCTGAAATCACAGTTTTTCCTGAATTGCTTGATGTTCCAGCAATAATTATTCTTGGACATGCCTTTTTCATTACATCACCGACACAGCGCCCTTAATGCAGTACCGAGCTCTGAGGGAACTACGCCGCCGGACCCTAGCACCGAGTAGTGTGCCATCTCTTCTCCTATAACATATCGGTATCCGAGCTGTTTTAGTGCGAAAAGAGCGCGCGTCCCTGTTGCAACAGCTATTGTAGGTGCCAAAGATTCTACAGGGACCATATGTGGCAGGCCACATACTATTAACAGATCAATATCGCTATGATGATTTTTTATATGCTCTGCAGCCATTTTTCCTGCAAGAGGGTATTCATCAGGACCCCCGGATATATAGTCAATCTTAACCCCTTGCTCTTTGAAAGATTGTAATATGTTTGTTGCGTACTTCTTGATACGCGGCAATCCTACTTCGTTGTCCATATTTGCGATAAAGACAATACGGGATTTTGAGCTAATTGCATTTCGAAGCTGCCAGATTGCGATAAGTATATCCGAATATAAATAAGATGTTTCTTTTTTTGAGTTTAGTATTACTCCTATTTGTTTATTTTTTTTAAGTGATTCCTTAATATCTTTTGCAGTATCATCTATAGAGGAGCTGCATGACATACCCAAATATTCCTCTCGTGCCGTTCCCCTATTTCGTTCGTCATAATTTGCAGATATGAGTAATTTTTTTTGTCTCTCATATTCTAAACTTCCTATCATCCCTTTCTGGTGGGCTGCAGAGAGTGTTTTAATGGCGCCCTCCACATTGTCTTGGGCACAGGGATCGAATTGTATCACTAAAGTTTCATACGAAATATTGCTTGAGGCAACGATGCGTTCAAGATCCTCACCTATTATCGAGGCACAGCAGGTTCCTATAACACCCACTAATTTTGGAGAAAAAAGCGCACCCACCCTTTGCAACGTTTGGGTAAGCCGTGATTCTGCGCCAAATATGACGTCATTTTGATCCATGGCAGTTGTGACTATGGTAATACCATCCTTCTCAAGCAACCGCGCTGCTCGAAAATTACATCCAGAGGGGCCGTGTAAAACAATTACATCTACATCTAGATCACGAAGAGTATACATTGCCGCTGCAATTGGGCTTGGTCTGGGATGGAGTATCCTATCAGGATTTAAATTCAATTCGTGCATACTAAAATCACCTTTCCCCTATCCGTTAAAAGCGATGAAATCGCATGATCTCTGGATTGGTATATTGTACCCTTACATCCTCTTGATACCAATTCCTTACCAAGACCACCATACAGACCCAAGGACCCGAATTCTGGCAAAATATTAGATATAGCTAGTGAAAGTCCATTGAAGTCGACATTCCCACAAGTTGTCTTTGCTTTCCCGCCTATAACTATATGTAGCGACTTAGATATTATGGAGGCGTATTCTTGTGCCTCGGATATTGCATACATCACCACCTCTTTTGATGTTGCCGTGGATGAAATAACAGTGCATCTATTATCCAATGATGAGATTAGCCTATTATCAAGAGGTGGACTCTTTTCTAAACCAGTGATAACAGATTGTTCATCAATTCCAAGTGAAAGAGCGATTGACGATGCTGCCAAGAAATTCGATACAGCCGCCTTTCCAAAGAAAGATGGATTTGGCGAAAATTCAAATATAGTATCGACGGTATCACCTGTACAAGTGTGAAGGCCATCAATTATTAGCTCCATGCTATTATCCTGAGGATAAAGCGCATTCTTGTTTGAAGTAACGGTTTCATTTTCTCTTTCAATAGAATATGTGTTGACATTTGCCGATGTCATCAATTCCATTTTCCTTGCCGGTGCGTCATCAGCGTTCAGACATAGCACTGAGGTCCTTGGAAGATTGAGTGCCATCTGGGACTTAGAAAAAAACGCGCTTCTCTGTATGCCTACATTAAGGTGTAATGGTACATTAAGAACAGCACCTACAGAACCGATCCCCAGGCCTCCTAGTGATACCTCAAAAATGAAAGTTTCAGGATTAAATCCGTTCTCATCTGCCATCGAAACAGCCTTTAAGGCATAGGCAGGAGTAATGCTCCCATGCTCATCAAGTAAATGAACACCACTCCCATCTATCATCTTTATCCCTGTGCTTGACATTACCAGAGAGGAACTTCCTGTTTCAGATAGGATGGATTCAACATGTGAAAGTGTTGAGGTCTTGCCATAAGCACCGGTTATCTCTACTACCCTACTCTCTTGCAAACGCTTAGATAACAGAAGGCCTGCGGCCTTTGCATGCGACAACAGGGGTATCCCCGTTTTCCCACAGAATAAAGATATGTTTTCTCTGTCAGGAGAATATTGTAGGGCCACTAGGGATGGATCACATGAGTTGACAGCCGCTATGAAATCTTTGAAGATAGGTATGGACCTTGAAGATAGGGATGAACGCTCCTGTGCGGAAAGGGTGTTGTGTGAATCAACGGCCACCACATTAGACTCGCATTCCTTATAAGATTCACAAAGTTGCATTCCTCCATGCGTCATATCTACAACTATTATGTCTCTTCCCTTCAGCCTTTTTCTATACATTGTTCCACTGCTGCCAAAGCCCTATCATTAATGATATCAACAAGCCTATCATCGGGACCGAAAGGTTCCGAATAGTAGAATGTACGAATCTTGCCATTGATCTCCATTTCCTTGGTCTTCTCGCCTGGTGCAAGGCCAAGTATCTCTGGTACATCTTCCTTTATGTGCACCCCCGGGGCTATGAAGACGGGTGCCATCACTATGGAGGTTACCATGGGGTCCGCGCATACGTCCTCTATTGCGCCCTTAATCGAAGGTGAGCTCATATTCATGAAAGAATATGAGACCTCATCCCAGAAGGAATTTTCTTTTAGTTTCTTAGCCAATGCTGATATTACTTCCTTGTTGTGTGGCATGGAGCTTCCATGCCCTACAAGAATTATTGCCTTTTTTTCCATTTTATTTCCTCCTTATGTTAGAATATGTTTTGTCCCTGTTGTAATCCCCTTACCATTGAGCTCATTGTATTGGCTTTTGGCACAGGATAAACATAGAGTTCTGTCATCAACATTCGTAGAGAGAGTGGACATGATTCCTTCTCCACAAGCCCCACATATGACCGTTTCATAAATTGGTGCATAACCTGGAAGTTTGATATTTACAGGTTTTACAGATAGAAGCTTATCCAAATCTATCGATAACATTGCAAAGGACGTTTCCATTCCTGCTTTCTTGAAATCCTTTACTATATTCTCATCCCGGCAGTGCTCACATATGACATTATTGAAGAGTGAGAAATATTCTGAGAACTCGCTTTCAAGGATCAAACGATAAGAAGGCAGGACAGAAGCTCTGAAACCCTTCCCATCGCGAGTAACAAGGGATACTGCCGTCTTTCCCATATCCCTGTAGACAAGGGCATTGTTTCCAAAGGTGCACCCAGAAACATATTGCACACCATCAGAAAAACAATTATTCGTCTCAGTGACAGCTATAATATCCTCAAGGCCATCATTTGCCTTTGACAATTTGTTCATAAGTTCTGTTGATGCGAGGACCCCAAGTGAAAGTCCTGGACAATAGTGCCCATGGATTTCCCCAGCGCGTGTCAGAAGCGATTTCGTATTTCGTGCCTTGATTAAGTGATACACATCGGCACGGGGGGAGTTTCGAAGGAAGCGCCCCCGCTCATATTCCATTTCGGCTTCGTCCAGAAACGACGAATATGGTTTGATGTCCACAACTGGTGTGCCATTTAAGGCATCAAGCCCTTGAACCTTTAAGGTGTTATTGTCCCTTTCTATTAGTTTTACTGTAGTGAGCCCCAAGGAAGAAGGCCTCCTAGGGCTTCTTGAGGCAAAGACACCGCGTACTTCGCCATCGTATGTTGGGCCTTTTAGATCATAGCTCTCAGAACGATCAAAGTAGAAAATGACATTTATAAAATCGTTCTCCTCAATTCTATAGAGCCCTTCTGAATAATCATCATATATCTCGATTATTGATTCGCTCTTTTTAATCTCATGGGGGTCTGTAGGGCAATTGAAATCATTTTTTATCGACCCTATGAATTGTAATCTTTTTTCATTGTTCATATCATCACCTATATCGGCACTATTATGTGTCTTTTTCTTGATTTTATTATCTCGACATCCACACCATATACCTCATTGATCGTCTGGGGATTGAGGACCTCTACGCCTCCCGCCGCAACGACCTTGCCTTTGTTTAGCATCACGATCTTATCACTATAAGTGGCGGCAAGGTTAAGGTCGTGGATGGCCATAATGGAAGTGACCCCAATGGATGTCAAACGCCTTATCATTTCGAGCACCTCAATTTGGTGCTTGAGGTCAAGCGAGGTCGTAGGTTCGTCAAGCAGCAAAACTTGAGGTTCTTGGGCCAGTGCCCTGCCTATGTATACTTTTTGGCGCTGCCCGCCGCTAAGCTTGTGGATATCTCTTAAAGCTATGCTGGATAGTCCGAGGTCGTTAATCACCGAAGCGACCTTTTCCTTGTCTTGTTGCGAAGGACGCCACTTCATATGTGGTTTCCTTCCGGCTAGTATGGTCTCAAATACTGTAGAAGGAAAAGGACGGCCCTCTGATTGTGGCACTAGCCCTATGTTCTTGGCAAGGGTATTGGCATTAAAATCGTGTATATTTTTTCCGTCGCATAGAATTGACCCCTCTGAAGGGCGCAATAATCTGTTGAGGCACTTTAGCATAGTGCTCTTCCCAGAACCATTTGGCCCTACTATGGAAAGTATCTCGCCGCTTTTGGCCTCTAGATGCACCTTATTAAGAACAGGGGTGCTGTTGTATGAGAATATTAGGCCATTGACTATGATGTTCACCAGTATCCCCTCCCTTTTAACAACAGATAAATGAAAAGCGGTGCTCCAAGAAATGATGTCAAGACGCCAACAGGCAAGACCGTTGGACTAATAATGTTCCTGGCAACGATGTCTGAGATCAGAAGGAAAAGGCCTCCGAATAGTATTGTGGAAGGTATAAGGCCAGGTTCATACCCCCCATTGATTCGCCTGACTAAATGAGGCACCACCAAGCCAATAAAACCTATGATTCCCACGAATGAAACCACTGTTGCGACGGCAAGGGATGCGACTAACATGCCCTCCATCCTGCATCTTTCGACATTGATGCCAAGTGATTTTGCCGTTTCGTCACCGGCATCCATAACCTGGTAGTTCCAGCTATTGTATATGAAGTATATGCACACAGGGATAACGACCGCAGCAATGATCCCAAGCCTGCTCCAAGATATCCTACCAATGTCCCCAAAAGTCCAAAACACGACCGATGCAAGTTCGACCTCGTCGGCAAAATATTGCAGGGCACTAGATGCAGCGCTAAATAGTGAACCAAGAGCTATGCCTGCAAGTATCATTGTCTCGGGTGTTGCACCCTTGATACGTGCTAATAGGATTATTACAAAGGTAGCGACACAACAAAAGGCAAAAGAGCATAAGGTCACGATATAAGGATTGTTGATAATGACAGCATCCGAACTTGAGCTCTGAAGGCTTCCTGCGTTTAGTACTATTATAGCAAAAGCCGCACCAAAAGCGGCAGCGCTAGAGAGCCCTAACGTATATGGGGATCCCAATGGGTTCCTCAAAAGAGATTGCATAGCTGCACCTGAGACGGCAATGCCGCAACCGCAAATAAATGCCCCTAGTACCCTGGGTAGTCGTATGTTCCATACAATAAGTGATGCTGTCTCTGAACTCTTATGAATGATAACATCTGCAACTTTTGATAAAGGAATATGGGAAGAACCAAGGCTTACTCCCACCAGAACAAAAAAAGCGCTTAGGGCAAGAACAATAAAAATGAAGGAGGTATGGCGATTCGTATGCTTTTCATACAATGACAATATGTCCTCCTTCTTTGATAGCTCTTTCATTGCCACTCGCCAAACCTTATTCAAGATGGTGGGAAAGGTGCATAAGTCCCTCGTAATAGGATAGCATATCAGAATATACCGGAGCTCCTACGAACATCTCATATATTTCGTCTGCCTTTTGTTCGATATCAATGTCTGAGAATTCTTCAGGATAGATCACAGTACCGATATAGTATGCATCTACGAATATTGTCGCCCAATTGGCCGTATACCAATTATAAGGCATGACACCATAAATATCCTGATTCTGTATCGCAGTCATGTTGTCATAAAGGCCGCTGTTGATGTCCCCCCACACATTTATATTATAACTGCTCTCATCCAAAAAGATATAATCGGGGTCCCAATCCAAAAGTTTTTCCTTATCAATGATTTGTGATCCTCCTTCCAGATATGCTGCCACATTGTTTGCATTTAAGAATATGAATGGCTCGTACATTGGAGTAGTAGAATCTATGGAATGGGGGCCTCTATGTGCAACTCCTCCTACATAGACTGAGGGGTGATCGTTTTCATCTATATCAGCAGTACGGGAGTTCAGGTCATTGACCAGGGACTCGATGTAGCTTATGAGTTCTTCCACCCTATTCTCTGTATCGAGGACTTTGCCATACAGGCGCAAAGCATCTTTCATAGTGTCCCATTGGTCAGTGATGTTCCCATAAACAATAGCGATGACTGGGATTCCAGTCTGATCCTGGAGTGCGTTTGCGTCCTCAGCAGTGCAATATGTCCAAAATATCACGTCTGGTTCCACTGTTGCTATAAGCTCGCTGTCTCCACCATGTATGGGGCCTATAGAGGGAAGTGAGCTAAATTCCGGGTGTGCATAACTATACGGTTTGGGAGAGACGGCGCCTGTGTCATCAGGGAATTCGATCTCCTCAATTCCAACTATTTTTGATGACCCACCACAATAAACAGCATATCTAAGTGCGCCTGCTTCAATTGCTACAAACCTTTCGATAGTATCGGGTATTGTAATAGTTCTGCCCTG
This sequence comes from Methanomicrobia archaeon, assembly GCA_030603445.1. Lineage (GTDB taxonomy): Archaea > Methanobacteriota_B > Thermococci > Methanofastidiosales > NM3 > NM3. The sequence continues at coordinate 7,542 of JAUVXU010000001.1, read as the reverse complement.
CATATCTACAATATCGATATATTTTTCTGGTTCTGGAGATTCATCTACATTATCACCAGAGGTGATACAGCCAGATACAAGCGTTCCAAATATTACAAATATACAGATCAAAGAATATATCCTCTTATTTTTACTAATAGTCATAGATCAATGCCTCCTTATATTCTAACAAATTATTTTTTGTGTTACTATTTTCAAAAAACAAAAATTAAAAACATAAAAGCTTTTCGTAGTACATAATTTTAAAACGTAACACTTTTCTATTAAAAGGGAAATTAAAGATATATATTTTCCTTGAAGAAAAAGAATTTATTAAAGACGACATGTTTGAATTTTGTGTTCCCGAATGAATCTGTTTTAATTTTAAACATGACAAAAGTATACCTTGAAATGTTGAATGGTGGATTTAATCCTGATTCCCAAATACATGTTATTGGCACCCCTAGAATTATACAAGCATCTGTTTTAAGGAATATATTTTCCTATAGCAATATGATATCAATATATTAATATATCTCAATTGCAGTAATATTATCTTGGGGATATTATGATAGTTGACATTGAATTGGAACAGGCAATAGTTGAGCTTTTGCGTAAAGCTGTTGTTGAACTGCCCCTTGATATCACTAAGTGCCTTACAGAGGCATATGAGCACGAGAAGAGCCCTATTGCCAGAATGCAGCTTAGGGCGATACTGGATAATATCGATCTTGCTTTAAAGACTAACACGCCCATATGTCAAGATACAGGAATACCACTTTTCTTTGTTTCAAAATCAAGCTCTTTTACGCATAATTTGTCAGATGTTTTACGCAAGGCTGTTGAGAAGGCAACCCCACTTGTCCCTTTACGCCCAAATGCGGTCGACCCTCTTTCACGCACAAATCCTGGAACAAACGTTGGAGAAGGAATGCCGGCAATAACACTTGATGAGCATGACAAGCCTTATACAGACATAACATACTTCCCAAAAGGAGCAGGCTCTGAGAATATGAGCCGCCTTTTCATGCTCACGCCGTCTGAAGGCATAGCTGGCGTAAAGCGCGTCGTTCTTGAGGCGGTCGTTGAGGCGGGTGGAAAGCCGTGCCCTCCGACAATTGTAGGGGTTGGGATTGGCGGCGCTGCTGATATCGCGATAAAGCTTGCAAAAAAATCACTGCTCCGCCCTCTTGGAAGCCGTAACAGGGATTCCCGTCTTGCTAGTCTGGAGGTTGAACTTACAGAGGCGCTAAATGCAACTGGCATAGGCCCTATGGGTCTTGGGGGGGACACGACGGTGCTTGGGGTGCATATAAAGATGGCCGCTTGCCATACCGCAAGCCACCCTGTGGCAGTGAATCTACAATGCTGGGCCGCCAGGCAGGCAACACTTCGCATACATGACGACGGGAGGATGGAATACTTATGAAGCATTTTACATTGCCATTATCTAACGAGGATGTGAGAGGTCTAAAGACAGGAGATATTATAGAGCTTTCAGGCACCATATACACGGCTAGAGATGAAGCGCATATGCGCGCACTAGAACATGATACAAGGGGGCAAATTCTGCCATTTGATCTTACCGGAAGCTCCATTTTTCATTGCGGCCCGATAATGAGGGAAAAAGAAGGATTATGGGAGCTTGTGGCAGCAGGCCCCACAACAAGCTCGCGCATGAACGGCCTTGAACCAGAACTCATAAAAAGATTTGAGGTGCGTGCCATCATAGGCAAGGGGGGAATGTCCCAACCCACCATAGACACAATGAAGGAGTATGGGTGTGTATACCTGGCAATAACAGGCGGCGCAGCCGTACTTGCTGCCAAAGGCATCAAGGAGGTCAAGGGCGTACATTGGCTTGATCTTGGAATGCCAGAAGCAGTATGGGTGCTAGAGGCGGACCATTTCGGCCCGCTTACTGTGGCTATTGACACAAACGGAGACTCGTTGTACAAAAAAGTTGAAGAACACGTGCACGAAATGTTACCCCATATTAAGAAAAAAATGGGAATTTGATTACGATGAAGGTCATTGATTGCGACGTATTAGTGATAGGGAGCGGTGGCGCCGGAGCACGTGCAGCAATAGCTGCTAGAGAACTTGGAGCCGATGTGCTGGTGATTGCAAAGACGCTGGAAGGAAAGGCGCATACTGTAATGGCAGAAGGTGGCATCAACGCTGCTTTGGCTTTTAGGGATCCAACAGATTCGTGGGAAGAGCATTTCAAGGATACGGTGGATGAGGGTGTATTTCTTAATAATCAGGCCATGGCCGAAGTGCTGGTACGTGATGTCATAGACTGCGTGCATGACCTTGAGCGCTACGGGTCGCTCTTTGATAGGGATTCAAATGGCAATATAGCACAGCGCCCATTTGGCGGACAGTCCCATCCAAGGACATGTTATGTTGGCGACACAACAGGCCATGAGCTTATCATGACTCTAGTGCAGGAGGCGCGACGCCTTGGCATTCGCTATATGTCTGATATATCAGTGACAGCACTGCTTCCGGACGCGAGGAATTCTCGTCGCATCGCAGGTGCATTTGGCATCGATATGAAGACAGGGGATTATATCCAGTTCATTGCCAAGACGGTGATTTTAGCAACAGGCGGTGCTGGGCGTGTTTTTAAGATAACTAGCAATCCTCAAGAGGCGACAGGCGACGGATATGCGATGGCCCTGAGAATTGGGGCGTCTCTTCAAGACATGGAGCAGACCCAGTTCCATCCAACAGGAATGGTATTTCCTCCCTCTGCAAAAGGCATACTTGTCACAGAGGCAGTACGTGGCGAGGGAGGGTATTTGCTAAACACACTTAAAAAAAGATTCATGAAAGACTACAACCCGCGCCAGATGGAGCTCTCCCCCCGAGACCAGACGGCGCGTGCCATCTATATGGAGATACAGGCAGGAAGAGGGACATCAAATGGCGGCGTATATCTTGATATAAGCCACAAAGATGAGAGCGTCATAATTGAGAAGATCCCAAAGATGGTCAAGCAGTTTAAGATGTTTGCTAATGTTGATATTACTAAAGAATCTATGGAAGTGGCACCGACAGCGCACCATTTCATGGGGGGGCTGCGTGTTGATCCAATTAAATGCGAGAGTTTTGAGGTAGCATGTCTTTACGCTTGCGGTGAGGTTGCAGGAGGCGTGCATGGTGCTAATCGCCTTGGAGGAAATGCTCTTGCAGAGACACAGGTATTTGGAAAGCTGGCAGGTACGGCGGCAGGTCTGCAAAGCCGTATGCTTGCATCCCCAGACCCCGCACCTGATGCAATAGAACGCGAGATTGCCCGTCTTGAGGCGCCGTTTGGAATAGAAGGCACAAAACCACAGCACATAAAAACGAAGATAGGGGAGATAATGTGGAAATATGCCGGCATAGTTCGGGACGAGAAGTTGCTTTTAAAGGGGCTTGAGGAGATTAGGGCCTTGGCCAAGATGCCTGTGGCAGTATCGGGAAGCAAACGATACAATCCAGAATGGCATGACAGCATAGATATACAAAACATGCTCATGGTGTCTGAGGCAGTCATCATAAGTGCACTTGAACGAAAGGAGTCGCGTGGCGCCCACTACAGAAGCGACCACCCTAAACGCGATGACGCGTCATGGCTTGTAAATATCATAATATCGCATGGGGGGACGGGATATGCAGTAGACAAAACCCCTGTGGTTATTACTAAGCTACCGCCAACTAAAAGAGAGGGTGATTAAAATGGTGGTATTTCGCATATCACGCTACGAAGCAGGGGATGAGGACCCACATTACGTATCCTACGATGTCCCTTATCAAGATGGCATGCGCGTTTTGGACGCGCTTAATTATGTTCGTGACAACATAGATGGCACCCTTGCATACCGTTGGGTGTGTAGGGCAGGGCAGTGTGGTTCATGCAGTATTCTCGTCAATGGAATGGCCTGCCTTGCATGCCAGGAAGAAGTTGACAAGACCCAAGATGTGATAACCTTAGACCCTTTGCCTTTATTTCCTGTCATAAAAGACCTAATTGTGGATTTTGACAAAGGATATGAAAAGCTATATGCGTCAGAGCCATATCTTAAGCGCAGCGATGACACAATATCTCAAAAAGAGATAGAAGACGAGGCTTTCCAACAATTAAAGACGTTTAGGGGATGCATTGAGTGTTGGTGCTGTGTGGCATCATGCCCTGTTGTAAATCAAATATGGGACGATTATTTCGGGCCAATTGTTATGAGAAAGCTCTGCGAGCTTGATATAGACCCACGTGATCTGGGCGAACGCGTAGAGCTGGCAGTCAATGAAGGCCTTTACAACTGCACGACATGTCGCAACTGCTGGGCGGTGTGTCCAGAGGATATTGAGCTTCCTGAAAAGGCAGTTGAGAAGCTTCGCGCAAGAGCTGTGAGGGAAGGCAAAGGACCTCTTGAGGGTCATAAGCAACTGGTTCGAAGTATTGATAACTACAAGAATCCCTGGGTAATGCCAAGGTCTCGTCGTGCAAAATGGGCCAAGGGACTAAATATCCCCTCTAAAGGCAAGCTTATGTTCTTTGCAGGATGCTCGCCGTCCCTTCTTCTGGGAGATAGGCTGCCTTATAACATAGTTGTGGTCCTTAGGCGGCTAGGATTTGAAGTAGCATATCTTGGCAAGGATGAACTTTGCTGCGGCAGCCCGCTCCTAAAAGTTGGAGAAGAGGACTTGTATCGCGAGCTTGCGCAAAATAACATCAAATTGATGCAAGAGAAAGGAGTTAAGACCATAGTTACAACATGCGCCGGATGCCACAAGTCATGGGCAGTTGACTACAAGGAGTTTTTTGGGGACTATGGCATAGAGGTCAAGCATGTGACAGAGATCCTTTGGGACGCTTACAAAGAGGGAAAGTTTCATTTCAGGGGCCTTGAGGAAAATAACATCCGTATTTCATACCATGACCCATGCCACCTTGGGCGAGGCTCAGGCGTTTATGACGCGCCCCGTAATCTCATAGATGCCATACCAGGAATGGAACTCGTAGAAGCACCACGAAATCGTGAGAACAGCCATTGCTGTGGAAGCGGGGGGGGCGTGAAAACAGCAAAACCAGACGTTGCATTGAAGGTCGGCAGCGAACGCGTGCATATGTTCGAAAAGCTTGATGTGAAATATGTTATAACATGCTGCCCGTGGTGCGAGCAGCATATAGACGACTCTATAAAATATTCTGATTCCGATCTAGGTCTAACCAAGGACCTAATTGAGATAATTGAGAAAACCATGGAGATTGATTCAGATGAGTAAAACCGAAGACTTACTGAAAAAAGCATATAAACCTGGCAGGGATGCCATGAAACTGCATCCTTTCTACAAGGGAAAGATAGAGGTAACATCAAAGGTGTGCATCCGAGACTTGAATGATTTTTCTATATGGTACACACCAGGAGTTGCCGAACCGTGCAAGGCCATCTATAAGGATAAAAGCCTTGTTTATTCATATACCAACAAGTGGAATGCTGTGGCCGTTGTTTCTGATGGCACGAGGGTCCTTGGACTAGGCAACATAGGGCCTGAGGCGGCGCTTCCCGTAATGGAGGGAAAAGCGCTCATCTTCAAGTACCTTGGCGGCGTTGATGCGTACCCGATTTGTCTTGACACAAAAGATCCGGATAAAATAATTGAGATTGTCAAGGCCCTGCAGCCTTCTTTTGGAGGCATAAATCTCGAGGACATAGAAAGCCCAAAATGTTTTTACATACTTGAGCGTTTGCGTGAGGAGATGGATATCCCCGTTTGGCATGATGACCAGCAGGGGACTGCAACAGTAGAGGTGGCTGGTGCCATAAATGCCCTAAAATATGTTGGAAAGCCCCTTAAAGAAGCGAAGGTTGCCATGATAGGCGCTGGTTCTGCTAACATTGCCATTGCCCGCGTGCTGGTGACAGCAGGCATAAAAAAGAAGAACATAGTCATGGTGGATTCAAAGGGAATTCTAAGCTCCCAGCGAAGCGACATAGAGGCCAAAAAGGACATAAATCCATACAAATGGGATATGTGCACCAATGCGAATGGTGAGCAGCTTGAGGGAGGAATTCGCGATGCCACAAAAGGCGCTGACATACTCATTGCGGCATCCCGCCCCGGCCCAGGCACAATAAAGCCCGATGATGTGAGGGTAATGGCAGACGATGCCATAGTATTTGCTACGGCAAATCCTGTACCAGAAATATGGCCATGGGAGGCAAAGGAGGCCGGTGCGCTCATTGTTGCAACAGGCAGATCGGACTTTCCCAATCAAATCAACAACTCACTTGGTTTTCCAGGGATATTTAGGGGGGCACTTGATGTAAATGCCACTGGAATTACGGATAACATGTGCATTGCAGCTGCTAATGCCATAGCGGAAATGGCAGAGGAAAAAGGGCTCTCCCCCACCTATATAGTCCCAACAATGGATGAGTGGGAAGTATTCCCAAGGGAGGCAGTTGCCGTTGGCATGCAGGCCAAAAAAGATGGTGTAGCAAGAAAGAATCTCTCGAGACAAGAGATGCTAGAACGCGCAGAGACCATCATAAGGCATGCACGATCACAGACAAGGGCGCTGATGGACCAGGGTTTTATTAGAATGCCAGAAGAGTGATTATATAAAATAAAAAATATCTCAAAGGATTAAGATTAATCCTCTTCGATCTCTATAGCATCAGATGGACACTCTGTTGTACAAATCATACAAGCGGTGCATTCATCTTCATTAATTGGAACGGCGATATCGCCTTTTATTTCAAATACTTCTGAAGGGCATTCTGTAACACAAATGCCGCATCCGTTGCACTCATCCTCATTCACTAGAACTTTGGCCATGGTTTTTCACCATTGATATGCCGGCATGATGTGTATATTAAGTTATCGTTTATTAATTACATATTGCCCCATATCTTTCCGCAGTTGTCACATTCAAGCAAAAAGGAATGTTTTATCGTATTATGCACATGTGCATGTTCACAGTTGCATAGTGGACAGATCCCATCACAGTGCACGCTAAATTTAGTAGATCCGTTCTCTTGGTTATACATTCTCTTCACCTTGTAAAATTGTAAAAGGGGGCAATACCCCTTTTTACAGTATTATATTGCAGTGGCGTTTATGTTTATGCTTGTAAGCACGCTGTCTCCCTCGGAGAGGCCGGTTGTGTCCATCTTCATTGATACTGACTGCATCTGCCCTGGAGCAAGGGTGAATGATGTAGTGCTTAGGCTAACGTTACTTACAGCAGATTCCCCGTTAAATGGCAGAAGTGTAACAAGCACGTCCTGCGTGCCGTTGTTTGTTATTGTGAATAAATCCTCTATTAGTATTTCTGCATCGGCGTTGACGCCTTCTGCGACGTTTCCTATATCGATGAAGAACTTGCCGGATTCATCAAATCCTGCATACTTTCCGTTTGGCCCTTCTGCAGGGTTTATCCCGAGGATTGCTGATGCGTCCCCGACGACGTTAATTGTTGCGTTACGGTCCGCCGTAACGGATGTGAAGGCCCCGGTGGACATGACCAAAATGGCAGCCACAAGGATTCCGAAGAGAGGCAATAGT
>JAUVXU010000048.1 GCA_030603445.1 Methanomicrobia archaeon | reverse complement strand
GGAGCGTAAAATCATAGACGACACGCTTCCCGGCGGACCTCGCGAGCGCACTATCATATATAAGGCCCCTTTCGATCGCTGTAATAGAGAAGAGGACTATGAAATCGTCTGGGCTGCATTTGAGAAACGATTTAAAAACATAGACTAATCTAACACATTGTAAACAATAGATTGATTAAGGAACATAGAATATATGGAAAATCCAAAGCTATTCATTTCCTATTGTTGGAGTAATCCAGAACATGAACAATGGGTGATTGATTTAGCAACAGAGCTTCGAGAATCCGGTGTTGAGGTAATTTTGGATAAATGGGATTTGAAAGAGGGGCATGATGCCTTAGCTTTTATGGAGAAAATGGTCAATGATCCCGCCATCAAGAAAGTGGCCATAATTTGTGATCAAAAATATGCAGAAAAAGCAAATGATAGAAGAGGGGGAGTAGGAACAGAAACACAAATAATTTCAAGGGAAGTTTATGAGCAGCAACAACAAGATAAGTTTGTTGCAGTCGTAGTGGAGAAGGATGAGAAGGGGAAAGCATATCTGCCTACATATTACAAATCCAGAATATATATAGACTTAAGTGGGGCCGACACGTACACGGAAAACTTTGAAAAACTCCTGCGATGGATTTATGATAAGCCTCTCTATGTGAAACCAGCATTGGGAAAGAAACCCTCCTTTTTGTCAGTTGAAAAGGGCATATCTTTAGGCACGGCAGCTTCTCACAAAAGAACTTCTGATGCGGTAAAAAATGGTAAAAGTTATGCTTCAGGTGCACTGAAAGAATATTTATCTACATTTAGTAATAATCTGGAAAGATTTAGAATCTCCGGAGGTGAAAATGACCTCGATGAAAAGGTAATAAAAAGTATAGAGGAATTTTTACCTTTTAGAAATGAAGCCATACAAATATTTGTTACTATATCGCAATACAATCCTACTGAAGAAAATATTCGAAAATTGCATCGTTTTTGCGAAAGTCTTATTCCATATATGGATAGGCCTGAATATATAAC
>JAUVXU010000004.1 GCA_030603445.1 Methanomicrobia archaeon | reverse complement strand
CGTCCCCGACGACGTTAATTGTTGCGTTACGGTCCGCCGTAACGGATGTGAAGGCCCCGGTGGACATGACCAAAATGGCAGCCACAAGGATTCCGAAGAGAGGCAATAGTTTTTTCATCATAATTCATACACCTTTGAAGTAATATGAACTTAGTTGTCCTCTTTCCTTTAAAAAGGAAACGAACTTAAGGTAAGGAACAGTGTTCTTTTTTTTTGGCAAATTTTTCTATGAGATCTATTGCTTTTTCAAGTTTTCCATTTGCTAAGATAGGATTTCGGGCAAATGTTGAAGGGAGATTAGTAGAGTTTTTTGATAAAACTAATCGATAGAAGTAGATTAATCAAAAAATTCTAAAAACTATATCTTCCTCGCATCATCGACAAGCATTATTGGGATATCATCCTCTATGCGATAGGCTAGTTTGCAGCTGTTGCAGACAAGTTCGTTATTAGCATACACAAGCTCGCCCTTGCACTTTGGGCAGGCAAGCACGTCAAGCAGCTCTTTTTTTATCATAAGTCTTACTTAAAAAAAAGAATATAAAAATGTTGTTTAATTCTAAATTCAAAAAAGAATGAAAAAAGATATAGGCAGTTGTAGCCTATAGCATAGCGCACCATTCGTACTTGTCCTCTTTCTCGCCATGTCTCATGGCGCTTAGCTCCTCGTAGAGCCTGTGTGAGAGGTCCCCTGTCTTCCCGTCTTTTATGACAACTGTCCTGTCATTGTGCGTTATCTTTCCTACAGGTGCGATTATTGCAGCAGTCCCGGTCCCGAAAGCCTCAAGAAGCGTCCCGTCATCTGCGCGGTTCATGATCTCATCAATTGTCACTCTTCGCTCATTTACCTTGATTCCCCACTCTTTTGCTAACGTAAGGACGCTATCCCTAGTTATGCCGGCAAGTATGGTTCCTCCGAGGGGCGGTGTCACAAGCTCGTCATCAAATAGGAACATCATGTTCATCGTCCCGACCTCTTCTACGTACTTGTGCTCCTTCCCGTCAAGCCATAGCACCTGTGTGAATCCCTTCTTTTTGGCCTCTTTGGCAGGATAGAGGCTGGCAGCGTAGTTCCCGCCTGCTTTTATGTGGCCGGTCCCGCCCTGGCATGCCCTGACGTATTTCCCTGATGTTATCAGCGAGACTGGGTTTAGCCCTTCCTTGTAGTAAAGCGATACGGGAGAGGTGATTATCATGAACTTGTAGGTATTGGAAACGCTGACCCCAAGGTATTCGTCAGTTGCGAATATGAAAGGGCGAATGTATAGTGAGTTTTCCCTCTTCTTCGGGACCCACCCTCTATCTAGCTTCAAGAGCTCTGTTAGCGCTTTTAAGAACATCTCAGGCTCAACTTTAGGGATGCAAAGCCTCTTTGCGGAGACTACCATGCGACTAGCATGCGCGCTAGGCCGAAAGACGCAGATCTTCTTGTCTTTTGTATAATAAGCTTTAAGCCCCTCAAAGATGGTCTGCGCATAGTGCAGCGTCATCATGGCAGGAGAAACGCTAAGATTTTCGAAAGGAACTATTCTTGGGTCTTTCCATTCCCCGTTTTCGTAGTCCATTATGAACATGTGGTCGGAGAACAAGTCCCCGAAACCAAGATTGTCAAAGTCGACCTCGTCAAGCCGGCTCTTCTTAGTCTTTATAGTTTTTATGTCCATGCTAACACGTTACGCTTTTTCCTTTATTAGTCTTACGAGCTCATTGCCAACATCAGATGTTCTTGCGCTACCGCCGCGGTCCTTTGTCCTGACCTTTCCTTCGACAAGAAGCTCTGAGATGGCATCCATGACGCGTTCAGATGCTTTTTGCTCACCTATCTCTTCAAGCAGGAGTGCTGCAGACCATACTGTGGCAAGCGGGTTTGCAACGTTCATTCCCGTATACTTCGGGGCGCTTCCGTGGATTGGCTCGAACATGGAAATACCTTCGGGATTTATGTTCCCGCCGGCCGCAAGGCCTAGTCCGCCCTGGATCATCGCGCCAAGGTCCGTTATGATGTCGCCAAACATGTTTGGCGCAACAACAACATCAAACCACTCGGGATTCTTGACAAACCACATCGTGATGGCATCAACAAAGTTGAAATCGTGCTCTATTTGAGGATACCTTTTTGCTATTGTTTCAAATCTCTCGCGCCACATCCCATACATCTCTGTGAGGACATTTGCCTTATCCACCGCTGTTACCTTCTTTCTTCCCTGCTTTACAGCAAGATCAAAGGAGTACTTCATCACGCGATCGCATCCTTTTGATGACAGCACGCCTATCTGGTATGCTATCTCGTCCCCGTCCGTCTCAATATCAAGGCCGAACTTCACATTGTATAGCTCTCGCGCGACCTCGAGGGAATCAAATGTTCTTCCTACCCTTGCGCGCCCACCTATCCCAACGTAGAAGTCCTCGGTGTTCTCTCTTACCACCATAAAGTCGATGTCTTTTGCAGTCTTGTTGGCAAGCGGCGTATCGACCCCGTCAAAGAGCTTTACCGGGCGCAAATTCACATATTGGTCGAAGTAGAAACGTAGCTTTAGCAGTATCCCCTTCTCAAGCACGCCTGGTTTTATGCGCGGGTCGCCTATTGACCCGAAGTATATGGACTCGTTTTTCTCAAGCTTCTTTAGCGCTTCTTCTGAGAGAAGCTCCCCTGTCTTTAGGTAGTGGTCGGCGCCGTGGGGAAACTTGTTCCATTTTATCTTGAATCCCTCTATATCCGAAACAGCATTGATAACCTTCTTTCCTTCAGCTATTATCTCAGGCCCTATCCCGTCTCCGGGCATTAGTGCTATCTTATGATTTGTCATTTGTATCACCTAATTTAGTTATCTTGTTTAGCAACCCCTTGCAGGAGAGCATCTCAAGCACAAATGGAGGAAATGACGCAAACGAGTATTCCTCCTCCTTTGTCAGATTCTTGATAGTTCCGCCATCAAGGTCTATCTCAAGCTCGTCGCCTGTTGATACCTTCTTGCTTGCATCTTGGCATTCTATAAGTATGAAGCCGTTGTTTATACCGTTTCTGAAAAATATCCTTGCAAACGAGCCGGCTATAACTGCCCTTATCCCTGCTCCGCGAAGCGCCCAAATAGCGTGCTCTCTTGAGGAGCCGCAACCAAAGTCCTGCGCTGCAACTATCACGTCCCCCACTTTCACGTTATCCACGAAGTTCGCATCTATGTCCTCCATGGCGTGCTTTGCAAGCTCTTCTTCATCATCTGTATTTAGGTATCGAGCGGGAATTATCTCATCAGTGTTGATATGGGCCTTGTTGTAGGTATGTGCTTTAGCCTTTAACTTCATGTCTCTCACCTAAATATACTCCCTTGGGTCTGCTATTTTCCCTGCGATTGCAGATGCTGCTGCGGTGGCAGGGCTTGCTAGGTATACCTCGCTTTTCGGGTGTCCCATCCTTCCTACGAAGTTTCTGTTCGTGGTGGCAACACAGCGCTCCCCGTTTGCCAGGACGCCCATATGCCCGCCTAGGCACGGCCCGCATGTCGGAATAGATATTCCTGCTCCCGATTCAGCGAAAATATCAAATAATCCCTCCTTCATCGCCTGGCGCCAGATATCTGTGCTTGCGGGTATTACTAGCATGCGCGTATTTTTTGCAACACAATTTCCCTTCATAATATTTGCAGCTATACGCAGGTCCTCTATGCGCCCGTTCGTGCAGGACCCTAAGACCACCTGGTCTATTTTCACGTCTTTGTACTTTCCTGCAGGCTTGCTGTTTGATGGCAGGTGAGGGGCAGCTACCATGGGTTCTAGTGTTGTAACATCATACTCCCTGACTTCGACGTAGTTTGCGCCATCATCAGAAAAGACTGGTGTGTAGCGCTTATTTGTGCGCCCTTTTAGGTAATCGTCCGTCTTCTTGTCTGCTGCGATTATGCCGGACTTTCCGCCAGCTTCTATTGCCATGTTGGTAATTGTCATACGGGCCTCTATTGACAGGTCATCAATAATGCTTCCGCAAAACTCCATGGCACGATATAGTGCGCCATCAACGCCTATGTCCCTTATTATCTCAAGGATTATATCTTTTGAGTAGACGCATTCCGGAAGGTCTCCTTCAACTATGAACTTCATGCTCTCAGGTATCTTGAACCAGAGCTTTCCAGTTGCAAGAACGGCTGCTGCGTCCGTGCTTCCAATCCCTGTCGAGAACGCCCCGAGCGCCCCGTGGGTGCAGGTATGCGAGTCCGGGCATACTATCGTTGTTCCAGGAAGGACGAATCCCTTTTCAGGAAGTATTGCGTGGCACACGCCGTTTCGCCCGACCTCATAATAGTTCTTGATATCATGCTTGCTGGCAAAGTCGCGAAGGCGTTTTGCAAGCTCAGCGCTTTTGATATCCTTGTTCGGAACGAAGTGGTCTGGTACCAGGACTATCTTATCTTTGTCAAACACACTCTCTATGCCACGTTCCTCAAGCATCGATATGGCTGCCGGAGTCGTGACATCGTGTCCCATGAAGATATCTATTGTGGCATCCACTATATCCCCCGGCACAAGGTGTTTCCTACCGCTGTGCGCGGCAAGGATCTTCTCGGTAATTGTCATGTTCTTATTCATGGTGTTCACGCTACAAAATGAATTTATAAAATAAAGATAAAATAAAGAGAGAAGAACTAGTTAATAGTTTTTTTGCTCTTCTGCCGCTCTATCTGGTTAATGCCGTTGACTATCGCCTTGACAGATGCCATGACTATGTCCTCGTCAAGCCCCCTGGCATGATACTCTTTGCTGTCCTTATCTGTGAACAGTATGGATACGTCTGCTAGTGCGTCTGTTCCGCCGGTTATTGCCTTTAACTCATACTCTTGAAGCTTTAGCGGCGAGTCGTAGATGTTTCTCATTGCATTTGCAACGGAGTCAAGCACTCCTGCGCCGTATGATGCGGCGGTCTTCTTTTCACCGTTGTATTCCACTGTTATGACAGCTGTAGGCGTGGTCTTGTTCCCTGTCATGACCGTTACCTCGTTAAGTACGATAGCCTGATTGGACCTACCCACCGTGTTTAGCACGTCTTCAGCAATGGCCATCATATCTTCTTGCAGCACCGTCTTTTGCTTGTCTGCAAGAGCCTTTATCTCCTCTACCATCCTGTTTAGCTGTTCCTTGCTAAAATCGTATCCGAGATCTTTTAGACTTTTTTCTATTGCGTGCTTTCCAGAGTGCTTCCCAACGATAAGCTCTGTCTGCTTGCCGATGTTTTCAGGATTCATTATCTCATAGCATAATGGATTTGACAGCACACCGTGCTGGTGTATGCCTGCCTCATGCGCAAATGCGTTCTTGCCGACTATTGCCTTGTTTCTCTGGATGTTTATTCCAGTGAACCTGGACACCATCTGGCTTATGTTAAATATCCTCTTGGTGTCTATGTTGGTATCAACGTTGAAGTAGTCCTGGCGTGTCTTGAAGTTCATCACGACCTCTTCTAGGGAGGCGTTTCCTGCCCTTTCCCCAAGACCGTTTATGGTGCATTCTATCTGGCCTGCACCGTTACGCACAGCCTCAAGCGAACTTGCTACTGCAAGCCCAAGATCGTTGTGGCAGTGCACGCTTATTATGGCATCATCCATGTTCGGGACGTTGTCGATGACGTATTTTACCATTCTTCCGTACTCTTCTGGCTCTGCATACCCGACCGTGTCAGGAAGGTTGATAACAGATGCTCCTGCATCGATTACCGCCTCGGTGACCTTGCAAAGATAGTCCCAGTCGGTACGCGAGGCATCCTCTGCCGAGAACTCCACCTTCTCGGTGCAATCGTGTGCGTAGGATACTGCTTTTTTGGCCATCTCGATCGCTTGGTCTCTCGTTATCTTAAGCTTGTACTGCAGGTGTATGTCCGATGTTGCTATGAATGTGTGAATGCACGGCTTGTCGGCATGCTTTAATGCATCCCATGCCCTTGCAATGTCCTTTTCCACAGACCTGCAAAGCCCTGCGATGTATGGGCCCTGCACGTTCTCGGAAACTATTTTCACAGCCTCGTAATCATCGTTTGATGCTATTGGGAATCCGGCTTCTATGGTATCAACGCGCAACAAGGCGAGTTGGTGTGCAATAGCTAACTTCTCATCTATCGTTAGTGTGGCTCCTGGTGACTGTTCCCCGTCTCGCAGGGTGGTGTCGAACACATCAACTCTTTTTTTCATTTATTTTCGTCTCCTTGCTACGCCGTTACATAGGCCGTAGTTATAAAATGAACAAAATCTTCTATATATAAAATTATCTTCTATAAGGTGGCGATTTTTGGCTACATCACAAGCTTTTTTAAAATATTCTATATTTTTTTCTACATTTTCATGTCAATTCTAACAAGAAGCTATTATACGCCTATAAAATATCATAATCTAGTTATTTATCAATGCATATGCAAAACTTTTTATATAAGAAGGAAAAGGTGAAAAGATACACGTTTGTGTATTAATCTCACTATATTGATGCATTTTTAAATGGATATTTGTACAATGTAGTATCTTATAATAGATACATTTATATGGAATGAGATTCGCAATATGAAAAATCCCATACTATAAACTAGAGTGGAGATATTAAAATGGACGCAAAAATAGACCTATACGATTCCACCCTTCGGGATGGAACACAAGGGGCAGACATATCTTTTTCCTTGGAAGATAAGATACGGGTCGCAAAGAAGTTAGACGAGCTGGGGATAGACTATATAGAAGGAGGATTCCCGCTTTCCAACGAAAAGGACACCGAATTTTTCCGTAGGATTAAGGATGTTAAGCTCAAACATGCGCGAGTAGCGTCCTTTGGCAGCACAAAAAGACCAGGCGGCGACGTGGAAGAGGACATGAATCTTCATGCAATTCTCTCGGCTGGCGCACCGGTTTCAACTGTCGTCGGAAAGGGATGGACTGTGCACGTTAGGGATGTGCTCAGAACAACACCAGAAGAGAATCTTAACGTTGTCAGGGAATCAGTAGAGTACCTGAAGAGTAAGAGCGACGAGGTAATTTTTGACTGCGAGCACTTCTTTGATGGATACAAGGAAGATCCGAAATATGCGCTTGAAGTGCTTTATGCTGCTGAAGAAGGGCGTGCCGATAACCTATGCCTGTGCGACACCATTGGTGGCACAACTACAAAGGACATTATTGAGATTATTAGGCATGTTCGCGAGACCACATCAACTCCACTTGGACTTCATGCGCATAATGATGGTGAATTGGCTGTTGCGTCAAGCATAGCAGCTGTGGACGAGGGCGTTACCCACGTTCAGGGAACTATCAACGGATATGGTGAACGTTGCGGAAATGCCAACCTTTGTTCAATAATACCAAATCTGAAGCTTAAGATGGGCATAGACTGCGTGACTGATGAGCAGCTGCGCATGATTACGCCTGCATCACGATACGTTGCGGAGCTAGCCAACTACCCGCACAACAACAAGGCGGCCTACGTAGGCAGGGACGCTTTCACACACAAGGCAGGACAGCATGTTGATGTCCTCCTCAAGAACGACAGTGCAATGGAGCACATACCCTCAGAGTATGTGGGCAACACCAGGCGCATCCTTATATCAGAACTTGCAGGAAAAGGTTCTGTGATGAAGAAGATGCAAAAGTACTTGCCAGACCTAGACAAGCGTTCTCCAGAAGTCATAAAGATGACGAAGAAGATGAAAGATCTTGAGCTTCGCGGTTACGAGTACGAAGCGGCTGAAGCCAGTTTCGATCTTGTCATACGACGCGAGCTTGGACTTGTAAAACCTATTTTCACACTAATGGACTACGAGGTGAACATCTTCAATAACGGAAAGGACGAGGACTGTGTCCTTGCCGGTGCCCGCATCAGGATAAATAACGAAGAGCACAAGGGAAGCTCTTTTGGCTGCGGTCCTGTGGATGCTATGAGCATTGCACTTCGAAACGCATTGAGGCAGGCATATCCGCAAATAGACGATATCCGCCTGGTGGACTACAAGGTAAGGGTAGTTACCGGCACGTCCGGGACGGCCGCAAAGGTGAGGGTATTTATAACCTCAACTAACGGTCGCGAGGTATGGGACACGGTAGGCGTGTCTGAAAATATCGTTGAAGCAAGCTGGCAGGCCATAGTCGACAGCTTGGAGTACGTTATTTCTGCAGGGGAAGTCGTCAGTTCTTTGTGATTCCCCTCTAGGGCCATGAAGAACTAGGAACTCTTCCCATTCATTTTTTTCTTTTTATTTTCCTTTTATCTCATGACCCTGTCTAAATTATACAAGGAGATAGAATGATGAGAAGCGATGCTATGAAAAAAGGCTTCCAACGGGCTCCGCATCGTTCGCTTTTTAGGGCGGCCGGGCTCATTGAGGAAGAGATAGAGCGCCCGATAATCGGTGTGGCGCATTCAGCAAACGAGATAATACCAGGTCATGTTCATCTAAAGGATATAGCCGAGGCTGTCAAGGCCGGGATACGTATGGCAGGCGGCACGCCTCTTGACTTTCCTACCATAGGCATATGCGACGGCATAGCGATGAACCATGAGGGTATGAAGTACTCATTGCCTAGCAGGGAGCTTATAGCAGACTCCATAGAGGTGATGGCAAAAGCGCATCCTTTCGATGGGCTTGTCCTTGTAACAAACTGCGACAAGATAGTCCCGGGGATGGTCATGGGCGCAATCAGGCTCAACATACCAACTATAGTAGTTAGCGGCGGTCCAATGATGGCGGGGCGCTGCGACGGGCAGGATATTGACCTAAGCAACGTGTTTGAGGCTGTCGGGAAGCTTAGTGCAGGAAATATTACCAAGGACGAGCTCTATGACATTGAGTGCTGTGCATGCCCGGGGATAGGTTCCTGTTCGGGATTATTTACTGCAAACTCTATGAACATACTGTGCGAGGCACTTGGAATCGCGCTGTCAGGAAACGGCACCATCCCTGCTGTTGAGGCGCGCAGGGTGCATCTGGCAAAGCATGCAGGCATACATATCTTAAACTTGGTGGAAAAAGGCATCAAGATGCGAGATATAGTTACACAAAAAGCTGTTGATAACGCTTTAGCTGTCGAAATGGCACTTGGGGGGTCTTCAAACAGCATACTGCATCTTACCGCCATTGCGGCAGAGGCAGGCATCAAGCTTACTATTGATAATGTGAATGAGGCTAGCGACAAGGTGCCGCAGATATGTAGTATATCCCCTGGAGGAAAATATCATATCCAGGACCTGGACGAGGCAGGCGGCATACCTGCTGTCATGAAGGAGCTTTCATCAAAAGGGCTTGTGAATATGGATGTTATAACAGTAACAGGAAGCCCTATCGGGGAAGCCATTAACAAGGCAAAGGTTCGCAACAGGGCTGTGATACAATCTATTGAATACCCATACAGTGAAGTGGGCGGAATAGTCTTCCTCAAAGGCAACCTGGCGCCAAAAGGCGCAATAGTAAAACGTGCCGCTGTCGATCCATCGATGATGGTGCATGATGGTCCTGCAAGGGTCTTTGGATCGGAAGAGGAGTGTATCGATGCCATTTTGTCGGGAAAAATAGAAAAAGGCGATGTGGTTGTGATTAGATATGAGGGGCCAAAGGGCGGCCCGGGCATGCGCGAGATGCTTGCCCCGACATCGGCTATTGCTGGTGTGGGGCTTGACAAGGATGTTGCCTTAATTACCGATGGGCGATTTTCTGGGGCAACACGTGGGGCATCTATCGGGCATGTATCGCCTGAGGCAGCAGCAAGAGGCCCGATTGCCGTAGTACGTGATGGCGACATCATTAAAATAGATATACCTAAAAGGAGCATATCATTAGATATTAGCGAGAAAGAGCTTAATCAAAGGCTTGAGACATTAACTATCCCAAAGAAGGAACTTACAGGTTACCTGCAACTCTACGCAGCGCATGTAAGCTCGGCAGATAACGGCGCCGTCCTGGACAGGTCGACGCTTTAGATGGTGAAAAAAATGAAAATAACAGGTTCAAGGATAATAATAGAGTGCTTGAAGATGGAAAATGTAGAGGTCTTATTTGGTTATCCTGGCGGAACCATCATGCCGTTTTATGACGCACTGTATGATGAGAAGGATATCAAGCACATACTGACCCGCCATGAACAGGGCGCGGCGCATGCCGCAGATGGATACGCCCGTTCCACAGGCAAAGTGGGTGTGTGCGTAGCAACTTCTGGGCCAGGAGCAACGAATCTAGTATCGGGAATAGCAACAGCAAGTATGGATTCTGTCCCGATGGTGGCAATAACAGGGCAGGTGCCAACAAAGCTCATAGGAACAGACGCATTCCAGGAAGCAGACATAACAGGAATAACTGCCCCGATTACTAAACACAATTATTTGGTAAAGGATGTTAATGATCTGGCACATACTGTAAAGGAAGCCTTTTACATAGCTCGTACCGGAAGGCCCGGTCCTGTGCTAATAGACATACCAAAGGACGTACTTGTGAGCGAGACGGAGTTCCACTACCCAAAGAATATCAGGCTTGTGGGTTACAAACAGGTTCATACTGGTCATGCATCACAGATATCGATGGCCGCAACAGAGATAGCGCGCGCGAAGAAGCCGGTAATAATTGCCGGAGGCGGAATGCAGATAGCTTGCGCCTGTGCGGAGCTTCGCGAACTTGTGGAAAAGGCCCAGATACCTGTTGCAACTACGCTTATGGGAATCGGTTGCTTCCCTGAAGATCATGCCCTATCGCTTGGGATGGTCGGGATGCACGGAACAGCATATGCCAACTATGCGATATGCGAAACAGACCTTTTGATATCTCTTGGAACGAAGTTTAGCGATAGGGTGACAGGAAAGATCGCAGAGTTCGCCCCAAATGCAAAGATAATACATATTGACATAGATCCGGCAGAGATTGGAAAGAACGTGCGCGTGGACGTGCCGATAGTGGGGCATTTGAAGGAGACCCTCACTGAGCTAAACAAGGTGATAGCACCAGGCGACACGTCACAATGGCTAAAGACCATAGCATCATGGAAGGAAAAATTCCCTCTGCATTCAACAAATCCTGATATGTTAAATCCACAACATATCATGGAGGCAATATACAAGGCTACAAATGGCGAGGCCATAATAGTCACAGAGGTAGGGCAGAATCAGATGTGGGCGGCACAGTACTACACATACACAAAGCCGCGTTCTTTTATAACATCGGGCGGCCTTGGCACAATGGGATATGGATTTCCTGCATCGCTGGGGGTAAAGTATGCACACCCTGACAAGCATGTCTTTGACATAGCAGGCGATGGCAGCATCCAAATGAACATCCAGGAGCTTGCAACAGCTGCCTACAACGACCTAGACGTCAATATAGTTATCATGAACAACGGGTATCTTGGGATGGTGCGCCAGTGGCAGGAGATGTTCTACGACAAGCGCTACGCTGCAACGCCCTTAAAGGGAAATCCAGACTTCGTGAAGCTTATAGAGGCGTATGGCGGAGTAGGGGCGCGCGTAACAAAACAAGAAGAGCTTTTTCCTGCTATAAAAAAGGCCATAAACACAGATAATGTATGCCTGATAGACTGCGTGATACCTCCTGAGGAGAATGTGTATCCGATGGTAGCGCCAGGTGCATGCATAAGCAACATGTTCGGGGTGGGGCAATGAAGCACACAATAGCAATCCTCGTTACGGACAGCCCAGGCGTGCTTGCAAAGATAGCCGGGCTATTTAGCAGGAGAGGGTACAATATCGAGAGCCTTGCTGTGGGCCATACCGAGACAAAGGGCATCTCCCGCATGACAATAGTCGTTGAGGGGGACGACCGGGCTCTTGAGCAGATAAAAAAGCAGCTAAACAAGCTTATAGATGCTATAAAGGTGGCAGACCTGGACCCTTATAATTCTGTTGGAAGGGAGCTTGCGCTAATCAAGGTGAAGGTGGACTCGCCGCAGCATAGGGCAGACATGATTCAGCTTGTGGACGTTTTCCGTGCAAAGATTCTAGATATTGGCGACCAGTCCTTAATAATTGAGATCACTGGAAGGCAGGACAAGGTAGACGCCATGATAGGCCTTTTGTCCCAGTTTGGGATAAAGGAAGTCGTGCGAACCGGAAAGGTGACCCTTGCAAGAGGCCTAAAAGTCGTATCATTGCCGAAAAAGGCAAAAAGGTAATAAAGTGTTTAATTCGATGTAAGGACCATTATCAAAAAGAGGTGTAAATATGGCAAATATTTTTCATGACAAAGATGCTGACTCAAAGTATCTTGAAGGAAAGAAGGTGGCTGTAATAGGTTACGGGAGCCAGGGGCGTTCCCAGGCACTCAACCTAAAGGACAGCGGCATAAATGTTGTAATAGGGCTTCGTAAAAGCAGTAAATCCTGGGATAGGGCCATAAAGGAAGGTTTTAACGTAATGACGGTCAAAGAAGCTGCAAAGGCGGCAGACGTTGTTCAGATGCTTATCTGGGATGAGATACAAGGAAAGGTGTACAGGGAGGAAATAGCAGAGTTCATGGAACCAGGAAACACACTGATGTTCTCCCATGGATTTAACATAACATATCATCAGATAGTTCCGGCCGAGTATTTGGATGTGATCATGATAGCTCCAAAGAGCCCGGGGCTTATGCTTCGTGAGATGTACCTGCAGGGAAAAGGCGTCCCAGCGCTTCTGGCCGTTCACCAGGACTATAGCGGCAATGCAAAGCAGACGGCACTTGCCTACGCAAAGGCCATAGGCAGCACGCGTGCAGGCGTGCTGGAGACAACAATGAAAGAAGAAACTGAGACTGATCTGTTCGGTGAACAGACAATTCTTTGCGGAGGGGTCTCGGCACTTATAAAATCGGCATTCAACACACTTGTCGATGCAGGGTACCAGCCTGAGGTAGCATACTTTGAATGCTGCCACGAGCTCAAGCTTATCACAGATCTGATCTATGAGGGCGGCCTTACGAAGATGCGAAATGACTGCAGCGACACTGCCGAGTACGGCGACTACAAGACAGGTGAGACGATAATTAACGACAAGAGCAGGGAAGCTATGAAAACAGCGCTTGAAAACATCCAGAGCGGATCGTTTGCCCGTGACTGGATGGTGGAAAATCAGGTCGGAAGGCCGTACTTCTATGCCCGCCAGGCAAAGGAACGCAACGAGCTTCTTGAACGCGTCGGACGCGAAGTGAGAAACATGATCCCCTGGCTTGCAGAAAAGAAAGACCCAGAGATAGTTGTCAAGAAAGTAAAAAAGTAAGGGATTTTCCCTTTATTTTCTTTTTTATATTATTTTTTCAATAATTTTTTCATCTTGAATATTCTTGTTTGATCCGATTATGGAATCTGAGACAAATGAGTCTGTTATCTGCACGTTGTCAAGCATTACAGAGTTTCGTATCATGGAGTTCTCGATGCGGCAGTTATTCCCAAAAACGTTGCTGCTTCCGGAAAGCGAGATGTTCGCATTTATGAAGTCCTCCCTTGTACCAACGTCAAACCAGCCCCCTTTATACCTGTACGCGAAAAGCATTTTTTCTGATGCTAAAATTGGAAATACGTCTTTTTCCAAAGATGCGAATCCTTTTTTTGGAATACTAGAGAACAGTTTATCGGTAAAGTAGTAGACGCCTGCGTTTATCCATCCTCCTTGCGTAGTTGGAGACTTTTCAATAAATCGCTCTATCCTGCATCCTTTTCCTATCTCTAGGAGCCCGTAACGGGACACATTGTCTTTTTCGTGCGCCATTATAACAGATGCATCGTGTGTTTTCCCTATTGCGGCCATCTTGCCAACATCACAGTCTGATATGATATCTCCATTAAGAACGAGGAATTCACTCCCCAACATATCTCTTGCATTGAGGATGGCCCCTCCAGTACCAAGCGGTTCTTTCTCGCTGTTTATGCGAACGTTATCATGCCCATGTTCTTTTAGGTAGTCCCTTATCCTATCTTCAAGATAGTTTGTGGCAATAATAATCTCGCTGCAGTCACGTAACAGCTCTAGCTGGTACTCGATTATGGGCTTGTTGTTTATTGGCAACAGGCACTTTGGAATGGAACGTGTCAGCGGCCACAGCCTTTTGCCATATCCTCCTGCAAGTATTAAGGCTTTCATTCCGTATCACGCGGGTAGAAGTCATTTATACGTATCGTGTCGTTAAGAAATGGTGTTGACACCTCAAATATCACAGTGTTTTCGAGTGCCACAATAGAATGCGGCGTCTTGGGCTTTATGCGGACCCTGTCGTTTTTTGAGAAGTATATCGTGTCATCCTCTAACTTGACATAACCTCTGCCGCTTTGGATGTACATTGTCTCGTCCTTCTCATCATGATGGTGGAAAGAGGTCTGGAATCCCTCCCTTAAGAAAAGCTCTTTTGTCATGTATTTGTCTGTGTGCACCAGCAGCTTCTCATACCCCCATGCCTTGTCCGTCTTGTCCTGGTATTCTTTTTGGACAATCTCAAGGTCTATTGCCGTCTTTATTGCCCTCCAAAAGACATCCTCTTCGTAGAATCCAAGCATTCTCCTCTTGGCAAATTCCGGGAAGATGGTGTTTTCTATCTTTCCTTTGGCATAGATCTTTGGTATCTGCACATCGCGCTTGAAATAGTATATGCCCGCATTTATATGTTCTTGCAATATTGGTTTTTCCTGGAAGCCTATGACCTTGTCATTTTGCAGCTCCACGATGCCGTATGGGCTTGGGAGTTTTGTAACGTAAATCGTGGCAGGATATGTAGACTGTTGGGAGTCGGCAATGAATCTTTTCATGTTAATGTCGGTCACAACATCTGCATTTCGCACTATTAGATCCGTATCCGCCAGATTAAGCCCCCGGAGCAGTGCTCCGACAGAACCAACACTGTCCTTCTCCTCATCAATAGTAATAGAAATGCCTTCATACTTCCCAATATAATTTTTCAGCGAGCTGGCACAATCGCTTCCTGCAATAATAATAATCTCTTCTACACCTGCGCATTTGAACTCGAATACCTGTTTGTCAAGTATCGTGTAGTTGTCTTTTAGGCTTATACAAAGGGGCGGGTTTCCATCAGTAATACTAATAAGCCCTTTTTTTGATGTCCCGCAAAGGATAACTCCTTTTATATCATCCATATACTCACCAGTTCATAATCGTACTATCTTTCTGATGCCTTCTTTTAAGGGGATCTTAGCTTCGAATCCAAGTGATTCTTTGGCCTTTTTGGTATCTGCAAGCGTCTCGGGCACATAACCCTTGATGGTGTTTTTGACATATTTTGGAGAGATGTCCGTTCCAAGCTCGCTGTTGAGCATGCCGACAAGCTCTGTCAGGTCGTATGAGACACCGCTTCCGAGATTAAGCACGTCGTGCTCAATTGGGGAGTCCATTGCTTTTTGGAGGCCTTGCACAATGTCTGAGACGTGGGTGAAATCGCGTCTTTGGGACCCGTCGCCGTAGAGGATGGGCGACTCGCCCTTCTTCATTGCCCAGAGGAACTGGGACACAAGATTCGCATATTGTTTTTTTGCCTCCTCGCGCGGGCCGTAAGCAGAGAAGAATCTCATAGCCAGGGTCTTTGTGCCATACCAGTTGTAGTGCATGGTGGCCAATCTTTCCATATAATAGCGCGCCTCGCTGTAATAGTCTTTTACCATGATTGGCATGTCCTCCCTCCAAGGGGTCGGATTGCCGTTGTACATGGAGGATGTGGATGACCATACCATCTTGGAGTTTGTTTCCTTTGCTAACAGCAGCATGTTGATAAACTCGTTTACCGCTTCTCCTACAAAGCGGGGATTTTCTTTGTACATCGGTGACGAAGAGTATATTCCTAGGTGAAATATCCCGTCGATAGTTCCGACATCTTTTTTAGTCAGATCGCCACAATTTTTTTTCAAAAAAATTATATCGTTCTCGAATTCTTGAATATTCTTTTTAGAACCTGTGTGAAGATTGTCGCAGACAATCACCTCATCGCCTCTTTTCACACAGTGCTCTACCAAGTTGCTGCCGATAAATCCTGCTCCGCCAACTATCAGATACTTCATAATATCATTAGTATAACAGTACCTTGAATTTAAAATACT
The DNA here is from genome assembly GCA_030603445.1 of Methanomicrobia archaeon. Lineage (GTDB taxonomy): Archaea > Methanobacteriota_B > Thermococci > Methanofastidiosales > NM3 > NM3. Next base: position 111,103 of record JAUVXU010000004.1, on the reverse strand, counting down.
TACCACTGATTATTTAGTATATCAATTGGCCGATATGGTTGCAATGCCCCATATACATTTTTAAAGAAAGGATTAGATTTTTCCTTATGTTAAAGACCGTCATAGGTTCATGGCCTGTTGCATATGCGGAGCATGGACGTGATGCCATACGCATAGCTGTTGAGGACCAGGTGGCAGCAGGCATAGATGTAGCTTCAGATGGCCAGACGCGAAACTACATGGTGGAGTACTTCTCCAATCTAATCAGCGGTTTTAATTGCCTGGAATGCCCGATTGACTTTTGCAACAAGGATTGCGGGAAGGGTGCAGAGATAATAAACAAAATAGGGCACGACACGGTCTATGACGACACCATCATAGAGGATCTTGAATATGCAATAGAAGTGTCGAAAATCCCGGTAAAGGGCATAATAACAGGTCCAACAACGCTTGTGAACTGCTCCACACTTTCTACCAAGGAGTACGACGGCCTATATGACAAGGAGCTTTTCAAAGACCTTTCAAAAGCGCTTGTTAAGATAGCTAACAACATGCTTAATTGCGGCGCATCTTCTATCCAGATAGATGAACCGTTCCTAAGTGTTGGTTCACCATCTCATCTTGCAAAGTATTCACTGGAATACATGTGCAAGCATATCAAATCAGACATTTCAATGCATGTGTGCGGTGATGTCCACAGGGAGATCTTTGACACTATAACAGATGATGAGAAAAGCGTCTTTGACATAATCATGGGCTTCAAGGGAATTGACAGCGTGTCTCTTTCCTTTGCAGGTTATCCCCAAAATAAGCAGGTTCTTGGGCAGTATATTGGCAGCGTGCCCCCTAAAAAAATAGGTGTCGGGTGCGTCAGGACAGATGACGAGAGGGTAGAGTCTATAGAAGAGGTCTACAATTTGCTGCGCTACGCAGCATGGTGCATAGGCGAGGAGAATGTCATTGCAGTACCTGACTGCGGCATGAAGATACTTTCTAGAGATATTGCAACAAGAAAGGTGGCCGTGATGTGTGCGGCTTCAAACAAGCTTGATAGCGACCTGGAGTCTGAGAAGAACGTAGAATATTGAATTTTTTAATAATTGATATTCATTTCCTAATCATACACGATAAGTTTTTTCTTCATATCTTTGCCATAAACATTAATTTAATAGTGTGTAAATATTAATATATTCCATATTATATCCATAATAATAATTTTTAATATACTGTATTATTCATAAAAGAATAATAATATCAACAAACATTTTAATCATATCTTCCATTACCTTTGAAGAGGAGATGTTGTAATCACGAGTGCCAAGAGAACATATGGGGAAATAAACAGGAAAATAGTCAATGGCGAGGCTGTTGTTGCAACAGCAGAGGAAATAATAGGAATCGTCGAGGAAATGGGGGTTAAAAAGGCCACCAGAGAAGTGGATGTTGTCACCACAGGTACATTTTCTCCTATGTGCTCGTCTGGTGTTATATTGAACTTTGGTCATACAGACCCTCCGATACGTATGCAAAAAATATGGTTAAACGATGTTCCGGCACACGGCGGCCTGGCTGCTGTTGATACTTACCTGGGCGCTACAAGCCTTTCAAAGACCATGGAGGACTATGGGGGGGCGCATGTCATAGAAGGGCTCCTGCGCGGGGAGGAGGTATTTCTTCGCGCTACGTCATCTGGCACAGACTGCTACCCTCAAAAGGAGATCGAGACATACATCACGTTAGAAGGCATCAATGAGGCGCTTCTTTTCAATCCGCGCAACTGCTATCAGAACTATAATGTCGCTGTAAACACATCTACAAGGAGAATACACACATACATGGGAACGCTTCTCCCCAAGCTTGGAAACGCTACCTACTGCACATCCGGGCAGCTTAGCCCGCTTCTAAACGACCCGACGTTTAGGGCTATAGGCATGGGAACGCGCATCTTTCTTGGCGGGGCGCAGGGGCATGTCGTCTGGCACGGCACCCAGCACAATCCGACAACAAAAATCGTTGATGGGAACAAGATAGTTGGGGGCGGCACAATATCTGTTATGGGAAACTTGAAGCAGATGTCTGTGGACTTTATAAGGGCGGCGGTCTTTCCAGGATATGGCGTAACAATGTTTGTGGGCATTGGCACCCCAATACCGATCTTGGATGAAGACATGATGCGCTTTGTCTCTGTATGTGATAGCGATATCTACACAACGATATCAGACTACAGTTGCACTCATAAGTCTAAGCCTGTTTTAGGCACGGTAAACTATGCACAGCTTCGCAGCGGCTCCATAAAAATAGGCGACAAGGAGGTTCCAACTTCCCCGCTTTCAAGCTACGCAAAGGCGCGCGAAATAGCTGAAAAACTTAAAAAAGATATAACGCAAGGCAAGTTCTTGTTGCAAGAGCCTGCATGGCAGCTGCCAAATAAATCCAGTAATAAAACATCGGAGTAAGATGATATTATGAAGACCAAGGTTATTTTCACGTTCCCGCCAGAAATTGTAGAAAAACCCATATCACACACCCTCATGAAGGAGTTTGATCTCTGGATAAACATACTTAGGGCCAAGATAGAGCCTAGCGAAGGAGGAAAGCTGGTCATTGAACTGCAGGGAGATGAGGAAAATATCAAGGCAGGAATAGAACTTGCAGAGAAGTCGGGTGTGGGCGTAACCCTGCTTGAGAACGACGTGCTATGGGATAAGGAGCTTTGTGTTGACTGCGGGGCATGCATATCACTATGCCCAACACAGGCGTTGACACTGGATCGTGACACGTTCAAGTTGAATTTTGACTTCGGGCGCTGTGTTGCATGCGGTTCTTGTGCGCAGGTGTGTCCTGTAAAGGCAATAAGCATAAACTTCTAGGCGACTTGTGTGAAGAAAAAAGACTACTCGCGAAACTATCGCAAAAAGACAGGAAATCAGGGCCTTGTGTCGTTTAGCATAGTTTGTGATGAGAGCGATCTTTTTATCAGAGCAAAAAAACAGCTTGCGGCCCAGGCATACGGGTCAACAAAAAAACATAGGCAAGACATATTATCCTACATTAATAAGCACCCTTCTTTTAAGACAACGTTCTCCCCGTTTGTTGCGGATGATTTACCTCCTCCTGTGGTTTTTTCTATGATAAGGGCAGCACACGCCGCAGGTGTTGGGCCGATGGCTGCTGTTGCAGGTGCAGTTGCAGAGCATGTCGGAAAGGATCTCCTGGCATTTAGCGATGAGGTCATAGTCGAGAATGGGGGTGACATATTCCTAAAGACAGAGACAATGCGCACGATAGGCACGTTTGCAGGCGAGTCGACATTCTCAGATAAGGTATTTTTCGAGATCTCACCAGAGGCAACACCACTTGGGGTATGCACATCTTCCGGGACAGTGGGCCATTCCTTTAGCTATGGGGCAGCAGACGCTGTCACAGTTATCTCCCGTTCTGCTTCGCTTGCCGATGCTGCGGCAACTGCCCTTTGCAATATTGTGAAAAAGGACGAGGATATAGAAAAAGCGCTGGAGATGTCAAAAAATATCCCTGGCGCTCTTGGGGCCGTCATAATAAAAGGGGACGATATCGGCATGATCGGGGATCTTAGGATAAAAAAGAGGCAAAGCGATGATTCTATTATTTTCCTAGTTTCTACAAGATAACAATTAAATATATAAGGTGTTTTTTTTAAAAGAATAGAAGATATTGCTTAAAAATATTGGTTAGTATTGATAAGCATTACTATATATAAAAAGTAAAGTTTATAAACACAGAAATTTACATGTAGCAATGGCAGCAGTAAGGATGACAGTTAAGATGGCAATAGTGTTTCTTTGCTTATATTTTGTATTTATTGGGACAGCAAAAGCTTTGGATATAGATGCAGAGTCCTCTGTTGAGTTGCTTGGAAATCCAAAGATGCCATTTATAGATTATTCGGATGACGCGTTATACACAAAAGACAGTTTTGTCCCATATTCGGACTGTCCTGCAGATTATACGCAAAAGATTTTTTCTATAAAAGACACACCCCCCGATGAGGGGGCAATCATGAAGTATTATGGTATGATATATAATTTTCTTGCTTCATCCTAGGAAGTATTTTCTTAATAGGACACAAAAAATAGGCATTAAAGTTTAAAAAAGTGGTTTTAAAGGGTGGAAAATTCAGTTAATCATCAATTTAACCAGCATATGTTTTTATTTGAAAATACATATTCGTATATTAAAGTTAAGTAAATCAAAAAAGGTAAGGGAACTATATGAAAGGTAAAGATGTTGTAAAATCTGAAAAACACATTGCACCAGGGATTCTTACAAAAAAAAGAATGAACTTCTGGATCTTTGGATGAAGAATGTGGCTGAAAACAAGAAAATCCCTACGGAAAATATTAACAGGGAGGAGTTTAGGGATAATGCTGCAAATCTTCTACAGAAACTATTACAAGCCATTTCCGTTGGGAATCTGGATACTATTGATCACCCGGAGTATGAGCCACTCATTGAGGCTGTCAAAGAAATAGCAATCTCATACATTCAGGGTGGGTTTACGCCTTCACAAACAGCATCTTGCATCTTTGAGCTAAAACATGCTATTGTCGCTATCCTTGACGAGGGATTATTAGATCAGGACCGCGATGTTTTAATTAAAGAAGCAGTAGCAATGAGCGAGCTGATCTTTGAATTAAATTTTTGCATAGTTGATGAATATGTAAAAAGAAACGAAGATACCATATCAGCGCAAATACAGGCAATGTCAGAGATGTCAACACCAGTCATAACAGTTTGGGAAAACATAATAATGCTGCCTCTTGTCGGGATAATAGATTCAGTACGTGCACAAAATGTCATGGAAGCCTGTTTAAAAAAGATCACCGAGACTGAGTCAAAGATGTGCATACTGGACATATCTGGTGTAGCAAGTGTAGACACGGCTGTGGCAAATCATATAATAAAGATAACTAAAGCAACCAAACTCGTAGGTGCAGATTGCATACTATCCGGCATGTCATCAGAGATAGCTCAGACAATAGTGCATCTTGGAATTGATTTTTCCGGGTTAAACACTGCAACGACTTTAAAGGATGCTTTGCTGCTCTCGTTTGAAGAATTGGGGCTTGCTGTAAAAGAAGACAAGGACATATCAAGAAAAGGCAAGTGATATTCAAGGGAGCCATTGTTTCATGGATGATGAAAATACCCTGTTTAACGTGGAAATGCATATCACAAGCGGATGCCTCATAGTTCCTATCCAGATTGAGCTTTACGATGAGGCAATGTTGCATATCCAAAAGGAGATTTTGAAGAGGATAGAAGCAACAGATGTGAAGGGCGTTGTAATAGATTTTTCCGGTGTTACAGTAATGGACTCTTTTTTGTGCAAAACTGCTTTTGACACTGCAAGGATGGCATCCTTGTTAGGTGCAAAGACAGTAATTACGGGGTTCAGGCCGGAGGTGGTAGCATCCATCGTAGACCTAGGAATCGATTTTGAAGATATCCTCATATCTACAACAGTTGAAGACGGCATTCAGAAGGTAGCTCCGGCAACAGAGCTTGTCGAGAATTTTGATGAGTTGCCTGAAGATGATCTTGAAGAGGAGCAGGAGGGCGAGCCTGATAGCGGAGAAGAAGCTAGCGGAGAAGAGGATTAGTGTACGAAGCATAGTAGATGTTTCAAAAACGATCATGGAATCAAGGATAATTGCAAAGTCCATTGGATTCAAACCAAATGAGCAGTGCATGATATCAACTGCCGTTTCCGAGCTTGGAACAAATATAGTCCGTTATGCGGGAGAAGGAGAACTTATCCTAAAGCCTATTATAAAGAGGGGAAAAAAAGGTATTGAAGTTGTTGCAGAGGACAACGGCCCAGGAATAAAAGACATAAATCTTGCGCTAAAAGAGAATTATAGCACATCCAAAGGACTAGGCGTTGGTCTGCCAGGAATAAAGCGCCTGATGCACGAATTCTTGATGGACCCATCCAGGACAAAAGGCACGAAGATTACAGTGAGGCGGTGGTTGTAGGAAAAACGGTACATCTGATTTTTATATTGCCACAAGGCCCTTGATAAAGGATAGCGAATGTGGAGACATCGGAGTTATCAAGGCGTTTGACAAAAAAGTGTTCATGGGGCTAGTCGATGTGCTTGGACATGGAAAAAAAGCACACGAAATCGCAATCACATGCAAAGAGTATCTGGATGAGAACCATCAAAAAGACATTATCAAGATAATGAGGGGATTGCATGAGGAGATAAGAGGTTCTAGAGGGGCAGTTGTAGGATTGTGTCTTCTTGATTTGCAATTAATGGAGCTAAGATACGTTGGAGTAGGCAATATAACTGCAAGGGTGTTTGGCCCAGACACTATGAGGTTTATATCACTGCCTGGCGTTGTTGGGTACGTTCTTCCAACATTAAAGGCGATGGAAAGGCCGTTTTCTCGCGCAGATGTTGTCGTGCTGTATACGGATGGTGTAAAGGAGCATTTCGAACTGGGAGACTATCCGGAGATTTTAACAGACGACGCCAAGACCATGGCTAAGAAAATAATTCACATGTTTGGAAAGAAGAGCGATGACGCGGCTTGCATGGCGGTGAGATATAGATGAACAAGATGCATCTTGGAGAGATCTCTATCAAAGAGGCTTCTTCTATCGTTGAGGCCAGGAACAAGGTCCGCATGTTGGCAGAGGATGTGGGATTTGACACAATCGGTGCCACAAAGCTTGCTACAGCAACTTCTGAATTAAGCCGCCAAATGTACTCTAACGGCAATGCAGCAAGCGTTGCAGTTGGCTTTGATGAGAGGGAAAAGGGCTTTGGACTAGATATTTTGTTTAAAGGCCGCACAGAGGATCCGGATATAAAATGGACAGAGGCGTTTTTTGATGATATTTTCATATCTAGTACTAATGGAAATATGCTAAATGTCAATGCTTTTAAGTATCCCCCAGTAAAATTCATCCCAACCGAGGAATTCATATCCTTGGAGAGGGAAAGGTTAATTCGTTTATCAAGAGCAGAGATGGTAAGTGAGCTTAAGAGAAAAAATGACGAACTGTTGGCATTATTTGATGACCTAAAAAACGAAAAGGCAAAGATCGATATAATGCTTGAGGAGCTAAAGAGCGTGGACAAGATAAAGTCCGATCTTGTTTCGACAGTTTCCCATGAGCTCAGGACGCCGTTGACGTCTATTAAGGGTTATATCGATATTATCCTGGATGAGGATACAGGGGAAATAAACGATATACAACGTGATTTTTTAGGAATAGTCAAGAGAAACACCGATAGACTTGCATCACTCATAAATGAGTTCTTAGATGTTCAAAAGATGGAGTCAAAAAGGCTTACTATGAATTTGACACATATATCACTTTCAGAAATAGTTGAGGCAACTGCAAAGGGAACAGAACTGCTTATCAAGAAGAAAGGGCTTGCCTTTCACAAGAACATCAAGCCCGATATACTGGCGTGGGTCGATGGAGATAGAATAAGTCAGGTTCTATGGAATCTGTTTACAAATTCTATTAAGTACACCGAGTCAGGTTCCATATATCTGATTCTTGATACAGAAGGGGATAACGCAATCATATCTTTGGAGGATACTGGTGTTGGCATGAGCGAAAGTGACCAGAAAAAGCTTTTTTCAAAGTTTTTCCGTGCAGACAACAAGGTCGTCAGGGATGCAGGGGGAACAGGCCTTGGCTTAGCTATTGTAAAAGAGATAGTCGCTGCACACAACGGAACAATAGATGTTAGTAGCGAATTTGAGAAAGGTTCAAAATTCACAATTAGGTTGCCACTAGGGCGTCCAAACATGAAAAATGAATAATAATATCATTAAACAAGAAAAAGTTTATAATCTACTCAATTCAAGGAGAATATATCATGAGCAAAGGTAATAAGGTACAAAAGACGATAATCTATGCAGAAGATGACCTGGATATTGCTCGTTTGGTCAAATTCAAGCTGGAACGGGAGGAATTTAAGGTCACCCACTTCCCTGATGGGGAGGGTGTTATAGAGGCTATCATTGAGACGATCCCAGACATCGTTTTGTTAGATGTAATGATGCCTTTGCGAGATGGCATCAGTATTTTAAGGGATATAAGGGCAAATCCAAAAACAGTATCTATTCCCACAATAATACTTTCTGCCAAGGGCCAGGAGAGCGACGTCGTGAAAGGCTTGGGGGATGGGGCAACAGACTACTTGACAAAACCATTCGCCCCTTCTGAACTGGTGGCAAGAGTGAATAAGGCTATCTCATGGCAGTTTTTGCAGTAAATTTTCAAGAACAAATAATCGCTAAAGAAGGGGTAAAATGATAGGGAAGTTCTTCAATCAAGGGGCTCTTTGGACCACCACAATGGCAGTACTTGCGCTCTTGTTTGTTGTAGGGATGTTGATACTGTACTGCTTCTTCTTGCGATTCGTAAGCAACAGTTCTAAAAAAAAGCAGTTTAAGCTTTACGCGGGATGGGAGAAGATGGTTTTTCAGTACCTTGAAGGTGAAAAAACCACCCAAGAGATCATGGCTCTCGTTCCAAGGGCCCGTTATGCTTACTTCCAGCACTTTTTGAAAAGCTATCTGCTCGCGCTGAAGGGAGATGATTTTGAGAAGTTATCTGCACTAGTCACTAATACAGACCTTTTTTCATGTTTAATAGATCAGCTTGTACACGGAGACGAACAGGTCCGTAGCGAGTCCGCTTTCTTTATCGGGTTGGTAAGGGCCCGCCAGGCGAAAGAACACCTAATACGGGGCTTGGAGGATAAGGACGAAGGGGTATATTTTAACTGCGCCCTTAGCTTAGCGAAAATCGGGGCCATAGATACGCTTGGAATAATCCTGGGGCAGTTTCGCATCAGAAAAAAACCAAGCAGGGATCTTTTGCTATCGATATTGTTCGAGTTTGGCACTGACGCTTGCCAGCCGTTGTTATGGTATCTGAAAGGGGAGCCAGATGCGTTTTCCATCTCACTTATCGTGGACGCGCTAGGGCACTACAGATACTATCCTGCAGGCGAGGAGATATTATGCATCCTGGATGCGACACCAGGGTATGATGTCCGCATTAATTGTATAAGGGCCGTGGGTAAAATAGAGTATTTGGGCGCCATGCCATCTTTAAGGGAATGCATGAATGATGCAGACTGGCGTGTTCGCAGCCTTGCAATATGGGCCTTGGGAAGGATTGGTGATGATTCAGTAGAGGAAGAGCTTGTAGTATATCTTGGCGACGAAAACTGGTGGGTGCGCTACCGTGCAGCAGAGGCGCTGTTTAGCTTGTCAAGGAAAGGAAGGGAGGCACTTTCAGTAATTGCACAACATTCAAAGAACAAAAAGGCGGCCTCTGTTACAAGAATCCTGCTCACAGACATGAAGGTAGGTGGTTAATATAAGCATAATAGGAGCTTTATACATCTACAATTATTTTGCGCTTACATATCTGCTTACAATAGGCACGATTTATTTTGTCCTATGCTTTGTTTCATTTAAGACAATAAGAAAATATTCGGCAAAGGTCTCTTACATAGATATAAAGGACCTGTTTCGTTATGGAAATACAAAAGCTGTCTCTGTTATAGTGCCAGCATATAATGAAGGCAATAGCATAATTAATAGCACCAGCGCTTTTTTACAGCTTGAGTACCCTGATTTTCACGTAATAGTCGTCAACGACGGTTCAAAAGATGATACCTTAAATAATTTAATATCCCACTTCTCCATGAAGCGGGTCCCGTATGGCATGGTGGATAGTATTGATACAATGCCTGTGAGGGGATTTTACAGATCAAAAGAGCATCCGTCTCTTTTGGTAATAGATAAGGAGAATGGAGGAAAGGCAGATGCCATAAACACAGGCATAAACGCATCTAAGGATCCATTGATATGTGTCATAGATGCGGATTCCATCCTCGAGCGCGACTGTCTTTTAAAGGTGGTCCGGCCTTTCGTAGAGGACGAAAATGTCATTGCAGTAGGAGGAATTGTCCGTATAGCAAATGGGTGCAAAGTGGAACAGGGCAGAGTACTAGAAATTGCCCCACCAAAAAAATTTATAGGAAAGTTCCAGGTCGTGGAGTACCTCAGGGCATTTTTGTTCGGCAGGACAGGATTTGATGCGGTTAATGCCATGCTTATTATTTCCGGCGCGTTTGGGTGCTTCTCAAAAGATGCTGTTCTGAAGGTGGGCGGATATAGGGCAGGCTGTATCGGGGAGGATATGGAACTAGTGGTTAGGATGCATAAGATACTCAGGCGTCAAAACCCAAATACACGCATCACATTTGTCCCAGATCCGGTGTGCTGGACAGAGGCACCAGAAACGTTGAAAGTGCTTAGGAGCCAACGCGTTCGTTGGCAGAAGGGAACGATACAATCAATAATGCTACATAAAGATATGTTCCTAAACACCGATTATGGCTGGGTGGGATTTTTTGCATTCCCCTACTTTGTGATATTTGAGATGCTCGGGCCGTTTGTCGAATTTAGCGGGTACATTGTGTTTATTTTGTCAGCATTGTTTGGTATTGTTAGCTTGCCTTTTGCCATCATGTTTCTGACTGTTGCAGTTCTTTACGGGATGGTGCTTTCTATCACATCTGTTATACTGGAGGAGCTGTCATTTAAGAAATACCCGAAGACGTCGCATCTCCTGCACCTTTTTTGCGCCGCTTTTTTGGAAAATATCGGTTATCGCCAATTACAGACATGGTGGCGCTTTCGTGCTACAATAGAATATGCGTTTGGTTCTAGGGGATGGGGAAAGATGGAGAAGAAAGGCGTTGGAAAGTAATATCTTTTTCATATAATAGCCAGTGGCAATGCTTCCCGCTCTAAAAAAATGAATATTCACAAATAATACCAGATAAAAAGAGTTATGGTGGGCTCTCTGGGAATCGAACCCAGGACCTCCGCCGTGTGAAGGCGACGTCATAACCAAGCTAGACCAAGAGCCCTTTTATGCATTTTATGTGCATATAAATAGGTATTTAAAATTAACGGTCTTTTTGCCTGCTCACTTTTGTATAAGGGGCAATCATCAAAAAAACATATAAAGTTACGTAGCGAATGAAAAGCATTCATTAGGAGACGAGAAGATGATTCACCCCATAGATTACAGGTACGGCTCAAAGGAGATGAGAGCGGTCTTTGAAGAGGACAGCCGCATACAGCTACTGCTTGATGTCGAAGCGGCAATTGCCCAAGCACATGCCGACCTTGGACACGTCCCTATCGAGGCTGCAAAAGAGATAACGGCCAAGGCAAAGTTAGGGATAGTCAAGAAGGAAGCTATCCTAGAAGAGGAGAAAAAGATAAATCATGACATAATGGCCATGGTAAAGGTCCTTGCCGCGCAGTGTGGAAAATGGGGGCGTTTCGTTCACTTTGGCGCGACATCAAACGATATAAATGACACCGCATCAGCACTGCAGTTTCGTGACGCTTTGGATATACTGCTTGCAGATATAGAAATATTAGATACAATCCTTGCCAGGCAGGCAAGGGAGCATATCGGAACTGTCTGCGTTGGAAGGACACATGCACAACATGCAATACCAACAACGTATGGCATGAAGTTCGCACTTTTCCTTGATGAGCTCAAGCGTAGTGAGGAGAGACTTAAGGTATCCCACAAGCGCAACTGCGGCAAGATAGCAGGGGCAGTTGGAACAATGGCATCATATGACGATGGGCTTAAAATGGCAGAGCGCGTTGGCGAGGTCCTTAGCATAAAAATGGCAGATATAACCAATCAAGTAGTGCCTCGTGACATATATGCAGAAATTATCCTAAACATTGCCCTGCTTGGAAGTTTACTGGATAAGATGGCGACCGAGGTGCGCAATCTGCAGCGAACAGAGATAAGTGAGGTGGCAGAGGGGTTTAAGAAAGATCAGGTCGGCTCATCCACAATGCCGCATAAGAAAAATCCAATAAATTCAGAGAAGACGTGCGGTCTTGCGCGCATACTCTATGGAAATGTTATTCCTGCACTGCTTAACAACAATTTGTGGCATGAGAGGGATCTTACAAATTCGGCACCTGAGCGTGCAATCATCCCTGAATCGTTCATCCTTATCGATGAGATGATAAAATCAATCATCAACGTATATGACAACCTTGTGTTCTTTCCAGAAAACATAAAGAGGAATCTTCAAATGAGCAAGGGAAAGAACATGGCAGAGGCAATAATGATAGCCCTTACGAAGAAAGGCGCCTCACGCCAGGATGCGCATGAGATGCTGCGAACTCTTTCTCAGGATGGCGATGACTTTGTGGAGACAGTACGTTCTAATAAGGATGTTGGAAAATATCTTACTGGTGAAGAGATAAACACCCTTCTTAAACCAGAGAAATATCTTGGAGAGGCGAAGCGAATAGTAGAGCGCGTGTTAAATAAATAAAATATTGCTTTTTTTTATTTTTAAGTTCCTATTTTTTTATTATTTTCTTTTATACAGGTTATACTTTATTTGAATGGTATTTTAGAGCGTTATTTTTATCAATTAATTAATCTAAACAAAATATTATAAATTTTTTTATTAACTGTTACTAGTAATTAAAAGAACTCTGTTTCTTATATTTTATATATGGCTTCCAAGAAACACATGCCTGCATTGGGGCGATTACTGTGAAGTATAAAGTGTTTGTAATAATTATAGTCGGTTTGTTACTTGGATCTTTTGGGATTGCGATGGTAGCGGCCGTACCAACAGTTGAGGTTTTGAACCCATCACCGGCAAATGGTGCTACAGATGTCAGCTTAACACCGGATCTTGTGGTGGAAGTGGATGGAGCTAACAATAAGGAGTATCTAGTAAAATTTTATGGCGAATCAACATTATTAGGTTCTGCTGTAGTCACCACAAAGCAAAATTCAGTAGACGTTGCGACCGTGCAGTGGCCAGGAAGAAGCCCCTCAACCTCTTACTCCTGGTACGTCACAGTAGCAGATAACGCCGATCCAAATACAGTTCTTCTTACGAGTGGTACCTGGTCTTTCACAACCCGTGCCCCAGGCATAGACTTTTCAAATCCCGCGCCATCGGGAGTTTCTGGAATAGGGCCTAGTACTACACTTAGTATAGACATTGCAGGAGGTACAGGAACTGTCACTGTGAACTTCTACAACTTGGAAGGCAACACACCTATTGGCACCGATACCGTGACCGGCAGTGGAACCGCTACTACGGTATGGAGCTATCTGGAGAGCAATACGACATATTCATGGTACGTTGTTGCAACAGATAGCACAGGCAGTTACACAAGTCCTACTTACTCATTTGCAACAGGCACACAAAGCGACGTCATCTTCACTTCAGTATCTGTCAACACAGATACAGGCGGAATTACTGTGCGCGTCGACCTGGCGGCGGCAAACACCCAGTCAAACACCAGCCTGTTCTTGTACGTGTATGATGAGAATAACAATTTTGTTGCAACGTATCCTACCGACGATGGATATCCTTACCATAGGTACAAGAATGTCGGCGTACAGACTATGAAGCCAGGAGATACCACAACCGAGTACTTCTCGTTCTACCTTACACCTGACGATCTACGAAAGGACTTTCGGGTCTGTGTGTACTGGCAAAAGACAAATGTCAATTCAGGCGAGCCTTCACATATAATCGCAGGACCGTCATGTGCTTCTTTTTACTACATCCCTTCCCTAGGCACGCTTGGATTTATCGGGCTATTGGCCATGCTGCTGTTAATAGTAGGATACTCCATGAGAAAGAATGGCGTGTTGAATCTAAAAGGATGTGATGGCAAATGAACTGGATGTTCCTGTTTGTACTACTGATTATTTGGGGGCTGGTCACTGTATATCTTCACTCAAAGAGGCAGTGGCTTTTGTACTACCTAGTAGGATCATTTGGACTCACACTTTTTATCATCCTTGCTTTTATGAATTTAGGATATGATACGAAACTGGCCAACATAGAGCTAAATCACACCGTTTTCCTATTGCAACAGTTCGGATTTGATGGATATGTCCAAAGCAATCAGCTATTTATCCCATCACCTACAGGATGGGCTGTGCTGATATGCTCTATAGAGTGCTCGGCGCTTCTGGAGCTTTCCGTTATCTTCTCGCTGATATTCTTCTATGTGGGATTTGTTGCCAAGAGGAAGGTCTTTTCAGCAGTGCTAGGTGTAGCACTGACGTATGTTGCAAACATAATTCGTCTTTGCATAATTGCTGGTGTCACGCATAATTATGGAGAGGAGTACACATACCTGGCTCATTCTGTGATATCTAGAATGGTGTTTTTCGTGTTCGTCCTGTTCATATATTGGTATATAATAACTAAACCAACTATTAACATAGTGGGCAAGAAAGTGGTAAATGATGCAATTGCCCGAGGAAAGGGGGGAGAATAAATGTCACCTCTAATACGTTCGCTTTTGATATGGGGTGTATGGATCCTCATACCTCTTGCCCTTGATGGTGTTGGCGCAATGCTTAGGGTAGGCGCCGTGATATTCTCAAAGAACAAGACATCAACTGACAAATATACAGACGACGACATGCCAAACGTGTCTATTATCATCCCTGCTTATAATGAGGAGAAGATAATTGAGCGCTGCCTCAACTCCCTAAAGCTGCAAGACTATCCGCAGCACAAGATGGAGATACTCGTGGTTGATGATGGTTCAATAGACCTTACATCAGACATAACGCTTGCAAACATAGAGGGCAACGGCAACAACAAGGTAAAGATCAACGGCGACTTCATGTCAGTATCAGAGTTTAAAGGTTCAATTCGCCTGTTTTCCAATGGGTCAAATAGGGGAAAGGCGCATGCCTTAAATACGGGAATTCGCCACGCGCACGGCGATATAGTAATGACAATAGACTCAGATGTCGTGCTTGACTTAAACGCAATTCGCAAAATGGTCGTATACTTGCTGGAAAATCCCGATAAAGGGGCCGCATGCGGTGTTATAGAGGTAAACTGGCACTTATTAGAGGCGCGCGATGAGGAAGGAGACCTTATCTTGGATGAGGACGGCAACCCTATAGAGAAGAAGATGTCGTTTTTTGAATCTATTCTTGCAAAGAGCCAGTTCCTTGAATACTTGAACTCATTTAGGCTTGGCCGCCATTACCAAAGCGCCGTGAACTCGGAGTATATGCTTTCAGGCGCTTTTAGTGCGTTTAGAAAAGAAGCCTTGGAGAAGACGCACATTTACTCCGATCTAACAGTGTCAGAGGATTTTGACATCTCCCTTGATCTCCATCAGCATGGCATTGGGGTCGGATTCGCCCCTGATGCAAAGGTATGGGTGGAACCGGTCATTGAAACTGGGGCCTTATATGCCCAGCGCGTACGCTGGAGGCGGGGGCAACTAGAGGTCGCAGGCGTACACAAGAACATGATAGGTTCTAATAAGTATGGAACTATTGGAAGGTTTGGGCTTCCTTCGATGCTAATGATAGACCATACGCTTGCATTCCCTCGTATCATATGGACATTCCTATTGCTGCTATTCCCGCTATTTGGATACTCACAAAGCGTAATAGCGCTGTTTTTCGTAGTGCTGTTCGTGTTTTATGTGATTTTTGATGTAGCACAGACACTAGCAGCATACACTATCTCGGATAAGGACACGCGGGGCGCAATAAGCGATAGCTTCCAGTATGTGCTGCTACTCCCAATGTATCGTCTCTTGGTGTTTTACTTCAGGATGTCAGGTTACCTAGCAGTCTTTAAAGAACCCCAGGAATGGAAGGTAACATGGCCAATCGATACTATGAGGGGCCAGGTGTCATCAGTGATACAGCACCGTATCAATGGGGGTACTCAAGGCATAGTAAGCTTCCTTTACGGAATACTTGATGTCTTTAGATTCTAATTGTAGCGGCGCCTGTAGTCTTGGTATCGTTCGTATAGGTCATCGTTCACGATGATCTTTCCGTCTATTTTCACATCGTGCAAATAGTCGAAGATAACAGAAGCCTTTAGTATGGAGAAAAAATCCAGCCCGGCTTCTTTTAGTATTTTTACTGGCATTTTGCCATTTTTGTCCTTTTCCTCACGATCAACGGCAACAAGAACGCCTTTTGGGATTAATGTACTATCTAACGCAAGAAGCTTTTTCCATGACTCTATCTTGGTGTCGCCGGTGGTGATGACATCATCCACCATGATCACCTTGTCCTTGCTGCAAAGCTTCCCTACAAGTGCGGCATCGCGGGTGTCACCATATGTCTTTTCCTCCTTTCTGTCATATCCCCACCTGACAGCCACTTCAAACTCCCTCCAGAGAGTGTGCGCTATTGCGCATGCAAGCGGGATGCCCTTGTATGCGGGACCAAAGATGAAAGTGAAATCATTGCCTACGCAGTCTATAAGCTTCTCGCAGTAGCATCGCGACACGGTCGCAAGATACATCCCATTGGATATTGCTCTTCCCATATTGAAAAAATATGGTGAGATGCGTCCGCTCTTAAGTGTGAACTCGCCAAATGACAGTGCCCGTGATTCGACTAGAACACGTATCATATCTTCCTGGTAAGATGTTAGATTCTTCATATACATTATAAAGACTTTATTTTATTTAAAAAGATACTTATTTTGTGCCACTAAGCAACGTTTTTAAGTGGGTGCATCAAACTTATAGATAATATGGCACGGAAAAAATCAAAATTATCCCCTAAGATAGCATTATCAGTTGGAGATAGCATGATGCTGCCAAAAGAAGGGCAGATAATAGGCAGGGTGGAAAAACTGTTAGGGGGCGACAGGCTGCTAGTTTCACTCTCTAATAGAAATGATGTTATTGTTCGCATCCCCGGAAAGTTCAGGGACCACGTATTGTTTCGTGTTAATAGTTATGTTCTGCTAAGACAGATGATTCCTGGCGATAACAAACGCCTCGATGTTATATACCGCTATAGCTGGGAAGAGTCTGAATATCTTAAAAAGAATGGATTCATAGAGGCCGAGAAATGAATAGTGTCGACAAATTCTACGAGCGTGAGTTCAAAAAAGGGCTCAAGCAAGAGAAGATGAGAAAAGGCACTGAAACGCTCAAGGTGCGAGACGGAGTATTTGACAAGTCAACTCTTATGACGCTATACGACCTTATAAAGGCCGGAAAGCTTGATACGGTGCAAGGCATAGTATCTACAGGAAAGGAGGCAAATGTATTTTGGGGATACGCCCCTGATGGAAAGGAAGTGGCCATAAAGATCTATCGCATTTCCGCAGCCACGTTTCGCAATATGTGGCAGTACATTGTTCAAGACCCAAGATTTAGTGACATAAAAAAGCAGTACCGCCAGGTTGTATTTGCATGGGGGAGGAGGGAGTTTAAGAATCTAAAGCGCCTTGAAGAATACCTTCCAGTCCCAAAACCACATATTATCCTAAACAATGTGCTTATTATGGAGTTTCTTGGTGAAGGGGGCATAGCATACCCACAGCTGCGAATCGCTGGCCCGGACGATCCAGAGAAAGACTTTCGCACTGTCATGTCGTATGTGAAAGGGATGTATAAGGAAGGCATTGTGCACGCGGACCTAAGCGAGTACAACATCCTTGTTGGGCCTAAGAAGCTGCACCCGATAGACTACTCCCAGGGGACTGTTATGAGAAATCCAATGGCGCGCCAGTTTCTTATAAGGGATATAGAAAATGTTAAAAGGTATTTCTCAAAGTTCATTGAGGTGCCGGATATGGACATATTGTTGGGGCAAGTTACAGGTGAGAAGAATGAATGAGGAGTACATGAAGATACCCTATGATAGATTGGGCATTGTAATAGGCAAGAAAGGGGAAACAAGGGAGATGATAGAGGAGGTACTCCATGTTTGCCTTAAGATCGATTCGGATAACTCTGCAGTTTATATATCCGATACTTCAGATACCAAGGACCCCCTTGCAGTCTGGAAGGCGCGCGATATGGTAAAGGCCATAGCCAGGGGATTTTCCCCGCAAAAGGCGATGCGTCTTCAAGAAGACGGAGTAATAGTTGAGATAATAGACATATCAGAATATGTGGGGCACTCTCGCAGCAGCATGCTGCGTATCAGAGGCCGCATAATCGGAAAGGAAGGCAAGACAAGGCGCATAATTGAGACCATGACCGGCGTACATCTCTCGGTATATGGCAAGACCATCTCCATTCTTGGCACGTTCCAAGAGGTCCATGATGCCAAAAAGGCAGTGGATATGCTGCTTGAGGGAAAACCCCACTCTGGCGTATACCGTTACCTTGAGAAGATAAACAAGGAACGCAAGGACCGCGAATTCTCCGATATGTCGTTGTGAAAAACCTCGATTGTTTTATTATAACCTATCGAAACCTTTAAATTTTTCCATTTTTATTTTTACCCGGTGACTTATCATGAAAAGAATAGGTTTCGACACCGAGAAGTGTAGTGGTTGCAAAACCTGCGAGCTAGTATGCTCGGCTACACACGAAGGTGTCTTCAACCCAAACAAATCAAGAATCCGCTTATGGCGCGACGAGTTCTATGGAAAGTTTAACCAGCTTACATGCAAACATTGTGAGGAACCCGAATGTATCGATGTTTGCCCAACTGAAGCGCTTTACATTGAAGATAACGAGGTCAAGTTCAATAAAGAGGAGTGCATAGGCTGCATGGTATGTGTGGATGCATGCCCTTATGACGCTATGTTTACCCACCCAGATCTTGAATATATCCTGAAGTGTGATTTCTGCAACGGTGAAATGAACTGTATTCGTTACTGCCCGTTTGATGCTTTGTTCGTGGAGGAGGATTAAAAATGAAAGGATATGCAGGAAAGATACTATTTGTCAATCTTACTACCGGCGAGATAAAAAAGGAGAATACCTCTGAGGACCTTGCCAAGAAGTTCCTTGGCGGCGTCGGATTTGGTGCAAAATACCTCTTTGACATGACGCCAAAGGGTGTAGATCCGCTAGGTCCTGAGAATATCATTGCTGTTGGCGCAGGCCCTATATCCGGCACGTTCCTACACGGCGCAGGAAGGGGCACGATAGTTACGAAGTCTCCTTTGACAGGAGGTTACATGCGCGGTGCGTTCGGCGGCGACTTTGCAGCCAAGCTAAAGTACGCAGGGTACGATAGCATAATAGTGACCGGACAGGCAGATTCTCTCAAATATGTCTTAATAGATAACGATACAGTGGAGATACGAGATGCAAGCGAGCTTTCTGGGCTTGACACTAAGAAGGTACAAAAGAAGATAGAGGAGATAACATCAAGCGACTTCTCAACTCTGTGCATTGGGCCAGCAGGAGAGAACATGGCGCGTTATGCATGTGTTATTCATGATGTCAGGGCATGCGGACGCGGCGGAATCGGAGCGGTTTTTGGCGCTAAGAAGCTTAAGGCCATAACAGTGCGCGGGACAAAAGATGTTGAGGTGGCAAATCTTGACAACATGTTCAAGCATTACAATGAATTGATCCCCGAGTATGAGACGAAGGGAAAAGGCCTAACAGACTTCGGGACCCCGATCCTTGTGAACATCATAAATAAACAGGGTTGTTTAGGCACGTACAACTACAAGCAGGAACAGTTCGAGCATGCCGAGGATATATCCGGCGAGAAGCTCAAGGCAGAGCACTGGAAGCGTAACGACGCATGTTTTGCCTGCCGTTTGGCCTGTACGAAGATAGATGCTGCAAAATCAGATCCTTCAATATCAGAAGGGCCTGAGTATGAATCCCTGTATGCTATGGGCAGCATGTGTGGTATAAATGACCTAGACACACTCATCATTGCCGATGCTAAATGCGATGAATACGGTATAGACACCATATCATTTGGCCTTTCTGTTTCCTTCATGATGGAGGCGCAGGAGAAAGGGCTCTTAAAGGATATGGACCTTTCAGGTCTTGACTTTAGCTGGGGCAATAGGGAGACCCTCCTTAAGGCAGTGGAGCTTACTGGAAACGCAGAGGGCATTGGCGCATTCATCGGCCTTGGGACAAGGGAGATGGCAAATCGGCTTGGAGGCGAGGCTTACAAGATTGCAATCAACATAAAGGGCCTTGAGCCAGCGGGGCACTCCGGCAGGGGACTAAAGACGATGAGCATAGGTTACTCCGTGTCCAATAGGGGAGGAAGCCACCACGATGCACGCCCTTCAATAGAGTATGGTATACCACGCGAGAAGCGCGAGGACATCTCTGATAAGCCTGCACTTGCATTTGATACTGCAAACTGGACGACATTCGGGGATGCGGCGGTCATATGCCACCTTTGTGAGAAATCAGCTGGTCTCGTACTTACCGACAACTATGTCAGATGGGTGAACGATGTAGTAGGATGGAACATCACTTTAGAAGAACTAACAGAGATATCCGATCGTATCTACACCATGGAGCGCTGCTTCAACTGCCGTGAGGGCATAAGGAGAAAGGATGACAAGCTTCCATGGAGATTCATGAACGAACCCATACCAGACGGACCGCTAAAAGGCATGTACTGCCCGCAAGAAGAGCTTGACAAGATGCTTGACATGTATTACGAGCTTCGCGGATGGGGCAAGGACGGCGTTCCAACTAAAGAGCGTTTGGAGCAGCTTGGCATAGGCTATGCCTATGAACAGATGCAGGACTAAAGAATGATACAAAGGGGCGCTTGTCGCTTCTGGCAATAAATGCTCCCCCTCTTTAAAGGGGGTTGCTTATCTTTTTTTCAATTTTATTATTTTTCTCATCCCATCTTGCAAACGGCATTTTTGTGGTGTTGTGGCGCGCGGCGCTGTTTCCTTCTTTGTCTAGGGCAATTACCCCGCCCCACCCGTATAAAGAGAGAATGCCAATGCCGTGATTTGTTGCAAGGTCGATGTCTTTGCACTTAGAATATTCATCATAAACGCACTTGCAAAGCACGGTCTTGATTATTGGTTCCCCATATCCTGTAGCAGCAATGCCTGCGTTCGGGCCTGCGTAGATGCCACAACCAACGATGGGGGAGTCGCCGACGCGACCGGGAAGTTTTCCAGGAGTTCCTCCTGTGGTGTTTGCAGCCGCGATTTGCCCATATTCATCTAGTGCCACCGCACCAACAGTGTCTGACGGCAAGAAATATTTTTCAACAGGGGCGGACTTGTTCTTGTAGCGCTCTATCTCTCTTGAGATTTTCAATTCATCGTTGTCTATTAACTCAAAACCGTTCTCTTCGGCAAACTTGTGCATTCCCTCACAGACGAGCAACCTGTTTGGGGCAATCTCAAGCAGCTTCTTGCATGCAAGAATCGGGTTGCGCAGGCGTGATACTGCACCACAGCAGGCAAAGTCTCCGCTGTCTCCAGTCATAATCCCCGCATCTAGCTCTACATCGCCCACACTGTTTAGGAAGGAACCGACGCCTGCATCAAACGTCTCGTCATCTTCTAATATGACAAGGGCATCAGCTATTGCATTAACACTCCCATTGCCATCAAGCAATGCATCACGGCCCGCCTTGCATGCCTCACAGACGCCTTTTAGATGCGCGGCCTCAAGTTTTTTTGGCATGTTCCAGGCCCCGCCGTGAACAATAATACTTAGAATAGCATCACCTTGCAAGCAGGTTTCTTATCCTGTCCGAGGCGTTTTCTGCGTGATTTGATATTTCTCCAAGTATCTGTACAGCCCGTAATAAGTGGTAGATGTCTATTGGCGTCAGCTGATCTTCCAAAGAGAATATCTTCTTGGACAAGGCTTGTTCAAGGACATCAGATTCATGCTCCCCTAAGCTCACTTTCTTTATGTATTTTTTTGTCTCATTTCTCTCGTCATCTGCAAAAGACGACTCTAGGACATCAGGAAGATTGAAGATGGCTTTCTCGAAATAACCAATTGTTTCTATCACCTTGTCGGTGAGATGCATGAAGTCGGCACTGATATCATTATTATACGTCTTGATTCGCATATGCAACCATTGTACCAGATCCTCTTCATAATCGAGTATATTATCCTGCTGTGTCAAAAGAAGGAGGAAATTTCTCTTGTCAACAGACATATGTATGCTTTTAGGCAGGTGATTTCGTATGTTTCTCTTGATGATATCGGCCTTCTCCTCGTCTTTTATAACCTTAAGCCTGTACTTATCAAACGTATCAAAATCCCCTTCAAAGTAGGCCTTCATGGCGTGCTTCAGAGATTCTGTGCATACTTTCACCATCTTTGCGTGCTCGTTCAACTTTTCGAACGGGTCGCTCCGAAGGGCACCTAGCAAGGGCACCCTAATCCTGTCTTTCCATCTTACCATCCACATCCCTCATAGTATTATTCCTTTCAATACGATATATATAAGCATACTGCTTAATGCAGATATGGGAAGCGTCAGAAGCCATGAGGTTATTATCTTTCTAATAATGCTAAAATCTATGGCTGATATACCTCTGGCGAATCCTACCCCTATTACGGATCCTATCAATACTTGCGTTGTTGATATCGGAAGGCCTATCTTTGAGCATAAGAGCACTGTTATGCATGTACTAAGCTCAGCACAAAAACCCCTTGAAGGCGTTATCTCAGTTATTTTCTTACCGACAGTGTCGATGACCTTGTAGCCCCATGTCGAGATCCCAATAACAATCCCTGCACCCCCTATAAACAGGATGTAGAGCGGTATGCCAGAAGTTGCATCTATAGTTCCTGCCTCCATCGTGTGCATTATGGCCGCTAATGGACCTATGGCGTTTGCAACATCGTTTGCCCCGTGCGCAAATGCAACAGAACATGCTGTCATTATTTGCAAATATCCAAATATTCTTTCTACTTGCCTGTATTTCTCGGAGTCGCTTCGCGGCTTTCTGTAATCCATATTAAGGAATATGTATGCAGATGCCATTGCAACGGTAATGGCAATCACAGCAGAAAGTTCTATAGCCTGGAGGGCCCCAAAAGAAAGCCCAATTTTTGCAAGCCCCTTATACAAGACTGACAGGCATATGATAAAAATGTTGAAGAATACAAGCACTGGACCAACGTTTCGCAGTGCGTGAAGTGGTTCCTTCTTAGAGAAGATTGAGCGAACGATAAGTTTGAAAAATATAAATGCTAAGAGCGCCCCTAACAAAGGCGAGAAAACCCATGAGAGCACAATGCTGTTGACAATGGAAAAATTTACCATTTGGTATGATATTAACAGCCCAACCCCTATCACAGCCCCAACTATTGAATGGGTGGTGGAGATTGGAAGGGAGTAGTATGTTGCAACAAACACCCAAAAGGCAGCTGCTATTAGGCATGATAGCATCGCAAGCATATACACTTTTGGATCGTTTATTAGCCCGGGGGTTATTATTCCTGACTTGATGGTTGCCGATACATGACGCCCTACAAGGACCGCCCCTAAGAACTCGAAAATGCCTGCTACAATCACGGCTCTCTTCAAAGTAAGCGCACCGCTTCCTACAGATGTGCCCATAGAATTTGCCACGTCGTTTGCACCAATTGTCCAAGCCATGTAGAATCCTGAAGCCAGGGCAAGAGCAATTATCGCCTTTTCAGCAATGCTTAATGCAATAATCCAATCAAGCATGCAACGAACGTTAGCACATCCATATAAATACTTAATCTATATAGTATACGTCTAGCACAATATTCTATATATTTTATATATTGATTATAAAAATAGAATATGATGATTTCTCTTTTTTAAGGATGAATTAGAAGAATATATGCAAATATTTGTTTAATACCTATATATATACTACAATTTTATATAAAAATTATTAAAACATTCTAATTTTATATAAAAATTATTCATATCGTTTATAAATTACCGAAACAATTATATATATTTTACAACATATATTTTTTGCTTTTTATGGGGTGGATTGATTGACAAGAATTGTGAAAGTGGGAGGAATTCAATGCTCATACCCTGGAACAATCGAGGGCATGGTCAAGAAACATGAGAAGCTGCTTGATGAGGCAGGAGATAAAGGCGTACAGATAATAGGGCTTCAGGAACTCTTTAACGGCCCTTACTTCTGCGCAGAACAGGAGCCGAAGTGGTATGATCTCGCTGAACCTGTACCGGGACCAACAACAGACAATATAGCAGAGATTGGCAAACAGTATGATATGGTCACCGTCATACCTGTCTATGAGGAGGCAATGGAAGGAGTCTACTACAACACGACAGCTGTGTATGATGCAGATGGAACGTATCTGGGAAAGTTTAGGAAGATACATATTCCACATACAAAACCAGGTTTTTGGGAGAAGTTCTACTTTAAGCCAGGAAACTTGGGATATCCTGTATTCCCGACCAAGTATGGTCGAGTCGGGATATACACCTGCTATGACCGCCATTTCCCCGAATCAGCGCGCCTCTTGGGTCTTGCAGGAGCAGAGATAACTTACAACCCGTCGGCAACAGTGGCTGGCAAGTCACAATATTTATGGGAGTTGGAACAGCGCGCACATTGTGTGGCTAATCAGTTCTTCACAATTGCAATAAATAGGGTCGGGATAGAGAAACCTTGGAAGTTTGGCAGATTCTTTGGAAGCACTTATGTGTGCGATCCAAGAGGGCAACTACTATCACAAGGTTCGGAGGACAAGGATGAGGTCGTGATCGCAGATATTGATATTGACATGATACGCGATGTTCGAAACGACTGGCAGTTCTTCAGGGACAGGCGGCCAGAGACATACACGGATATGTGCAAGCTGCTGCCGTAGCTTTCATTTTTCTTTTAGGATATCGGTGATTTTATGGTCAGCACTATCGTTGTTGCATTGGGCGGAAATGCGATAAAACGAGCTGATCAGAAAGGAACTCTCAAGGAACAGCTCTCTAATATATCTCTTATATCTGAACAGCTAGTGCAATTAGTCAAGGCAGGGCATCGCATCGTATTAACACATGGAAATGGCCCGCAGGTGGGTTCTCTCTTAATCCAACAAGAGGAGGCAAAGGACCACGTGCCTCAACAGCCCTTAGATGTGCTTGGTGCAATGACGCAAGGACAGGTGGGGTACATGATTCAACAGGCCCTCCATAACAGATTAGCCTGCGAGGGGCTTTTTGTCCCAGTGGTGGCGATTGTTAATCAAGTTGTGGTGGACATCTCTGATGAGGCATTTAAGCACCCTATAAAGCCTGTCGGACCCTTCTATACCCAAAAGGAGGCCCAGAAACTCTCTGTACTCAAAGGATGGCCTATAAAATATGTTGCGCAGTCCGTAAAAGATGGGTACCGGCGCGTGGTCCCTTCACCAATACCAAAAAGAAATGTTGAAGCAAGCACTGTTAAACTGCTTGCTGATAACGGGGTAATTGTCATAGCTTCCGGGGGCGGAGGAATCCCCGTGCATGAAGCGGATGGGGAACTAATTGGCGTTGAGGCGGTAATTGATAAAGATCTATCTGCCAAGCTGCTTGCAACGGACATAGGCGCTAGTATACTAATGTTAATGACGGATGTTGAGCATGTTAGCAAACATTTCGGAGCGCATAAGGAGGAAAAGATAGATGTTATGACACTTAGCGAGGCGCAGCAGTACACAAGAGAAGGGCACTTCCCTCCAGGAAGTATGGGGCCAAAAGTCTCAGCAGCCATGGAATTTATCAAAGCAGGAGGGGACGTTGCTATTATTTCTTCAATAGGATCGATTATTGGTTCTTTAGAGGGTAGGACAGGAACTCGCATTGTATATAAATAACCTCCGTATTAAGCATTACGGTATGAAAATGGGTAAGATATGCTTTATATTTCATAATTTTAGATTATTTTTTAAAAAAAACGTAATACTAACATTAAAAATTGATAACACCGAAAATATTAAATATGCCGAATAATTAAATATATTAGTTCTATTATTCAGTGCTGATTAGACAATCACTATATGGGAGCATTGTTTGTGTTCTTTTGTAATAGGACAAACAGAATACTGGGAGGATTCTGTATGGATGAGAATTTTGCAGAAATGGAAAAAAAATATGTAGTAAGGACTTGGTCTGCACAACGTAATGTGAACGTTCTTCCAATCGTTGATGCAGATGGCGCATACTTGACTGATGTCAATGGGAAAAAGTATATCGATTTTTCTTCACAGCTTATATCTACTAACTATGGGCATAAAAATCCTGTAGTGAACAAAGCTATAATAGATCAGTTGAACACTTATGCCTATGTGGCTCCAGCTTTGGGGTGTCCCCCTCGCGCCGCATTGGCAAAGAAGCTTGCAGAGATAGCACCAGGCAAGTTTAGGAAGACCTTCTTTTCTGTTGCAGGGGCAGAAGCTGTAGAAGCTGCAGTAAAGGCGGCCAAATACTATACCGGAAAGTTCAAGGTTATCTCTAGATACACGTCTTATCATGGTTCTTTGGGAATATCGATCTCACTTACTGGAGACCCGCGACGATACACTTTCAATGAACCGGGATATCCAGGCATCTTACACGCAGTGGACCCATACTGCTACCGCTGTCCTTTCAAGATGACATATCCTTCTTGTGGATTGCAATGTGCAGAGTCTATAAGGGACCAGATAATCATGGAAGGGAAAAATACAGTTGCCGCTATTGTGCTAGAGCCTATAGTTGGGTCAAACGGCGTCATTGTCCCGCCCCCTGGTTACTATGAGCGCATAAGGGAGATATGCGACGAGCTTGAGGTCGTGTGGATAGATGACGAGGTGATGGTCGGATTTGGAAGGACTGGAAAGATGTTCGGAATAGAGCACTGGAAGGCATCACCAGACATCGTGGCTATGGCAAAGGGCCTTTCAGGAACATACGTTCCCCTTGGGGCAACAATGATGAGCGAGAAGATATCTGATTTCTTTGAAGATAACCTATTTGTTCATGGCCATACGTACTCAGGACATGCGCTTGCGTGCGCTGCTGGTATTGCGTCTATAAAACTTTATGAGGATGAGAAGCTTGTGGAACGCGCAGCATCACTAGAACCAGTGTTTAAGAAACGCCTCGAAGAGATAAAAGAGGACCACAAGTCTGTGGGGGATGTTCGTGGAAAAGGATGTTTCTGGGGAATAGAACTTATAAAGGATTCCAAGACCCAGGAGGCTTCATCGGTGCGTGACGATAAGTTTAGGCCAATACAGACGATCCCTGCGAAGGTACAGGCGGAATGCTTCAAAAATGGCACATTTTTCTTACAGATGATAACTACACTCCTTTTAGCCCCGCCCCTTATTGTTAGCAAGGAAGAGGTACTCAACGCCCTTGATGTTATTGATAATGCCCTTGTTATAAGCGATAAGGAATGCAGATAAGCTGAAGGGGTCTGCATGGCAGATGTAATGAGGATAGTTAAAGCCAATGCATCCGGCACCAACGGATGCCTATTGGCCAAGAACTGTTTTGTCGGTGTGGGTTGCCAAGCCAACGCAGTTCGAAAAATCGAGAAGATGACCAAGGTATTAAGGGCGCTTCCAAAGGTGGAGGAACGTGTTTACTTCGATTATCCATTTTGGCCAAGAGGAAAACAGTTTGTCATAGGATTATTTTGTACAGAGAACTTCGCCTATAATAGTGTTGAAGAGTTTATCAGACACAAGTGGGGCGTCCCTATGGATATGGTGAAGAAGGTGAACATATCAGGCGGCAGGCTATATGTGCATACGCCTGAGGATGTCCTTTCATGCCAAATAAAAGAGTTTGCGCCTTATGCACGGGGAAATTGCAAGCTGTGCCCCGACCTTATGGCTGATTTTTCAGATATATCTGTTGGAGGAATCGGTTCTTCAGAAGGTTATTCAACAGTTGTCCTTCGCACAGATCCCGGAAAGATATTTTTCAAAAAAGCGCTTGTCACAGGAGTAATAGAAGTAGAGGATATCCATGATAAGGATGCACTTGGCAAGCTATATGAGTTTAACAAGAATCAGGCATATAAGAATGGGAAAAAGCGCAAGAAAAAAGGATTTAAAATTAATTTCCTTGACACATGGGACAAGGAGGAAGAACCTGAGAAATTCATGCACAATGTCAACGAAAAAAACATCTTCACAGAGCTTGAAGAGGATGTGATACTTCAAGGGCAGTGTGTGGACTGCGGCGCTTGCGGGCTCGTATGCCCTGATAATAATATAAAATTTGACAACGATCGCCCATATGGCATCAACAGATGCCCGGATGTTGCATGCGGCTATTGTTACATGGTATGCCCAAGGACAACAGCATTTCATAAACAGTGGGCAAACACAAAAGATGTCATGTTCTTTTCTGCGAGGGCAAAACGCGTTGAGGGAAATGTTCAGGATGGGGGAGTTGTATCCGCCCTGTTGGAGTTTGGGCTCAAGCGAGGTTTCTTTGAGACCGTGACCATCAATAGGGGAGATGAACACCAGAAGCCCGTGGTACTAACAACAAACGATATAGAGCAGGTGCGTGCTGCAGCAGGGTCAAAGTATTCAGTAACGCCATCTGTGATGGGACTGAGGGCGGCTAGGTGATTAGGAATGACAGATTTAAGAACTGAGTTTTTGGGATTTGAGATGGATAATCCACTAATCATAGGCTCCGCATCCCCTACTGTTGACGGAGCACATATGCGAAAGATAGTCGATGCCGGATGGGGGTCCTATGTCGTTAAGACACTGTCCCTTGACAAGAACGTCAGGCCGGATGTCAGGCCGCGCCTAAATGGTATTGGCCGTTATTCTAATATAATAAATCTGCAGAACTGCGAGCTTATCACCACACACAATCTTGATTGGTGGGAAGGGCAGTTGAGGATGCTAAAAGGGCTTGATGCCCCGATGATGGTCTCCATTATGGCAACACCCGATCTTGACGATTGGGCAGCACTTGGAAGATGGTGCGAGGAGCATGGCGCAAGCATAATAGAGCTAAACGTATCCTGCCCCCACGGATGCCCGGAGGAGCATATGGGCATGTTCATAGGCCAGGACCCGCAGCTAGTCCATGACGTGACAAAAGCGGTAAAGGACGAGGTGTCAATACCTGTGATGACAAAGCTTACGCCAAACGTCACAGATATAGTGCAGATGGGAAAGGCTGCAAAGAAAGGGGGCGCAGATGCGCTATCCACCATTAATACTATTGCAGGCATAAATGCTGTTGACATATACAAAAGGCTTCCTGCGCCAATGGTGCTAACACATGGCACCATCTCCGGCAACAGCGGAGCGTCTGTGCGTATGATTGCGTACAAGTGGGTTGCAGACCTTGCACAAAACGTAAAGCTGCCAATTTCAGGAATAGGCGGCATTGACAGCTGGCAGGCAGCTATCGGGATGATGATGCTTGGCGCATCCACTGTTCAGGTGGTAACGGAGGCGATGTTTGAGGGATTTGGATTTGTCCAGGAATGGAAGCGCCGTATGCTTGAGTTCATGCACGAGGAAGGCTACGAATCGGTAGACGAGCTAATTGGCCTTGCACTGCCGTCTCTTAGCAGTTATGAGGATCTTGAGGTCGAGGACCATCTGTATCCTGAAGTAAACGACGATGTGTGCGTGCAATGCCAGAGATGCAAGATAGCCTGTGGGGACACGGGAGGAGGCGCCATAACAACCCCTTATCTAAACGACATAGATGATGAGAAATGCCTTGGGTGCGCACTCTGCGCCGTTGTATGCCCTGTTGGCGCCATAGATATGGTGGTGCGTGGTGAATCGCAGCGATGGACCCGTGAACAAGGGCCGCCAGTGGAGAAGGGGGTGTGAGGAAATGGCATCATTACGAACAGAGTTTTTAGGAATAGAATTTGACAATCCGTTCTTTATAGGGTCTGCGTCTCCGACACTTACTGGGGAGCATATGCGTAAGATAATTGATAAGGGATGGGGCTCTTGCGTCGTCAAGACACTGTCTTTTGACAAGAACGTCAGGCCGGATGTCAGGCCGCGCCTTATGGGCGCAAGGCGCCATAACTCACTTTACGGTCTGCAGAACTGCGAGCTTATAACAACACATGGCCTTGAGTGGTGGGATAAGGAGATAAAGGTGCTGCAGGATACCAAGGCGCCGTTTATAGTATCGATAATGGCAACACCCGATCTTGACGATTGGGCAGCACTTGGAAGATGGTGCGAGGAGCATGGCGCAAGCATAATAGAGCTAAACGTATCCTGCCCCCACGGATGCCCGGAGGAGCATATGGGCATGTTCATAGGGCAGGACCCGCAGCTAGTCCACGGGGTGACAAAAGCGGTAAAGGACGAGGTGTCAATACCTGTGATGACAAAGCTTACGCCAAACGTCACAGATATAGTGCAGATGGGAAAGGCCGCAAAGAAGGGGGGCGCAGATGCGCTTGCAGCCATTAACACTGTTGCAGGGATAATAGATGTTGATATCTACCAAAAGGTGGTGGCGCCAAACGTTCTTGGAAGGGGACTGGTCTCAGGCAACAGCGGCCCGCAGGTACGCCCTATAGCCCTTCGCATAGTTGCCGAGCTTGCAAAAGAGGTGAAGCTGCCAATTTCCGGGGTAGGCGGCATTGACAGCTGGAAAAATGCTGTAGAGCACATAATGCTTGGCGCAGCAACGACCCAGAATGTCACAGCAGCCATGTGGTATGGCTTTGGGATTGTGGAGAAATGGAAGCGAAAGACACTTGAGTTTATGGATGGGCAGGGGTATGATACCGTCGCTGATATGGTGGGAGTCGCACTTGACGCGGTGACATCATATGAGGATCTCGAGGTCGAGGACCACCTATACCCTGAAGTGGACGTTGGAAAATGCCTTCACTGCAATAGGTGCACGGTGGCATGCGGCGATACTGGCGGAGGGGCAATAAAGGTCCCGAAGATAAACGACATTGATGACGAGGAGTGCCTTGGATGCGCACTCTGCGCTGTTGTATGCCCTGTTGGCGCCATAGATATGGTGGTGCGTGGTGAATCGCAGCGATGGACCCGTGAACAGGGTCAGCCTGTAAAATAAGCTTTCCCATCCTTTCTTTTTATTCCTTTTTTTTGGAAACATTTTTATCACTTTGTTCAAATGTATGCAGGTGATGAAAAATCCCGACTGAGCGACAGCTGTGATGAGGATCTTGAGTACTGATAAATGGAGATGGTATTATAGGGGAAAATATAGACGAGGTGGATAAGCAGATAATACGCGTCCTAAACAAGGATGCACGGCTTTCGTTTAGGGAGATTGCACAAATTATTCATCTTTCTGTTGGTACGGTATCGCATCGCATAAAGCGCATGGAAGATAACGGAATCATCAAAGGATACATACCTGTCGTAGATGTAGAGAAGGTGGGTTTTGACTTTCGGGCAATAATATACCTTAACATCTCGAAGGGAAAGCTTCGTTTTATAGAGGAAAAGATAGTTGAATATCCAAACGTGGTCGGGGTGTATGATGTTACGGGAGATTATGACGCAGTGATCATAGGACGATTCGAGAACAGAGACCATCTTAACAGATTTGTAAAGGAGCTGCATACGATGAAGTACATTGAGCGCACAAACACGTCTATTGTTCTAAACACCTTTAAGGAAAATATCCTTGTGGACCTTTAGGCCTGTTCCTGTTTTTTGGTAGATATGCATTGTTTGTTTTTAAGGGGACAATATGGTGCAGCAAGTGTCATGCCGTATATGAACGATACGATACTAAGTAGTATTGCGGCAGCAGCTTCTGGAAGCGCGCCACCTGTTCCAGGCCATGGCAATAGCCACGCGATATAGGCGCCAGTGGCGCATGCAGTCGTTAGGTACGCTTGCTTAATATGGTAGTGCACTATATCATAAACACCCATAATAATTATGGATAATGGTACAAGAATGAAGAAGAGGGCGGAGGTGTAGAAGTGGATATCACCTGCGTTTTCTGTAAACACCCCTACTCCGCACAATGCTACTGAACCAGAAATAAATAGTGCGGCCCCTATTCTTGAAGTTCGTGATTTCATATACTTGCGGTACAACCCGCTGCCAAGCCCTATTCCCAGGATGCCTGTAAAAAAAATCCCCGTATTGAAGTAATATGACGCTCCTTCGTAGACCCCAAGGTCGCTAAGCCAGTTCTCCTTCCACACAAAAGGCGGCGCATTTGAAATTGCAATAGATATTGCCACAAAGGCAACAAACGGGGACAACATGCCACAAATCCCTGCCAGCTGCTGCCAAGTGTTGTTCCTAGAATTAGCCTTCACAATAAAAGAAAGGAAAAGAAGAATAAAAATATAGCGTCAGTAGAGGCGTTTGCGGTGGCGGTGCATTTCAACAAGGTCGTAGAGCATGGCGTATCCGGCACTGCGCCCTCCTGCTCCTGGTCCCATGACAGTGACAGTGTCAGTTGTGTCTGTATCAAATACAAGAGCATTTGTCACCCCGTGCACATGATAGAGCGGGTCGCTCCTGTCAACTAATTCGGGCACAACACACGCTTTGATGCCGCCATTATCCTTGCGGGTGAGTGAACCTACCATCTTGATCCTCATTTTCTTTTTCTTTGCAGCTTCAACATCTGATAAGCCTATATTGCGCAATCCCCTTACCTCGACATCATCCGGGGTCATGTTGGAGCCTAGCATGTTGTTTGCCATGATAACGACCTTTGCACATACATCCCACCCATCAATGTCGCTTGAGGGATCTGCCTCAGCATAGCCTTTGGACTGTGCGAGCAAAAGCGCTTCATCAAAGTCCATGCCATCATTTTCCATGCGCTCTAGAATGAAGTTCGTAGTGCCGTTTAAAACACCCCTTATGGACTTAAATTCGCTTGCAGGAAGGCCGTGTATTGCCAAGGATATTGCTGGTGTGCCAGAGAGTATCGTGCCCTCAAATCCGTAGTAGACATTATTGTTTTTTGCAATGTCTGTAAGCTCTTTGTATGCTATGGCAGGCGGGGCTTTGTTAGTTGATATGAAGTGTTTGCCAGCACTTAGCGCGCGTCTGGCATGCTCAAGCCCGACTCCTCCTGTCTTGAGGTTTGTAGGTGTTGCTTCTATTACCACATCCACCTCGGGTTTCTTTATTATATCAAAAGAGGAAAGGCCTCGTGTTCCTTCCAGTCCATCAGCCATAGGAGATTCCTTAA
Organism: Methanomicrobia archaeon; assembly: GCA_030603445.1. Taxonomy (GTDB): domain Archaea; phylum Methanobacteriota_B; class Thermococci; order Methanofastidiosales; family NM3; genus NM3. The sequence goes on along the minus strand of JAUVXU010000004.1, from coordinate 78,138 downwards.
GGATGAGGGAAACATCCAAACCATCCGGATTATAAATTGAGCCTCGCATTTTGTCGCAGACCGCCACGACATCATATGTAAGGTCGTATTTGTCTTCCAATACTTCCTTTTTCTCGTCAAGCAAAGTAAGAAAGCCTGTACCGACCACGCCAAGGCCTATTACTGCGATTCGTAACTTTTTCATGTTCACTGCTCCTTATAGGTACTTTTTCTCTGCCATAAGCTCTGCATTTAGGATGGATGCGCCAACAGCGCCTCTAATAGTATTATGCCCCATTACAACATATTTGAACTTGTTAGGCGCCACCTTCTCGATGCGCCCAGCAGTCACTGCCATACCATTTCCCAAATCACGGTGCATCCGTGGTTGCGGGACAGGGCGTATCTCGATAGGATTTTTTGGTGCTGACGGCAAATTTAGTTCTTGTGGCAACCCTTTGAACGTACGCAGTGCCTCGGTGAACTCATCTGCTGTTGGGTCGCTTTCCAATTCAACAAATATGGATTCGGTGTGGCCGTCTATGACCGGCACACGTGTACAAAGTGCAGTAACGTTGAAGCTTGCATCGATGATCTTCCCGCCTTCTAGGCTTCCCAAAAGCTTTTTTGGCTCTGTCTGCATCTTGTGTTCCTCATTTCCGATATAGGGGATGACATTATCAAGTATTCCCATGGAGGATACGCCAGTAAATCCTGCGCCAGATACCGCCTGCATCGTGGCTACTTTTATATCTTTTATCCCGAAGGCATCGTACAAGGGTTTTAGTGATAGCACCATTACTATAGTTGAACAGTTGGGGTTTGTAACAAGGCTTCCTTCCCACCCTTTCTTTCGTTGGACATCTATTAATCCCAAATGGTCCGGATTCACTTCAGGTATCAGTAGTGGGACATCATCATCCATGCGGTGTGCTGCAGAGTTTGTGGCAACAGCAACTTTTTCTGCAAGATCCGCTTCTACCTTGCCTGCAATGTCGGCAGGAATTGCAGAGAATGCAATATCAATATCGTGGTCTTTTAGGATATTCTTGGTGGTGTCTTCAATGGTCATGTCAAGTATATCGTCCGAATATTCGAATCCAAGAGCGTTGTCTCTATATCGTGTTCCTGCTGTTCTCTTTGAGGCGCTAATACACTCTACTTCAAACCAATTGCTTTCACTCAACATTTTCACAAATCGCTGTCCAACCATTCCGGTCGCTCCTAGGACTGCTGCGTTTAGTTTCATTTCATTCACCTAGTATTTTTCTCAAAGTATCCATATCACAATCAATAGGATCCATTATTTTAATCGACTCGGTCACGGCATTAGGGTCCTTTAGGCCGTGTCCTGTTGTGATGAGGACCGTAGTCTCATCTTCATCAATATCTCCATTCTCATGCAACTTCATAAGGCCTGCAACGGATGAGGCCGATGCAGGTTCGACAAAGATGCCCTCGCGTGAGGACAGCTTTCTTTGCGCTGCAAGTATCTCCTCGTCGGTAACGGACTCCATTAGGCCTTTTGACTCACGCACCGCATTTATTGCTTTTTGCCAGCTGACAGGATTTCCGATACGAATGGCTGTTGCCAAGGTGTCAGGATTCTTTTCTGGGACAAGCGTTTCTTCTCCTTTAATATACATGTTTACCATAGGCATGGATCCCTGCGCCTGGATACCGGACATTTTTGGGAGAGCATCCGTTATCCCTGCTCCTTTTAGTTCCTTGAATCCCTTCCATATGGCGGATATGTTCCCTGCATTTCCTACGGGAAGTATTATCCTGTCTGGCACTTCCCCAAGCTGGTCGTATATCTCAAATGCTATAGTTTTTTGGCCTTCAAGCCTATAGGGATTTATGGAGTTTAGCAAGTAGATGCCAAACGCTTTAGAGGCAGACATAACAGCTTCAAGTGCCTGGTCGAAGTTCCCGTTTATGGGGATTACCTTTGCACCATAAATTATTGCCTGTGCAAGTTTCCCGAGTGCTATTTTTCCTGACGGGATCATCACGAAGCATTCTAGATTTGCGTGGGCAGAGTAGGCTGCAAGAGATGCAGACGTGTTCCCTGTAGAAGCGCATGCAACTTTTTTCATCCCCAGTTCCAGTGCCTTGCTGACACCTACTGTCATTCCTCTGTCTTTGAATGAGCAGGTGGGGTTCTCGCCTTCATTTTTTATAAACAATCTTTTGTAACCTATGTCTTTTTTAAGATTTATTGATTCATATAGGGGGGTTCCCCCCTCATGCAGCGATGCTTTTTTTTCGACAGGAAGAAACGAGCTGTACTTCCATACAGAAGGATTCACACCATCAAATATATTTTCAACTTCGCTAAGGTCTATTACAGCCTCAAGGATGGACCCGCATGAGCAGTTGTACACTATATCATCAGGTTCATAGCGCTTTCCACAAGTTATACAACGTAAGTAATGCATAATAATCACCTATTCTAATGCCAGGATCTGGGCGCCATCCCCTATCTTGGTCATATATTTTGTGCAGCCTATGCCTTTGTCTGCGAACGCATCTCCAATGGCATCAGCTACCTCTTTCTTGTTATTATCAACTATTGCGAACACCGCTGGTCCAGAACCGCCAAGTGAGAACGCCATGGCTCCGCTGTCAAGTGCAGCTTTTCGTGCATCGTCATATCCTGTAACTAGCGTTTTCCTATATGGTATTGAGAGGCGGTCCTCAAGAGCTATACCGAGTGCCTTATAGTCTTTTTTCATAAGGCTGTGCACAACGCATGATGCCATGGCCACATTTGATACTGCATCTGCCATCGGGACCTTGTCCGGTAGTATCGCTCGTGCCTTCTTGGTGCTTACCTTGATGTCTGGGAGCACCGCAACTATATTTAGGCCCTCAGGAAAGATATTAATGACATTTAATGGGTCTATGGAGACGATCGAAGTAAAACCCCCCATATAGCAGGGGACAACATTGTCTGCGTGTGCATTGCCTGATGATATCCTTTCCCCTTCTGCGGCGGCCATGATAACGTCCTTGTCATTTACAGTGCCGCAAAGCGCGGCGGCCGCATATGCGCCGCCAACACTAGATGCGCCTGAGCTCCCCATACCGCTTGCCGGGCGAATTCCTTTTTCAAGGGCCATGGAGAAGCTGGTGTTTTTCCCATTTTTTTCAAAAAGCTTTAGTGCGGCATACGATGCAACGTTTTTGTGTATGTTTGTAGGCAAATCATAGTTCTTTGTAGTAATTGTTGAAGGACCACTAGAGATCTCCAGTTCCACTATGTCATATGGTTTTTCTAGAGCGATGCCAAATACATCGAAGCCTGGGCCGAAGTTCGCCAGTGTTGCCGGGCTCTTTATCTTAACATACGTGTTCATGCTCATTCATTCTCCGCCGACAAGAACTCGCTGTGTATGGCCTGCACGGCCTTTTGCATGTCCTCTGCTCGCACAGCGACATTTATGGCGACTTCTGAGGAGCCTTGCGAGATCATGAGATTGTTCACGCCCTTATCTGCAACAGCATTGAAGAATCGTGCAGCCATACCGGCGGTCTGGCTCATGCCTTCACCAACGATGCTTACCAGCGCAACGTTGTTTATGACGTTGAATCTATCATAATATTCTTTTGCTAGGAGATTCTTGACGTTCTTCACTTCCTCTGATGGTACAACAAATGAGACGTTTGCTTGGGACGATCCTTGTGTTACCATCATAATGTTTATCTGTTCCTCCTCCATTTCCCTGAAAATCTCCTTCATGACCTTTGTTGTCTTTCCAAGGCCGTATCCCTTTATCTCAATTATCGATGCATCCGTTAGGAGGGATATTGATTTTACCTTGCGTTCTTGTCCTTCTTTAGCAGATGTGACAAGGGTCCCTTTTGAGTTGGAGAATGTGTTTTTTATATAGATTGGTATATTTTTGCGCATGGCCGCTTCCAGCGTTTTAGGGTGGATTACCTTTGCGCCGAAGTAGGCCAGTTCCATAGCTTCCAAGTAGGAAAGATCATGGAGAAGGTAGGCATCTTTTACAAGGCGCGGGTCACAGGACATGACGCCATCGACATCTGTCATTATCCATATCTCTTTTGCATTTAGCACGTCTGCGAAGATGGCTGCAGAATAGTCTGAGCCGCCCCTTCCTAGCGTTGTGCGCTGCCCGTTCTTGCTGGCCCCTATAAATCCAGTTATAATTGGGATGATGTCTTGTTTTAGCAAGGGTTCTATTCTTCCGTTTGCCCTTTCTTGTGTTTTCTCAAAATCCACATTTGCGTTCACGAAGTTTTCGTCCGTGATAACGATTTCTGCAGAATCTATATGTTCGCTTTTCACGCTTCTTGCTTTAATCGCACGAGAAACTATGAGTGTTGATAGGCGTTCGCCAAATGAAACGATGTAATCGAGTGAGCGAGGTGTGACCTCCCCTACATAATAAATCCCTGTGAGTATCTTCTCAAGTTCTGAGAGCTTATCATCTATCTCTAATATGGTCTGCATCTTTATTTTGGTGTCAGGTATTATTTCACAGGCCTCATAGTGCTTTTCTTTTAGTTTTAGTAGGGTGTCTTGTGGTTTTTTGTATAGGGCGCTTCTTCCGGCATGTATCAATAGATTTGTCACGCCAGTAATTGCTGAGAGCACCACTACCACTTCTTCATACTGTGTCTTGGCTTTGAGTATCTTATCAATTGCCTTGCCCATATTCTCAGAGTTGCCTACTGATGTCCCGCCGAATTTTAGGACAACCCTATTTTCGTTCATTTCATGTCTCCTCTCTTTAAATTATATTAAGATATATATTTAATAAGGAAAAATATTCATTTTATAAATATTTTCCTTATATATATGTCAATGTGCCTATAATAATATATTATATGATAATTATAGACATTATTTTGTATTTAATTATTGCTTATTTTCAAGTTTTAATTGTATATGATGTCAGACCGCCCATCTCTCATCATCTATCAGACGCTGTCGATATCATCATCCATCATCCAAAGTTCTTGGATATACTTTAAAAATATTATGTTGGCACAAAAAATAAAAACATTCAGACCCCTAATGGGTTCCTGAAGTTTTTCCCCGCATAGCGTGCTTTGTCCCCTAAGTGCTCCTCGATACGAAGCAGACGATTGTATTTTGCAGTTCGCTCTCCCCTGCACGGCGCACCCGTCTTTATCTGCCCGCAGTTAATTGCAACTGAAAGGTCTGCAATGAAAGTGTCCTCAGTTTCGCCTGACCTGTGGGATACTACGACGCCCCACCCACTGCGCATTGCCATTGTGGCTGCATCAAGCGTTTCGGTGACAGTGCCTATCTGGTTTACTTTTAGCAACAGCGCGTTTGCTGCATTATCCCTTATGCCTCTTCGTATCCTCTCCGGATTGGTAACAAAGATGTCATCGCCGACGATTTGCACCTTTTTTCCTATTTCTTTTGTGAGGGTGATGAAGCTTTCGAAGTCGTCTTCAGCAAATGGGTCTTCTATAGATACCAGGGGGTATGACCTGGTCAGGCTGATGTACCTTTCTATTAGGTCTTCCTTTGACACATCTTTTCCTTCTAATGTGTAGGTTCCTTTTTCCTTGTTATAAAACTCGTTTGCAGCAGCGTCTATTGCTATTTTCATAGTGTTTTTGTATCCTGATGCATTGATGGCTTCAACTAGCATGTCAAGTGGTTCTTCAACAGATGTCAGTGGGGGGGAGTATCCTCCTTCATCGCCAACACAAGTGCTTATTTTCCCATATTTTTTTGCAACGATAATCTTCAATTGATGGTAGGTTTCAGATATTGCACGCACGGCCTTTGAGAAAGATTTGGTGCCTGTCGGCATGATCATGAACTCCTGTATCTCAAGTTCTGATGCGCCATGCTTCCCGGCATTTAGCACGTTTGCCATCGGAACTGGCAAGATGTGTGCTTGCCCTCCGCCAAGGTACTGGTAAAGATGGGTTTTTGTGGTGTCAGCTGCACATGCTGCACATGCCATTGAAACACTTAGTATGGCGTTTGCACCAAGGCGTGACTTGTCGTCCGTGTTATCTTTGGCAATAATTTTTGAGTCTATCTCCTGCTGATTCGTGACATCTAGCCCTATTACAACATCTGAGAGTATATCATTGACGTTGGCAACAGCGTCAAGTACGCCGTATCCTCTAAAGCGTGTCCCTCCGTCGCGCAGTTCTAGTGCTTCATACGTTCCTGTGGATGCACCTGAGGGCACTATGGCCTTTCCGTGGCCCTCTTCTGTAGCCACTTCCACCTCTACGGTGGGGTTGCCTCTAGAGTCAAGGACCTCACGAGCCCAGAGATCACGTATTTCGTAATCCTCATATTCATATTGCAACATAAAAATCCCTGCAAATGTTTTTAATATTCATTATTTAAATTTATGTATGGATATGAGGGATATTGGCCTATCACAAGAATTCATTTCGCGATTTGAAAAGATGGGATATACCTCGTTCTTTCCCCCCCAGGAGGATGCGCTTAAGACTGGTTTTTTAGAGGGGAAAAATATTGTGGTGGCAATCCCTACGGCATCCGGCAAGACACTGCTTGCTTATCTTGCGATAATTCGCTGCATACAGCGCGGTAAAAAGGCAATATATGTAGTTCCTCTCAAGGCTTTGGCAGAGGAGAAGTTTAGGGAGCTCAAGCAGATAGGACTGAATGTGGCCCTCTCCTTAGGGGACTATGATTCAGGCGGCACATGGCTCAGGGATTTTGATGTTGTCGTGACAACTTCGGAGAAGTTTGATTCTCTTATGCGCCATCAGATGCGTATGTTTGATGATGTATCTTTGTTTGTCGTAGACGAGGTCCATTTGCTTCATTCCGTTAATCGCGGCCCTACTCTTGAAGTCGTGATGGTAAAGATGAAGCATAAGCAGATAGTGGCACTATCTGCTACAATATCAAATGCTTCTGAAATTGCAGAGTGGCTTGGTGCAGAGCTTGTGGTTTCGGACTGGCGTCCGGTCACGCTGAAAAAAGGTGTTTTTTCCGAAAACAGCATAACATATGATGACAATTCTCTGCATGCCATTAAGCCTTTGGTTGATGATACCCTGTCCCTTGTGGCAGACGGTATGCGCGATGACGGGCAGGTGTTGGTCTTTGTGAACTCGCGCCGTTCCACACAGGCTGTGGCAAGACGTATAGCACTCTACAATAAGAAACAAGGCGAAAGCTGCGATGCGCATTCGGCGTCTGATTCCCAGCTGGGAGATAAGCTTGTGGAGTGTTTAAGTGGCGGTGTTGCATTTCATCATGCGGGAATGGCTCGAGAGGATAGGGCGCTTGTCGAGGAGCTTTTTAAAAAGGGCGTGATACGCGTAATCGTTGCCACACCAACACTTGCAGCAGGCATAAATCTCCCTGCACGAAGGGTTGTCGTTAGGGATTGGCGGCGATTTGATATAAATCTTGGAAATAGACCTATTTCAAATCTTGAAATACAGCAGATGATGGGTCGTGCAGGAAGGCCGCGCTTTGATACATATGGGGAGGCCATACTAATGGCAAAGTCCCCGTCCCAGTGCACAATGCTATTTGATACGTATATCAACGCCCCGACCGAGCGTATAACTTCCAAGCTTTCCTCAGAAGACGCCCTTCGCAGACATGTTCTTTCTTTGTGCAACCCTGAAACGACATCCAAGGACCTATATGCATTTTTTGAAAAGACGTTCTATTCGCATCAGTTTGGCACAGATACTGTTATGGAAAAGGTTGCCTTAACGTTAGAATTTCTCCAGGAACATGCCTTGGTGGAGGGTGAAGAAATAATTAGGTCAACGCTATTTGGAAAAAGGGTAAATGACCTGTATATAGATCCGCTTTCAGGAATATGCCTTAAGGGTGCATTAAAAGAAAACATGCAGATTCTCGGAATGCTTCATGCTATTTGTCATACACCCGACATGCCCACGTTCTATTTGAGAAAAGGGGAGTTTGAGGATTATGACTTTTTAGTGCACGAGATGAAAGATGATTTTCTAATTGAGGTCCCCGACTCCTGGTATGAACCAGATAAGTATGAGTTCTTCCTTTCTGAAGTGAAGACAGCCTCAGTTTTGCTGGACTGGATATCTGAGGTGCCGGAGCGCAATATATGTGAAAAGTATGATATTGGGCCAGGCGATTTGATAAGGATACGCGAAAATGCTGAGTGGATATCATATGCGTTCAAGGAGATCGCAAAAACGTTCAATTACTCCCATGATGATTTGTATAAAATTGTGTTCAGGATAAAAAATGGTGTTGGCCCCGACCTTCTGGAGCTAACACTGATAAAAGGGATAGGGCGTGTGCGTGCTCGAAAACTCTATAACTTGAATATACGTACAAAAGGCGACATAAGAAAAGCTCCTCTTGGCCGACTTGAGAGAATATTGGGCAGAAAAACCGCTGTTAATATAAAAAAGGAAGTTGGCATAATGGTCTCAGAGAAGGATGATTTGCGCACTACAGGGAATTCCACATTGATATAATAATTTTGATGAATAAACGGAAATATTTTATATATTTTATTATATTAAAATATATTTGTTTTTTGGTATTAATATACTAAACTATTATGCAGAAAAGTATATATGTAAGATTACAAAACAAATATTGTGAGAAATTACCAAGATCTTTTACTTAAGATATTAGAAATCTCTGAAAAAATGCGTGCTAATCTTGATATTAGCGAACTATTGGATATAATATGCCTTGCTGTTACAAAGAATCTTGGATGGGGGCAGGCAGTTATTGTGCTTCGCAGCGAGGGAACGAAGATATCGCGCCCTATGGCTGCAAGGGGCATGCCGGACAATATCAGGGAGAAAATATTAAAGTCCTCTCCTTCTGCATGGACGCAGTGGTATAAGATACCTGAGTTTAAGATATCCAATTCTTTTTATGCGCGGGAGATGTCCAATCATATGGACATCGTTCCAAAGCAAATTAAAGAGAGGATGCTTATAGGAAATGGTGTTTATGAGGACCTGTCTAAATGGCAGGGCGATGATTTTCTCATGATCCCAATACGCGCAAAGAACAGATGGTTGGGCATTCTCAATGTGGATAATCCCATTGATGGAAAAGCCCCTGATATCGAAGACATAAGGATGTTAGAGCTTTTTGCCAATCAAGTATCCATTGCCATACGAAATGCCCAGGTATTTGGGAAACAAAAGGACTTTAACAAACGCCTGGCAATTGAGATAGAGCACAAGACAAAGCAGCTTGAGGAACAAAACTTTGAGCTCCAAACATATATCTCCTCGTTAACGCACGATCTCAAGACGCCACTTGTATCGATTAGGGCATTAATTGAAATTCTTGTGGAAGATATTGGTTTTGAATTGTCTGAGGATACGAAAGAAGTAATAAAACGCCTGATAGGCAATGCTAACAAGATGAATCGGCTGTTAAATGATCTGGTATCCTACTACAATATCCAGAAAAGCTCTACAAGAAAGGAAGAGTTCGACATATGCAATTTGATTACAGAGGAGTACAATCGCGCACGTGATATGTTTCCTTACAAGAATGTCAAGTTCAATATAGAGAGCGATATATCTACAATATACAACTCAAAACTTGTTTTTTCACTTATTATAGGCAATCTGTTGACAAACGCTATAAAGTTTTCGAAAGACGACGACGATGTACAAATCACGGTCACTATAGAAGAGGAACCATCGGGATACCTATTCTCTATAAAGGATAATGGGATAGGCATTGATATGCGCTATGTTGACAAGATATTCATGTTGTTTGAGAGATTGGGCGACAAGAAGGAAAAAGGAACCGGGATCGGGCTGGCAACGGTCAAGAAGATGGTCGAAAAGATAGATGGAAAACTGTGGGTGGAAAGTGAAATGGGAAAGGGAGCAACCTTTTATTTTACCGCCCCCTTGATCGAAAAGGATTAGCGGCGTTGCTCATTAAATAACATTGATTTCTTATGATTCTCTTTTTCGAACAAGAAACGTGCAGATATTATACCATATTATAAATAAAACATAATATGGCCCATATATCCAAAAATAACTAGTATTTATGTGGTATGAACAACTTGAAACAAGTTAAAACTATTGTAAAATTATTTAAATATTAATAATTTTTATTTTTTTTAGAATACATGATTGTTTCAACGAAAAATCTTAAATACAACAATTTATTTATTGGTATTTGGTGATAAAAATAAGAAAATTGATTATTTCATTGGTGTTTATGGTATTATTACTTGGAAGCACTATTCCTGTAGCTTTTGCTGATGATTCATCCGAAACTACTGTTTTATTGGTTTCAAATAATCTTGCAGATTCCGCTGTAGCTGAAAGTATAGCGAATCAGATTGAAGATGTAATCATATTTTATACAGAATGGGGCCAGTTTGTACCCAGCGTGGCTGATGCAATCGCGCAGCTATGCCCTTCACAAGTTCTTATATTGGGGGGGCCAATGGCTGTGGTTTCTGAGTATGAAAGCGCATTAGCAGGCTTGGACGTGGTACGAATTGGCGGCGAAGATCGCAAGGAAACAAGCTTCATGGCAATGGAAGGGCTGATTAATAGATACTCATTGAAAAATAAAGTTGTTGTAGCAAACGGGGGAGACGAGAATGCGATTGCCACAGCTTTAAACGAGAGCTTCAAGGCAGGGTGCCCAATCATTTTCATAAACGGAAATGAAGTTTCGAATGAGACGAAAGGAAAGCTTAAAAAAGAGGGCATCACGTCGTATTCGCTTGCACTAGGCGCTGATGGCGAAGACGAGGAAGAGCCTGAAGATCCAGAAGACGAGCCAGAAGAAGAGGATGTAGTCGATGTAGATGTCATGGCCCGTGCACAGGAGATGATCTCTCTTGCAGAGGAATCTATTAATGCGCTTCTAGCAAGCATTACAGACAACCCATCAACGGCCGTAATGGTTCTATCTGCAAATGCAGTTAATAAACTCGAACGTGCTATTGCCGCTATGGAGGAAGGAAAATACGGTAGGGCGTATGGTCTTTCAAACGCTGCAAACACATTGGCAAACAACGCTATTAGGATACTTGATTCAAGTTCTGAAGAGGGAGATTCCTCTGGGACTATGCTAGGAAATCTTGCACAAAAGGCACTTGACTGGATAGCCGAAGTTTCAGATAAGCGTGACGCAGCTTATGAATCATATGGAGATACTTTAGTAGATTATCCGGAAGTAGCAGATATGCTGTCCCAGGTAGATGGGCTTATCACAAACGCCCAGCAGTACTATGATGCAGGCGATTACGAGTCCGCACTAAATGAGCTTATCAAGGCAAAAGAAATACTGCACAATGTTAGCACTAATGATTCTAATGGCGGTAACGACAAGGAAAACAACGGAAAGGGCAAGGGCAATACGGACAAGGAAAACAACGGAAAAGGGAAACCTTAATATCCCTTTTCTTTTTTTATTATTAAAAATTTAAGAATAATTCGCACTATTTTTCGTCAGCTTCTCTTTTACAAGAAAGCCCGATATTAGCTTTAATTCTATAATAGCAAACTGTTGTGAAGAATAATTATGCCTTAATGCCTATTAAATAGAAAGGCGTTGGGACAAAAACCTAATAGCATATTGTCTGCTAGACAAGATAATACTGCATTTTCTATTGAAATATTACTTTAAACTCCTCACAAACAACAGGCATTTCTTCAGAAAATTTAAGCCCAATACTTTCTAATTCTTCAGCAAAAAACTTTTTGTGAACTTCTCTCCAGTAAAATAAAGACTTATCTCCCTCCCCCTCCATTTCTGCGAATTCTGATGATACTTCACTAAATGGGATAATATCTACCTTAGTTGTTTGTATAATACATTGTGCTTTACCATTCCAATCAATGATTACACTATATTCTCCAACATGTGGAATTGATTCATTATCGTGTTCAAGCGCCCATAAAGAAGAAGTTGTAGCTCTTTTAATTCCTAGTTTTACTAATTTTGCAAGTTCATTCGCAGATTTTTCGTCATTACAGAAATGCCATACAGAGTATTCCTTGATAGTGTTTTCTGAATCTTCACTAAGTGAAAGAAGATAGTCTGACCACATTTTTTTAACAGATTCATACCCCATATTCTTTTCTCACCTCATTTCTTGCGGTACTATTTCGTCTAAATACGTAGGTAAGTATATTTAAGAGTTACTAAATTATTTTCAGATTAATTTAAAATTTGGGGCTTGAATATGTTGGGACAAAACACCTAATCGTCTTTTATAATGACAACATATGCTCTTCTACCAAGGTAACGTTTGGGAATTTATGATAAGAATCGCAACTTAGTTCTGTCCTAACAGTGAATAGAAAAGTATATTAATATTCAAATATCACGATTCTTGTGTTTAACTTGATAGTAATAATGTGCCATAGTAAACAGATGAAAATAAAAGATAAAAACAGTTGAGTGTATGAATGGATCTAAAAGATTAACTGTGGGCTCAATTAAGAAATGCTTTTATGCAGCTTTCATTTTGATGGTATTATTTTTATCATTCCCTTTTGTTAGTGCAGAAGAGAGTTATGCCATCAATAGTTATGACTCGACCATATATCCCCTTTCAGATGGTTATGCAGAAGAGGTAATCATCGCAAAAGTAAATGTATTTGCTAGCGGGGACATCTCATTCTCATTCGCTTATCATCTGTCGGATGTTGCCGTGACCGTTGATGACGTCTTGATCAGCCATGACTATGAAGAAATCGGCAAGGTATCGCGCCTTTCTTTTGTCATAGAAGAAGAGGGAGAGCACGTTGTCATGCTTAAATTAATCGCTCCCGTGCTAACAAGGGTAGATAGTGAAAAGTACGTGTTCTCCCCTACTTTTAACTTTATCTCGGAAGTGGAAAAGTTTGGCATTCGCGTCATCGTCCCTGAAGATATGTGCATCGTTGCGCCCATGGTCCCGACACCGACGGATATTTACTCTAGCGGAGATTCGTTTATTGTGGGATGGGAACGCCTTTTTGTTGAAAGGGGATTTTATATCATTCTTGGCATTAAGGAATGCAGGGATGAAGGGACGCCTGTCTACTATTTTATAGCATTTGCATTGCTTTTACCCATAGGGCTGTATATTGGTTACAGCAGAAGACCAAAAGAAGGTTCCATAAGCTTTACTACTGATGAGGCCAAGATATGGAAACTCATAAAAAACGGCCCCATCACACAAAAGGAAATTGTGGACAGTACCGAGTTTTCAAAGGCCAAGATATCCCGAATGCTCCAAGAGATGGAGGAACGCGGTGCGATAGTGCGGGAGAAATATAAAAACAAGAACATAATAAAGAGGCTTAAGTAACGCAAAATGTTTTAAATCTGCACATAGTATCCCCTCATGTGAAGATAGAAAGTGTAGATTATATATACCGCAAGGTCCCTTTGGACGCCGCATTCAAGACGGCCAGCGGCGGTGTATCAAATTCCACATGCCTTTTTGTGCGCATAAAGACAGATACTGACATAACAGGATACGGCTGCGGCCACCCAACATCCCTTACCAACGAGGACAATAGGAGCTCCATGCAGTGCGCAGAACTGTTTTCAAAAGCGATTATTGGGAAAAATCCTGCACGAATTGAGCATCTGGATGCCGCATTTTCATCACTTACCTACCACAATCCTTCAGTAAAGTCTGCTTTTAACATTGCATTGTGGGACATACTGGGGAAAAAATACAATGCACCCCTCTATGAGCTTTGGGGTTATGACAAGCCGAAGATTGCAACATCTGTGACAATTGGTTTGGCACAACCTGAGGCAATGTACAAGGATGCGGCATTTTGGGTCAGAAAGGGTTTTGATATACTAAAGGTAAAATTGGACAGCGACCCTGCCTTAAGTCTAGAGGTGCTCCAGGGGGTTCGCGACCAGGTCGGAAGCGACATCACGATAAGGTGCGATGCCAACGGCGCCATGGGAACGGCTGATGCCATAAAGCTTGCCAATGATATAAATTCCCTGGGAATAGAGTTTATCGAACAGCCTGTACAGACCCTTGATGAGATGGCCAAGGTAACATTATCCTCACCGCTTCGCATTGCAGGAGACGAAGTTATACATAGCTTCGATCAGTTCCCTGAAGTGCTGCAGAAAAAGGCAATGCATATTGCAAACATCAAGATGAATCGGTTCGGAGGAATATCCTCTGCTATTAAGATGGTCGCAATGGCACAGGCATATGGCGTACCATGCATGATGGGTTGCATGGCCGAGACCGCCATATCAATAGCAGCATCGCTTCATGTCGCACTTGCATGCAGCAACGTGAAGTTTGCCGACCTTGACACGTTTATATTCCTTAAGCATCAGCCTGCAACAGGCATAAAGATAAAAAAAGGTATTATCCAGCCAGCTTACGAACCTGGGTTGGGGGTGGCGGTCGATGAGAAAATATTTAATCCTCCCTCTAAATCAGGGGATAAAAGAAGAAAAAGATGAAAAAAGATCATGCTCTCTTTTCAATCCATATCCTTGCGATGTTTTTATCGATGCTCCACTCCTTGAAGTAGCCATTGTTGCCTTCTCCAAGTGTGATGGTGCTTGAGCGTGTTTCGTTTGCCATGTGGTCTATCTGCGTGCGCACCATATCTGCGAAGTCGCAATCAATATGAGTAGTTATCATATCCTCGACGTTGAGATTTTGTTCTTTTCGCATTTCCTGTATCCTTCTTATGAGCTCTCTTGCCATTGCTTCGGAGCGAAGATCATCTGTTATCACAGTATTTATAAACACCGTTCCAAAGTCCGTCTCTGAAGCCTGCCATCCGCTAGGGACGCACTCCTCCAAAGTAATGTCATCAGAATCGATGGTAAACTTCCCTACAGTTGATGTGCCTGCGGTCTGAATGTCCCTTATCATGGCGTTCTGGTCGGCAGCTATTATGGCATCTGCCACGTTCTTTGCATCGCCCTTGAACTTTGGGCCAAGTTTCTTGTAGTTTGGCTTTGCGTCAAATGCGCGTTTCACGTGCCCTATTTTTATTATCTTGGTGTTTATCTGCTCCTTTAGCACATTCCCCAAATCGTTTATCGCTTTCTCAACAACGACGTTATCGCTTTCAACTATTATCTCTGAGACAGGCCAGCGCTGTTTTATCTCGCCTTTTTGGCGGGCGTTGGCGCATGCATCAACTATCTTCCTTGCATAGGCCATCTCTTCTTCAAGCTGCGTGTTGATAAGCGTCGCATCCTCTATAGGAAAAGACTCAAGATGCACGGATTCCTTTTCACTGGAAAAATTCCGGTATATCTCCTCGCTTAAGTAGGGCATGAGCGGGGCCCCGATCTTTGAAAGTTTTACAAGTGCATAGTGGAGCGTGAAGTATGCTGCCAGCTTGTCCGAATCGTCTCCCTCCTTCCATGTGCGTGATCGGACCAAGCGTACATACCACCTGGAGAGGTCCTCTACGATGAAGTCCATTATCGGTCTTGCCGCTTTGTGGAACATGTATTCCTCCATGGCAGACCCAACCTGGGCATTAACGCTGTTAATGCGTGATATCAGCCATCTGTCCTCCATGCGCAGCGCACCTTTTATCGCATCATACTTGGTCGAGACATCATAGTTGTCAAGGGCCATGTACGTTGTTGTGAATTTGTAAACGTTCCAAAGGATTGTTGCCATCCTGCGCACGCTGGAAATATCCTCCCATGAAAATTTAAGGTCGTCAGAAGGCTGCTGGTGCCAGAGCGAGAAGAATCTGAATATGTCCCTGCCTTCCCTCTCAACTGCATCTTCTGGCGCTATTGCGTTTCCTGTGGACTTGTGCATTGCGTCCCCGCATGCATCATAGACAAATCCATGCATCTGAACGCGTTTGTATGGAACTTCCCCAAACGTTATCACAGATGCCGCCTGCTGTGCATAGAACCACTTGGTCACCTGATCGTTTCCTTCCACAATATATTCTGCAGGCCATATTTTTTCAAAAAGCTTTTTGTCATGGGGATAGTGGAGCGAGGCCCAGGATGCAATCGAGGAGTCAAACCAGACATCGACTATGTCCTTTACGCGGTGCATATCTTTGCCGCATTCTGGACAGGCCATGATCACCTCATCCACATATGGGCGGTGAAGCTCAGGTACCTTGGCGTCGTTTATCGTCCGCTCTTCCATTTCCTCCCTTGAACCAACACATATGTAGTGCCCTTTCTCACACATCCATATAGGCAGGGGCATGCCCCAGTAACGCTGTCTTGAGATGCACCAGTCGCCTACGTTGTCCACGCCGTTCTCGTAGCGCTTGTGCACCCAGCCAGGGATCCACTCAACTTTCTTGTTCTTTTCTATTATTTGGGGCTTTATCTTTGTTATATCCAAAAACCACTGTTTAGTTGCCTTGAATATAAGCGGGCTTTTGCAGCGCCAGCAGAATGGGTATTTGTGGGTAATTGTTGATGACCTTACCATAAGTCCTTTCTTTGTTAAGTCTGTAATTATGAGGGGGTCTGCATCCTTTATGAACAGTCCCTCGTACTTGGAGTCTGTAAGCTTTCCGAGGTCATCTATGGGCGAGTAGGCCGTCAAGCCGTACTTTTTACCCATCTCGTGGTCTTCAGCACCAAAACCAGGTGCAGTATGCACACACCCTGTACCATCTTCTAGAGTCACATGCTCGCCAAGTATCACAGAGTGGTACGCTTTGTTTTCATCAAAGAACTTCTTTTGTGTGGGATTCTCATCCAGTAAGGGGTGTTCGTAGCGCCACCCTTCCATATCTTTTCCTTTGAGGTAGCCTACGACAGTATAGTCTAGTTTAAGCTGGGAGAAAACTTGCTTTAGAAGGCTTTCTGCAACAATCCATGTTTCGTCTTCTACCATGACCTCCACATAGTCAAAGTCCGGATGAACCGCAACTGCCAGGTTTGCAGGAAGCGTCCATGGGGTGGTGGTCCATATCAGCAGGTATTCGTTCTCTCTGTCATAAAGCTTGAACTTCACGAATATGGACGGGTCTTCAACCATCTTGTGTTCGCCTCGCACCTCGTGTTCGGCAAGTGCGGTCTCACAACGGGGGCACCAGTGCGTCACACGCTTGTCCCTAAAGAAGAGGTCTTTTTCCCATGCTTTCTTAAGGGTGTACCATCCGGATTCTATATACTCATCCTTGATGGGCATGTACGGCCTGTCCCATTCCATCCAGCAGCCAATGTCCTTGAACTGCGTAATCATCCTATTCATGTTTTCTATTGCGAACTCTTTGCATTTTTTAATAAACGCGTCGGTGCCTATCTTGTCCTCAATGTCTTTTTTTGTTTCAAGATTTAGCATTTCTTCTACTTTTACTTCTATTGGAAGCCCATGCATATCAAAACCTGGTTGCAGCGTGGGGGAGTACCCCTTCATGGTCTTGTATCTTAGCACCGTGTCCTTTATCATCTTGTTCCATGCCGTGCCTAGGTGTATGGCCCCTGTAACATAGGGCGGCCCGTCGCACCAATACCAGGTCTTGCCTTTCTTGGCCATGTACTTGTTAATGATGTCATGGTCTTCCCAATAGGTCATAACGTTTTTCTCAACGGTATCTGAATTGTAGCCTTCTTTGATCTGCTTCATGTTTACACCTTATGGAAGGAAGTCCTTTGCTTCTATTTTTTCTGGCAGGTACTCTCTTGCAACAAAATCGAGTGATTTATTTGCAAGTGCCTGCTGTTCGATCCTTACGCCCATCTTCTTGCATTTATTGAGCTGTTTTTGCCATTTCTTATGCTTAAACCACGGATATTTTAATTCTTCCTCGATTCTCTTCTTGTCAAGGTCTTTTAATTTTTCCGTCACTCCTCTTAAATCATACGTTTCTATATCATCCATTGTCATGCCCACGAACTTGGCTTTAGGCACGCTAAGGGTGTTTGATAAGTATGCGAGATTTATGGAGCCTTGCTTGATTGTGGAGTAGATGTACCAACCATATGGGTCGCCATCTGTGAATACCACTACCGGCAGGTCGTTTTCTGTATGAAGTCGCGATAGTAATCTGCGTATGCCGCGCGGTGCCTGCCCCTGACAGGCAATCAACAGGCAGTTGTTTTTTGTCGGGAATTTTTCTTCTATTAGGCGATCGGACATGGCCGCCGTTTCTACACACAAAATGTAGTCAACGTTTGATTTCTTGAACTTTATGTCTTCTATGTTTCCAGGGACCGACCAGCCCCCTCTTCCAAGTTTCGATGCGTTGAATCTGTCGCCGTTATCAACTATCACTATATCGCCGTAGATAAACCCCCTCCTGTCGGCCGTGAGGTTAAGCTGTTCGCGTAAAACATCAAGCATACGCTCCAGGTCCTCTATTACCATGTTGGATTCTGACTGGTCCTCAAATGTGTTCTCCTTTCCTGTCCCTACGGAGTGTTTGAGTGCATAGTACAGCTCCCTTATTCCTGCATGCTTCTCGTCGCGCACCAGGCGCTGTGCGTATGAGCTTACAAGCATGGTCTGCATAAACTTTTTAGTGTGGGCGATGTTGATAAACGTCCGTTTTGATGTCTTATCCCCTATTTTCAGGATGCGTTCATTTTCATCGAAGAAGACGTTTGATAAGCCTCGCTGGGGTATATCTATTGAAGGGGCGTTCTTGTTTTCTATCTGCTTCACCACTTTTTTGGCCATATTCTGCAGCTTTTTGTCAGTCTTATTCATCTTCTTCCTCCACTTCAGGCACCACATATTTTTCTGTGATGATGGATGCTAATTTTTCCTCTATACGGGCTTTATCGCCAGTTGTTAGGTGGGCTAGTGCCGCTGCGGTCTCTGGCACATACTTAAGCAAGGTGTTCATCTTGGATTTTTTCTCATAAAGCCTTCTTTTTCCGGCCAAGTGCCGGGAAAGTGCCCTTCCCCCATCCATTAGTGCATTGCGGATTTCATTGTATATCTCCTCTTTGTAAGCTATGGCCTGCTTTCCTGCAGAGGTATACGGCACGTGTGTTGAGACTATGTTGATAAAGATCGTCAGGGGAACTTTTTCAAGGTCGCGTATGCCATATCTTTTCCAGTCGATGCTTTTTATTGCCTCGGTTATTCCGCATCCTCCCTGGTCAAATATGAGCGGGGCCCTGTTCGCATAGCGTATTATCTCTATGCCCTGCCTGCCAGCATTTCCCCCGTAGGCTATCCCCACCTCTGCTATGAAGAGTATCCCTCCATGATACGTTTGGGGGGGCCGAGTAATCGTATAGCAAAACTCCGGGACAAGGGTTGTTTCCAGTCCTTTTCTTATTTCATCGCCACCTATTGGGCAAAGGCCCCCTGTTGGTGGTGCGAAGAACTTGATATTGTTAAATGCATTTACTATTTTTTCTGCATCGCCCCATGAGAGGCGCTTTGTGCTCGTTTTCATGGATATGCCGGATTGGCGCCCTATTTCTGCCACTTTTCCAGAGGAGATGCGAACAAAATCCTTCTCCAAGAATTGTGATAGATTGGCTTTGCTGGAATTTTCAGACATTGTTATTAAGTCATCAGGAGTGATGCCATAGGGGTGGGGTTTGATTGGCTGAGGGGGTTTTGGCATAATGTCCGTACCCCTATCAAACACGATGCGTGTTCCGTCTGGTTCTATAAAGGTGATTCGTGCATGCGGATTTGCTATAGAAGTCATGCGCAAATAATTAAATGGCGAATAGCGTGACTTGTTATACAAGACTCTCTTTGCCTCTAATGAGATTATCGTGCCGGTCCATTTCCATTTGTTTTGGATCTTTTCCTTCTCTACTATTTCCCCCACATTTTGCTTGACGTTAAGCTGAACGCGCCCTTTAAAGATATATTTATTTCCTGTGGATGTTAGCACCTTGGTTGATTTTCCAGTAGTGACTTGGGAAAACATAACTGCACCGGAAACGCCAATTCCCTGCTGTCCTCTCGATTGGACGTTACGGTGCGCTTTTGAACCTGCAAGCATGCGTCCAAACACCTGAGGGATATACACCAGGGGTATCCCGGATGCATTGTCTTCTATGGTAACTTTGTAATGCTCTTGTCCGAGTTCGTCTATCTTTACGTATAGGTCTGGCAGTATCCCTGCTTCCTCGCATGCGTCAAGGGCGTTTGTAATGCCTTCATGGACTATTGTGGTAAGGCTGCGGATTTTTCCAGTGTAACCTAACATCGCGGCGTTTTTCTTAAAAAATTCCGAGACGCTTTGTGCTTTGAAATCTTTAAAAAGCTCATCGGCGTTCTTCACTTCTGGCATTAGAAATTCTCCTATATATCATTAGTTTTAGCGGGGAACTGTTATTTAAATAATTTTTGTAATTCCTTTTTTGAATATTGTATAAAGGATTCAAAGCGATAAATAATAAATATAGTTCTTTTAAACCATATATTCTTATTTAAACATGAATTTTATATTAAAGATATCACATACTATATTGTACAAATTCTCCTTTTCATTAGAAACATTTATTTAATGTTATACAAATCCAAAAATGGGGAGAGAGTAATATGAAAAAAATTAAAGTTCTAATTATAGCAATCATGTTTTTGTTCTCTTTACTATCTGCAGTCAATACTGTGAGTGCAGTAGACTACCATGTATATTCAGGTGGTTCCATCCAAGATGCAATAGATGCAGCTTCTAGTGGAGATACAATCTATGTGCATGCAGGAACGTACTATGAGAACATCGAGCTTGAGGACGGAGTGGCGCTTATAGGAGATGGCGCGTCCGTAACTACAATTGACGGCGGCGGAAGCGGTACTGTGGTGACAGCTACTGGCGTAGGCAGCACGACGGTGCTAAGCGGCTTTAAAATCACAAACGGATCAGTCACTATCAGCGACGGCGGCGGAATGTACAACGACAATTCATCTCCAACAATCACTAACTGCACTTTCAGCGGTAATGAGGCTGATGGTCATGGCGGCGGAATGTACAACAACAACTACTCCTCCCCAACCCTCACCAACTGCACCTTCACAGGCAATGAAGCCTATGAAGATGGCGGCGGAATGTACAATGACAATGACTCATCCACAACCCTCACCAACTGCACTTTCAGCAGTAATACAGCTTATGACGATGGCGGCGGAATGTACAATGACGATGACTCATCCACAACCCTCACCAACTGCACCTTCACAGGCAATGAAGCCTTTGATGAAGGCGGCGGAATGCGCAACGACGATGACTCATCCACAACCCTCACCAACTGCACCTTCACAGGCAATACAGCCATTTATGAAGGCGGCGGAATGCGCAACTACGAATCTTCCCCAACCCTCACCAACTGCATCTTCAGCGGCAATTCAGCCTACAACGGCGGCGGAATGTACAACGGGGACTCCTCCCCAACCCTCACCAACTGCATCTTCAGCGATAATTTAGCCTACACCGGCGGCGGAATGTACAACGCTGCCATGTCCTCCCCAACCCTCACCAACTGCACTTTCACCGGCAATTCAGCTAATGCCGGCGGCGGAATGTTCAACGACTACTCATCGCCAATAGTCACCAACTGCATCCTGTGGGGGGATTTATCTAATGAATTTTACGACTACTACTCTTCTCCAAATGTCACTTACTCCGACGTAGAGGGAGGTTACATTGGGACAGGCAACATCGACGCTGATCCTCTGTTCGTTGATGCGGCGACTGGAGATGTCCATCTTCAGAAAGGCTCCCCGTGCATCGATACTGGCACGGATGCAGGGGTCTACACAGACATGGAAGGAGACATAAGGCCCTTGAGAGGGGGATTTGACATGGGCGTTGATGAGGTGAGAAGTGCAGGTGTCTCGGTAATGACATTCAAACCATTAATGAACTATCATCTGATACAGGCAAACACAATATGGAGCTGCATTGCTGAAAACCTCCCCGAAGAGATACCTGAAGACGTCCAGGAAATGATTGGGCAAGCACAAGAACACATGGCAAACGCAGCATCTCTTTCAAACCCGATCTACTCTAACGGCGAGCTTGTAAAGGCAATAAAACTAATGGAGAACATAAGCGAAGCATTAGGATGCGAATGCGTCTGATCTAGCTTTACTTTCTATTCTTTTTTACTTCTCTATTTTTTTGATTGCTGAACACAGAACCCATTTGTTTTGGAGAAGATAAATTATCTATTTTCTTCCGTAATATTTGTCATTGTCCCTTTATACGTTACCCATTATTATATAAATATGAGATAAATGGAATATTGTTATGAAAAATTTTACTTTGTCATTGTACAATTCTTATGATAAGAACAGGCCCCATGATATACACCTAAGAAGCATTGCTCGCGCAGCACCAGTGTGCTATGCCACAGGCTTTAATCTGTGCCTTCTTGGATTTCCTTTTAAGGACCCGCTAAAAGAGGTCGTGGGAAACACCACTATAGGTGAGGGAGGGCGTTTTCTTGAGATTTTAGCTTCCCGCCAGGAATTCTTCTATAGTAATGATATCACGCTTCCCCAGGAGACCATCATAACAACATCCAAACCAGATAGCGACAAGCGTATCGAGGTAGGGGAACTTATAGAAATGATAAGGAATGGGAGGCTAAAGGCTAACTTTATCGTTGGCCTTGGGAGAAAGGGCCTTCCAAATAAGATAAAGAAAAAGGGCAGGTACCATCTTGACATAACCGGCCAAGGGATACCATTTGAAACATGCAGTGCAATTGGCTTTATTCCTGCAACGATCTATTCGTGCTTACATCGCTGAGGCTAGGTCACGCAGCACGGTTTTGGGGTCTTTTGCTTTTACAACACCAGATGCGAGCAGCACGCCTTTTGCCCCAAGTTCGAGAGCAGCTTTAACGTCCTGGGCGTTCTTGACACCAGCACCACAAAGCACTTCCACATTCTTGTTTATCTCTTTTACACGTTTTACTGTGGCAGATACTATCTTCGGGTCGGCTGTTGTTACGGAAATGTCGCCCCCTATAAGCTCCGGCGGTTCTATTGCAACAAAATCTGGGCCCAGCATGGCAGCGGAGCATGATACGTCAATGTTGTTTGTGCATACACAAGAGGCGATATTGTTTTTTTTGCAGGATTTTACGATTGCGTCTATGTCAAAGAGCATTTCCCGATTCTCGCTGTGATTTATTAGCGTGCCTTTTGCCCCTGCACCTACTAGTGCTTCTATGGTGGTGTGGCCTGTGCGTCCTCCCGGGGAAACAGAATTTAATCCCTGCGCCCATACCGGAGATGTGACGTGCGTTACGGTAAGGGCGAGATCAACCATCTGCGGACAGGCAACTATTGTTATCCCTGTCTCTTTTCCTACCTTCTCGCAAGTTGCGGCAAGGGCGAGCCCTTGTGCACCGCATACATTTTCGTATGCCTTGAAGTTCACTATGATAAGAGGCCCTTTCAAGTAAATTCACCTACTTTACAGACTTGAACCTATTTTTTAGTTTTCCAAGCACTTTTGGCATGGTGGTGTATTCCATCTCAGAGAGCGGAAGCCTGTGGGGTTCAAATGGGCCGTGTCGGCGCATGTAGTCTGCTGCATCCTTTGCTAAACTCCTGGCATTGTCAAATCCCGGGTCGTCAAATAGGTCTACTGGCCCTACAAGCCTGCCGTTTGCAATCTGGAATCCAAGAGCTACCACGCGTGGCGGCCCGTCGAATCTTGTGCATACGGCATTACGCTGTGCAACAGGCATTATCGGTCCGTTGTGGCTTCCCCTCATCCACCCTGAAACAAGGTGCGGGAATGAGAATGGTTCTAGGACCTCACCAAGAGCCGGCAGACCGGATTGTGCACGTACGAGTGCCACGGGATCATCCTTTCCAACATAATCGCCAGCTATCTCATAGAGCTTCTCAGTTGAGATGGCCGCAACTGCTTCGTTGTCTGGGAGACTTCCTCCCGGTTTTGGGAATATCCTCTTTATGACATAACGGGATTTTGCCCCTATTAATGCAAGAAGTGAGTACATCTCCTCTGGGCAGTCCATAAAGACTCGCTTGTGCTCATAGATGTCCCATACCTCGAATCTGAATCCTGCATGGGCACTTGGGTCTATCACGAGGCCGATGGTATTGAAAGGGTCGCCAAACATTTTGAATATAGGGAGATTAAATGCCCCTGGCTCGGTCTTGTCCATGAGAAAAGCCACGATGGGTTCGCCCCTTCTCTCGATAAACTCAAGTTCTGCAACTCCTGGCCCCATCCCTTTTATGTTGCCGGAAAATGCATCAGATAACAGGTCCTGTCCTGCACCGTATAATTTTAATTCTTCTGCTTTTTTAGTGGCCGTCTCAAATGTTTCCCATGCAAGTCGGTGGACCTCCTCGTCATCAGTACCCCTGCGGTGCGTCATTATGAGCTCGAGGTCGTCACCGCAGTTGGCCACGTGATAGTCAATAAGTAGCTTGCCCTTTACTTTTTCTAGTTCTTTTCGGGCAACAGACATAAGTTCCGGATGGACTAGTGCGTGTCCTGGCCATCCGCCTACATCTGCCTTGATTATTGATACAGTGATTTTTTCTTCCATAATTACACCAATTCCTTAAACTAAGTGTTTTACAGTAATAAAATACTACATAAAAATTTTGTGGCATATTTTCCCCAGATATTGTCATGTATATTTTTGCGATGCTGCTGGTATGGGTTGAAAACAGCAATGCTTTTTAACTCTTTTCTCCTAGATGTTTGTTATGTTCAAGGTAGACATGCATATCCATACCTATTATTCCTATAGCGATGGCCTAGACAGCCCGAAGGCCATGATACGCGCTGCAGAACGCATTGGGCTTAGCGGTATAGCTATAACAGATCACAACAACATGGATGGCATAGAAGAGGCGCTTGCAGTAAAAAGCAGCATACTCATAATCAAAGGATGCGAGATATCATCAAAGGAGGGGCACATACTAGCTTATGGCATAGAGGGGCCCGTATCACGGGGGCTACCAGCATCCCAAACAATAGGGCTTATACATAAGCAAGGGGGAATAGCAGTGGCTGCCCACCCTCTTGATAGATTTCGAAAAGGCATCGGGGAACTTGCATTTTCATTGCCGTTTGATGCAGTAGAGGCCAGGAACGGGCATAACATCTATAGCAATGGGAAAACCGAGGCGCTATGCAAAGAGCGAAATGTGCCAATGATTGCGGGAAGTGATGCCCATATGGCAAAAGAGGTGGGGTCATGCTACACACTATTTAGCGATATTGACAACTTCAAGGACGAGATTATATCAAATCGCACTGTTGTTAAAGGGCACAGCGTTTCTCCTAAAGACATAATGGAAAAATGGGTAAGGACGCATATACTGCGTCAAGGCATGCGCTAGCGCCTTTTACTGGGCGCTGGAATTTTACTTTGGCTGCTCTGCAACATGATCATATGCCCGGAGCCTGAAGGTCTCTCTAAGATACCCGTCATTAGCAAGCTTGTAGAGATACTCCTTCGCGTTCTTTGTGTTCATTTTTCCGAGTTCATCAACTGCGCTTAGTCTATCTTCGTCTTCTTGGTAAGGGTCCTTTATCTTTTTATACAGGTCACTTTCTTTGCTTATGATCTCACCTTCTTGTTTTAAAAAGAACGTTTTCATTCTTTAGTTTTTTTTATTTTATCCTCTCAGAGAAATCGCTTTTAATGCCATCACATCTCTTCAAGTGGTTCTATACCGATAAGCCGCATGCAGTTTGCAAGGACTATCCTTGTTGCATCAACTAAGGCTAACCTGTCATCCACCTGCTCAGATTTTAAGACAGGAAGCTCGTTGTAAAACGAGTTGAATGCTATGGCGGTCTCATTGGCATATTTTGTTATGTAATGCGGCCTTTTGTCCCGTGCGGCAAGCTCCACAACACCTGACAGCTGGGATAGTGTTTTGATAAGCTCCCTTTCCTTTTGGTGTTCGTACCTGTATGAAGGTGTTCTCTTTCCCTTTGCACGTTTTAATATGGAGCAGCAGCGCGCATGCGCATATTCAATATATGGGCACGAGTCCCCCTCGAAGTTGAGGGCGTCTTCCCAGCGAAATACTATCTTTTTCTCTGGTGCGTATCGTACTATGTTGTAGCGAATGGATCCAATGGCCAGTGCATTTCCTATCTTCTGTTTCATGATATCAGAAAGTTCTGGTCTTCGGCGATCTAGCTCATCTATTGCTTTTTCTCTCCCTGCATTTATGACATCATCAAGCGTGTAACCAATCCATGTGCCCCTTCTTCCTGAGAATGAGTCGTTTGGCAGCGTGACGAACTCATAGGCCATATGAAACGAGTTCTCGGACTGCTTATCGTATCCAAGAAGCTTTAGTGAGAGTTTCACGACCTCTTGCGGGTATGACTGTTCTGAACCGATAACATTGATAACAATATCCGCATTGCCAAAGTCAAATGCCTCTCCGTCTAGGCTGGATGTCATGGTGTTCTCGTCCCATTTCCTGTATTTTAGGTCTTTGTCAAGGAGGCCGAACTTCCACATCTGCAGCGCTATGTCCTTGGCGGTGTAGGTGGGGGTGCCATCTGAGCGGATAAGCACCTTGTCTGGGTTTTTCATATTCGGGAATATCCTCCCAAGCTTCATAACAAGGCATCCTTCTAGCGGCCCGTCCTTTTCAAGAACTATGTCTTTGCTTTTGCGAAGGCGCCTAAACGTCTCATCAAAAAGCCCTGCATGCACGATGCCGCTTTCCCACACCAAAACATCGTAGCCGATGTTTAGCGCATTTAAAGACTCAAGATGGCTTGCCACGCAGCGCTCAACAACACTTCGTGCAAGCTTCGCATTCTTAGAAGAAGGGTCCTCGAGTTCTTTGTTTAACTTTTTGATATCTTCCTCAATTTCAGGATTCATCTGCTCATGCACGCGGATATAGAGCTTCCCAAGAAAATGGTCATATTTTTCATCGGCATTGTCGCCCTCTTTTATAATTCCCCAGAATACTTCAGCGAACTGGATGCCGAGGTCGTCGATGTAGTTTTCCACCTCCACCTCGTACCCGGCCACGCGTAGCACGCGAGCAATACAGTCACCGAGGATCGAGTTTCGGGCTGCGCCCATATGCAGGGGCTTATTTGGATTTACCGATGTGTGCTCAACTATTACCCTTTGATTCTTTGATTCTAACATGCCATAACTTTCGTCTTGTTCAAATATCATCTGTAAAACAGATTTGGCATAGAGTTCTGTGTTAATAAAGAAGTTGATATATGGGCCCATGGTAGTGATCTTGTCTATTCTCTCTGGCAGGCATTTGTTGCATTCTGCGACAATGCCTTTTGCAACGTTAACTGGATTATCCCCTCTTTCTTTAGCTATCTGGAACGCTACTGCTGATGAGTAGTCCCCCATATTGGGATTTGGAGGCATATCAATTATTATGTCGTCGCGCCCTGTTATTTTTTTCAAATAATCTTTAAGGTACTTCTTCATCATGCGGACTTCTCTCCTGCATAGCGTAAGATCGCTGCAAGGCCGCCAAAGGCCTGTATGAGCTGAGCGCCTTCTTCCGTCTCGCCTGAGACTATGTAGACATTTGAGTTCATGGACTCTGCCAGTGCAGACAGCTCATCCACGAGGTCTACCTCTTCCACGATTTTAAGGCGTATGTTGCTGCAGCCGGGGCATTTTCCTGTGGAAAGCTCTTCACGCAGCTTGAGAACGGAGAGGGAGTCTAGTGTGACCCCTTTTACGTATTCACAGTTCCCGCATTCTACCTTCACTCTGCTTTTGTCTAGGTCGTCTGAGAGCAGCAGCGTATCCACGCTTCCCATCATCAACTGGTGGCGAACTTCTTTTTCCCCATATGAAGCAAGGCCTGTTTCATGGATAAGCTCATTGAAAAATCTTGCCATGATGCGCTTCTCGGCGATTATTTCAAGGTTTGACAGGAGATCCTCCGCTTTTTCTATAAGCTCCCTTAACCCATATTCTTCTGTATATACAGTATCTAGTGTCCCAAGTATCTTTTTCTGAAGTTCATAATGGAGATACTCACCGTCAACAAAGACCTGTTTTGTCATACCAGGCCCACCCACTATTATGCCTTTTAGGTTTTCTATTCCAATAAAGTGCCTGTTGAAGTGTTCCCCTATCCTTTCATTGAACTGTTTTGCAGCCTCTTCTCTTAATCGTGCGAAACGCACAGACGATTGTCCTCCTGCACGGGTTTTACCCGGAACACCGGACGTTAAGTGCTCAAGTACCTCAATATGCTTGCCGCGCAGCATGCCTATTGTGGCCTCGTTCCTTTCTACTATGAGGAGGCCGTACACATCCTTTTCCTCTATCATATCGTAAAGCGGATCGAGCACGAATTCCTGGTCACAGCGATAAATCCGTATATTGATCGGTTCAGGGGTTTCTATGGAGAAGAGCTGCAGGTCTGAAACACCATCTTTTTGTGAGACATTGCCAGAAAATATGACAAGCCCCTTTTCTGGAGTTCGCGGGAATAATCTTAAGTGGGACATGACTTTCTCAAGTGCCCCAAGCACATTTTTTTTAGTCGATTTAGACTTGATGTTCGTAGCAGTGCCCTGTTCATCGCGCAGCTGCTGTGCCACCTTTGATATCTCATATCCTGCCGGAATGTAAACTGACACTAGCTCTGTATGTCTTCCTCTTATCTTTTTTAGGAAGTCTAGTTGCTTCTTGAAATGATGTCTTGTCTTGCTGTCCATCGTCACACCTTTGCATTCCATGGTAAGATTGATTTTTAAAGATATTGATTTTATATATCTAATATAACCTTTATGTACCATCCCTTGTCACAGGGTTCTACTTCCATCTGGTGATATGTAACGGCCTTTATTTTGTAATTGAGTTCTGCCTCAACCAGATTGACAGTAAATCCTTCTAATCGTACATGCATCAGGTATCCTTCTTCCTCTTCTTTAAGGCCAATATGTATCTTGTTTGGTACAAAGCAGTCGGTCTCAAATAGGATAAGAAGCTGTTCGAGATAGTCATAGGTCAGCGACAGGAGGTCTTCAGACCTTATCTCGAGATTTAATTCAGTATCCGAATCTCTTTTAGGTGAGGTAACTAGGAGACTATATAACGCTTTTCCGGCGTTCCTATAAGTCTCTTCCAGGCTCGATCCAACTACCTTAAACCCTATGTCTGCAGGATGATCAATAATTTCCATGTGCATCGTGATACTATTTGCATTACAAAAGGTTAAAAAAGTTTGTTGACTAATTCTTATAAAAGTGGTATTTATGAAAGGGCGTGTAAAAAAGATATTTGATTCTATTTCCAGGGATGTGGATGTTATAGTGATTGCAAATCATATCGATCCTATGATAGACTCCTCTTTTTTTTATGTTACAGGGTATGAAACTGGCCTTTTTGAGGGCAGCGTAGCATTCTTGTATCCAGATGGAAGCTGCGTGGTGCTGGTATCATTGTTAGAGGAGACTAGCGCGTGTAAGGGCAGCGATGAGTTTATAGTGTTCAGATCGCGCGATGAGTACAACTCTATTATCTCTGAAAGGCTAAATGACAAAAAGCGCATCGGGATCAATGCAGAGGAGCTCGTCTACAAGAAGTTCGAACTTTTACAAAAGATTGCGCCAAACTCCACTTTCGTAGATTGTTCAAAGGCTATAATATCTGCTCGCTCCATAAAGGATAAAAATGAGATAGAACGTATAAGGAAATCGTGCAACATAGCATCGAAGGTGGCGGACATGATACCTGAAATGCTGCATGACGGCGTGCGTGAAGATGAGGTTGCAGCAGAGATAGAGTACAATATGAAGAAGCTTGGTGCAGACGGCCCCTCTTTTACCACCATCTCATCATTTGGAAAGAACTCTGCTGAGCCGCATTATATTGGAGGAAAGGACACGCTTACTGACAACGTGTTCACACTATTTGATTTTGGGGCAATTTACAGCAGGTACGTCTCGGACATTACCCGTACATTCTTTTTTGGAAAGGCGTCCAAGAAGGACAAGGCAATTTATGAGACCGTTTTTGAGGCACAACAACTAGGTTTTGATACCATCCAGGCAGGCATCCCGTTAAATGAGCCGCATATCAAGGTTGCAAAGTTCATAAACGACACGCCATATAAGGGCAGATTTATCCACAGCTTGGGGCATGGCATAGGATTATCTGTTCATGAGATGCTTCGCTTGTCCCCCTTGGAAGAGGGGGCAATTGAACCAGGGATGGTGCTTACGGTGGAGCCGGGAATATACCTCCCAGGTTATGGCGGCGTTCGCATAGAGGATGATGTGCTTGTGAAAAAGAATGGCATAGAGATTTTAACAACTGCTAACAAAGAGTTCTTGGAAATTTAGTGAACATATTTTGCGCTAACTATCTCCTTTATTTTTTTCGCTGTTTTTTCTCCTATTCCTTCTACTTCTTTTAGTTCTTCTTCTGATGCCGCAATGACGCGTTCTACAGAATCGAAATGCGATAGCAGGCGCCTGGCAAGGGTTGCGGAGATGTTTGGAAGCCCCTCAAGTAAGTATATCTGCGTCTCCTGCAGCGTCATTGCCCTCTTATCGCCCCTTAGTTTTGGGATGCCTTTTTGTTCTGTCTGCTCCCTTCTTGCCAGATGGTACAGGTACTCTGCTGATTCAGAAATGTCATGTGAGAAGATGATCCCAACATTGAAGTCAACGAGTATGGCTAAAAGAGCGCTACGCACCGCAGCTGAGTTGGCATCGTGTTTTGTGAATATATTTTCCCCTTCTATTAACAGGAGGGGTATCTCGAAGCTGTCACGCAGATTGCGCACCTGTTCAAATAATTTATTGTCAAACAGCGAACGCAAAAAGTCCTCTGTGGATTTGCGCTCTATGCCTATTCGCTCTGAGAGGATATAGTCCCCTACCTCAAGCGTCCTCATCTCTATTGCAGCCTTTTGGGCAAGCTGTTTTATAATGGAAGGATTCTCGCGCCCGTCACAGATTATCTTTATGTTCGGGGAATCGAAGCTATCCAGCTTGATTTGCCCGTCATTTTTTACAGAGGTTTTCGTCCCCATCTTAGATAGGACGCTATGCATCTTCTTTTCCTTCCCTTTTGCAACATTGTAGTATGCCTCGTCAATTGTGTCTTCCATAATTAGCACTACCAGGCGCCCTGTACGGCGCCTTCCTGTTCTTCCCCTTCGCTGTATCGTGCGAATCTCAGAAGGTATTGGTTCAAAGAACACGACCAGATCTACGTTAGGTATGTCTAGCCCCTCCTCTGCAACAGATGTTGCAACTAGTACGTTGTATGTCCCTTTCTTGAAGGCATCCAGGAGCTCTTTTTGCTTCTTTTGGGTTAGCCCCTCATCATTTTCTCTGCTAGACTGCCCAACGAATCTAACAGGGCGTATGCCTTCTATAGTTTCAAGAGATTTAGCAATCTGCATTACGCTATCGCGGTACTGCGAAAACACAATGGCGTTTTGCCCTTCTCCTATCGTTTGTAATATCTCTTTTAGCTTGATTATCTTTGGGTGCTCGTTTTCATATTTTCTGGCCAAGGAAACGGCGCGGCTAATGCGCACATCAAGTAGCATTTCCCTTGCAGATTTGGATTTTTGCTTTTTTACTTTCTCAAAATAAGATAGCATTGCATGGGGCCCCTGCGTCTCGAGCAGTTCGATGGCATGGGATACCTTGATTGCTATTGATTGGGCCTTTATGCCTGTGTATATCTCCCCTGCAACAGGTTTTTTGAAAAGCATTTTTCTAAGCTGTTCACCAAAACCAAGCAGGTCCCGCTTGTTTATGTACTTCTTGGGTTTTGTAGTTAGACGGAATCTAAGCACAATTTCTAGTTTTTCATCGTATACTTTCCTAAGCAGTGCCCTGCTTTGTTCAAGCTCAGGCGGAAATGTTAGCCTTATCCACTCTGTTTTTATGTCATGCACATACGGGGCGACGTCATGCGAGTCCTCGTTCTCTATATGAAGATTCGTTATGCCCAGATTTTTTATTATGTCCTTTATGCGGGACCTATCGTATCCGGGGGATGCTGTGATGCCTAGCACCATTCCATCTTTTTTAGCAGAGTTGTACGTCTGTGCGATGTAGACGTATGCATAATCACCTGTTGCGCGATGCGCCTCATCAAAGATTAGCAGATTGATGTCATCAAGCTTCAGCCTTTTAGATATGATGTCATTTTCTATGACCTGGGGTGTTGCAAATATTATCGTGGCATCCTCGTATCCCGCTTCCCTTTTGGACGGGGGGGTTGCCCCTGTAAAACAGACCATCTTAGACCTATCAATTTTCATGACAGCATCAAATGTGTCTTTGTGTTGAAGGACAAGGGGTTTTGTTGGGGCCATGAATAATACTTTTCCCCCAAGATTTGCAATTGTGTGTGCAGTAAGCATGGCGGCTATGTAAGTCTTTCCAAGGCCGGTCGGGAGAACGACCATCGAGCTTTTGGAGGATATTGCAGCAAATATCTTTTCCTGGTAAGCGCGCTGCTCTATTGATCTTTCACGTATCAGGGGGTGTGAGACGTATGTCATGAGAGCACCAGGAAAATTGGGCGTCAGTCATCCAGGGAATCTAAAAGCTTTGCATACTCTTTGTCATTTAGCAGATTCATCTGATCTACTACGTTCTCAAGGCGCACTATCCAGGTCCCGAATGGGTCTTCACTAAGCGCCTCTGGAGCATCCTCAACTTCTTTATTAACTTCTTTGATGGTACAATCAAAGGGGCTTCTTATCTCCGAAACCGCTTTTACGGATTCTATCTCGCATAGTAGGTCCCCTTTTTTCATGGCCTTTCCCACTTCAGGGAGCTCTACAAATGCGATATCGCCCATTTCACGGGAGGCATAATCTGTGATACCCACTGTAAAGACATCATCTTTAATCATTATCCATTCGTGGTCTTTGGTATACATAAGACCTTCTCGTACCTCATATTTTCCTTTGCTCATATTTCCACTTCCCTACATGCACCGTACTTCTTTGGATCATAGAACGGGGGGGATACTATACGTGCCTTGCGCGGGGTTCCCCTTACTTCTATAGATACCATTCCCGTCACACCGGATTTTATCCTGCCTATTGCTATTGCAGATCCTGTTAGGGGAGACTTAGTGCCGCTTGTGATCTCTCCGATCACGTTCCCATGTTTTATTATTTTGTCCCCTTCCCTGGGTATTGCCTTGTCCAGAAGGGTGAAATGTGCTAGATGGTAGGTCACACCTCTTTCTTTTTGTATTAGCAGTGCTTGTTTTCCGATAAAATCCTTGTCAAAGGATATTGCAAAATCAAGCCCGGCTTCAAGTGGTGTTACTTCATCCACATCTTCTGATAACACCTGCTTTTCTTGGGTTTCATGTCCATAGAGGGTGTATCCAGACTCTATACGTAGCGTGTCCCTTGCACCAAGGCCGCAAGGTTTTATGCCGTATGGCTCACCCTTCTTTAGGATCTCTTCCCATAGCGAAGTTGCCACATCGCTTTTATCCTTAATTACATCGAAGAAGAGTTCAAAACCGTTCTCTCCCGTATAGCCTGATTTTGAAAGTATTATTGAGGCGCCGTTGTGCTTTATCTTTTTGGCCTGAAACCACCACATATCCATTATGTCTACACCAAATAAGCTGATGCAGAGCTGCTGGGCCTTGGGGCCCTGGATGGAAAATAGGCACATATGTTCTGTTTTATCAGTGATAGTTAGATCTACTGTTGAGAACTGTTCAATTGTATTTTTTAGTGTAGTGAAGTGTGCAACAAGCTTTGGAACTGCAACTGCATCACACACCACCATGTAAGTGTCATCCCCCATGTTGTACACAAGGGTCTCATCTTTTATTGCTCCCCTCTCATTAAGCACTAGGGCGTATGTTCCCGATATTGGGGGCGGCTTTTTGATATCGTTTGTAGTGGTCCACTGCAGGAACGACAAAGCGTCCTTTCCAGATACAATTATTTCCCCCATATGGGAAACATCAAACGCCCCGATACCGTTTCTTACGGCCAAGTGTTCTTCACGTATCCCTTCATACCATAATGGCATTTCCCATCCTGCAAACTCCACCATCTTTCCATGTTTTTGATGCCATGCATCAACAGGTAGCTTTTTCATCACTTCACCTCATATATATTGGCGCCACCAAGGGCATGCTTCACTTATCCGGCAGCCCTCTCAACTATAAGTAGGATTATATCCTAGTATATATCTATTTTTATAATCTTTAAGATTTTACATGCTAAAATCATGTATATCTCATTTAACGGTTTGTTTATAAAAAGATAATGTATTTAAAGAATACCTGAGTAGTTGAAAATAGAGGTATCTGTATGGAGATAGGAATTGTTGGAAAACCCAATGTTGGTAAATCTACCTTCTTTAACGCCTGCACGCATGGCGCTGCCGAAGTTGCTAATTATCCTTTCACAACAATAGAGTCAAACACTGGCGTCACTTACGTTACCGTGCCTTGCCCCTGTAAAGAGTACTCTCTTACCTGCAACCCAAAAAACGCTAAATGCGACCATGGCACAAGGCTTGTCCCGACAACGATAATAGATGTTGCCGGCATAGTCCCGGGTGCGCATATGGGAAAAGGATTGGGCAACCAGTTCCTGGACGATATTCGCAGGGCAAACGTTCTTATCCATGTGGTGGATGCCTCTGGGTCTGTGGATGATAGCGGCAATCCTGTGAAAAGAGGCAGCCATGATCCCCTCCTTGACGTTGCTTTTTTGGAAAAGGAGATAGATATGTGGTTTACAGGCCTATTTTCAAAGAACTGGGAGAAGTTCTCGCGCAAGATAGCCCTTACCAATAAGAACATCTATCACGTGATAGCAGACCATTTCTCCGGCATAGGTATCGGGGAGGATGACGTGTATGTTGCTGTTCGCAAGCTTGGCCTGGATTCTGAAAAACCTAAAAAATGGTCTTTGGATGACATTTGTGAATTTTCCATGGAGCTTCGAAGGAACACGCGCCCTATTGTTGTTGCAGCAAACAAGATAGACGTTGCCGACGATGATTTGGTGAAGAGATTGGTAAAAGAGGTGCCTAACGTGTTTCCTGTAAGTGCTGAGGCGGAGTTTCTCCTAAAAAAGGCAGCTTCTGCGAACTTGATATCATATATACCAGGGGCAGCGGACTTCGATGTTGTGGGGGACTTGTCCCCAAAGCAGCTTGATGCCCTTGAGCGCGTGAGGCACATTATACAAAAATACGGGGCAACAGGGGTGCAGCGCTGCATCAACACCGCAATCTTTGATATACTTGATCGCATTGTTGTCTATCCTGTGGAAAACGAGAAGAAGTTTTGCGATGGAAAGGGTGCTGTACTTCCTGATGCATACTTGTTAAAACGAGGCTCTACACCGATGGATCTTGCTAAAAAGATACACTCAGATATTGCAAATAACTACATATATGCGCTAAATGTGAGAACCGGCCGAAGGATATCTGAGGATTATGAGATCAAGTCCGGCGATATAATCAAGATTGCCTCAGCTGCCCGTTAGGCCTATTTCCTTATTTATGTCATTTTCTGACACGCCGTACTTGCCTGCTATATCAACAAGGCTTGTGTAGTATAATCTTGCCAGTTGTAAAATGATGCTTCGCATGTTGTCAAGCTCGGATGGGTCCTTGAACAGGAGTATCAACCATGCCATCTTGTCGTCGACTGTATAGTATTTCACCCATACGTCCTTTTTCCCGGTCTGCTTCTCCATGCCTTCGTGTAGTACCTTATAGCGACAAAGCTCCTTTAGATTCTTAAGAACGGTCTTGTTGGAGTATGGCAGGGCCTCGACAAGGTCTTTTTGATATATCCTAGCGTCTTCGCATGCAGGTATGTGCTTAAGAATTGTTATCTTCACTTCGCTTCCGAAAACACCATTTAGCATGGCCACCAACTGCTCCCTGTTTGTAGGCAGGAACAAGACATATGGGAACACCTCTCCATCTATTTTGTCAAACACAATAGATTGTTCAACCATGGTTATTAGTTGGAGGAAAGATTTAAATATCTATTCTACATTCATATCGAATGTACTTATTTACATAGGAATGTAATAAGTTACATTGAGGTATTTAAAATGAAACTTCGTGGTAGCGATGTAGCAATTATTGGGGTCCTGTCGGCGGTTATCATCGTGGCAGGTTATATCAAACTCCCATATTCGATTATAGGGACAACATACCAATTCTCAATGGGATCTGTGGCCATACATGTGGTGGCGTTCATACTCGGCCCCATCCTTGGGGGGATCACCACACTGGTAGGCTCGTTTGCCGGCCAGTTCCTTACTGGACAGGGTGGTTCATTTCCGATGTTCGTACCTGCGACTGCAGGTGCAATAGTGACGGGACTTCTTGCATGGGGCAGGTTGCGAGAGGGTCTGGCTTTCTTTGCTATTGTAATCTGCGCATGGTACATGTTTCCGGTGGGGCGTGCTGTTTGGTACTACCCTTATGTTCATTTAATAGTAGTTGTATTATTGGTAATTGTCTCCCCATATATGAAAAGATGGTTGGATGGTGACGGAAAGGAGCATTTTGCTGCTGTTGCAATTTGTTGTATTTCCGGATTGCTTTGCGATCAGCTAGTTGGGTCAATTATTGCTATTCCTATATTCGATCTTTCGGCCGGGATGTACAAGAGCGTGCTTTTTATATATCCTATTGAGAGGATCGTTCTTGGGTTGGCATCTGCCGTTATAATGGTCCCAGTCCTGAGGACCGTAAGAAAGTCATCGTTTTTTGTACTGGATAAAAAGCATGATAAGTAAGTGTGAAATTTGGGGCATTTCACCACAGAGCAGAACGTTGCGCAAGAAAATGGTTTTTTGATAAAAATGCCTCTTTCTGGATATGAAGGATGCTGAAGATAGCAACGCTAAGCACGCTGCACGAGAGGTTTACAAGGCTATATTTGGCATAGGGTGCACAGAAAAATCTGTAAAAGGGAAATATCATGCAAATACGGCATTTTATAACTTTTTATTCTTTTTATTTTGATATTTTGTCGGTTCCGGCACAATATTTATAACAAAAAACGACAAATTGTTTATGCTTATTTTTATTGGGAGGTGGAAAAACTGAACAAAAAGAAAAAATTAACAAGCTTAACGATAGCAACGATGTTTTTGATGTCTTTGTTAGTGATAATGCCAATTGGGGAAGTGGTGGAGGCACAAAGTCCGGCAACCCTACATGTAAGCAAATGGACAGAGGGTGTAGGGAATCCAATATTTGGAAGTGCTTCAGCTTTAAAAGCATATTACCCAACAATTGTTAAGGTTTCTGATAACGACTATAGAATGTGGTACGGCTCAAGTTCGGGGGTTGGGTATGCCACATCGTCAGATGGCCTGGTATGGAGTGAAATATCCAATCCGGTCAATGGCCTGACAAATGCAAATCACTCCCTCGTTCAGTATATGGATGGCAAATTCAAAATATGGTACTGGAATTCCGGCACGAGCATATATTCCGTCGGGGCGATAAGGTATGCTGAATCTACCGATGGCATCAATTGGAGTGAGGACCAGGCCCTCACACAAGATGATTCTTATAAGTTGGTCACAGGTGCTGGTACTGGCTGGAATCGTGGCTCTTATGGCCCGGGTGATTTAATCTATAACCCCGGCGGGGCTGAGATTCTGGATGATGGCGATATTTGGAATAATAAATACGTTATGTACTACATGGCAACTAATGGTAATAATGAATATATTGGCATTGGCTATTCAGCAAATGGCACGCACTGGAAAAGATATGGCAATGATCCTGTGTTGAACCCATGTACAGAAGCAAACGATCCAATGGTGGGGTGGGATTATAGGTCTGTCGGTTATCCCACAGTGATAAAAGATGCTGAGGGGATCTGGCATATGTGGTTTTGTGGCGGGCCAAACGCCAATTATGGGATAGGTTATGCCTATTCGGCTGATGGCCTATCATGGACTAAAGATGCCAATAATCCTCTATTCCATAAGGATGACGGCGTATCATGGAGAACTAATAGAGCCTATACGCCAAGAGTAATTAAAGATGGAAATATCTATAAGATGTGGTTCTCAGGAAAAGATGCAAGTGGTAACTATGCTATAGGCTATGCCACCGCAGATGGCCCATTCCCCTCAATTCAGTCCGCTATTGATTCTGCCAGTCCTGGCGACACCATTAGTGTGGCGGCAGGAACTTATAACGCTACCAGCAGCCCTTTTGTCAGAATCACCACTGATAATTTGACTCTGATTGGTGAAGGCCGTGATAGCGTTATTCTCGATGGCACAGGCACTAGCACCATTGGCTGGGCCAAAGGCATCCACGTTACAGCCAACAATGTTACCATAAAGAATCTTACTGTTCAGAACTTCGGCGCGCCAGGCTATTGGGGATACGGAATTGTATTTCGCGACTATGCTCATGACGCCGAAAGTGAAGGCTTTGTCTACTACACAGGTTGCATGGTGGAGAATGTCAAGTCACAGAACAACTGCTACCCGATGTATGCGCTCTGCAACACACACTTGACCGTTCAGAACTGCCTCATTCAAAACAACCTCAGCGATGGCATGTTCATTGCTAAGGGATCTAGCGACGCGATAATTATGGGAAACACAGTCCTTAACTCAGGAGACCACGGCATATGGGTGGGTGGCAGCGGTTGGTGCGGACCTTCTTGTCCAAACGCTACCATCACAAATAACACTGTTGATGGCGCTCGTGAAGGCGGAATCAGCTTTGTTGCTAGCGATACCGCTATAATTTCAGGTAATGTTATAACTAATGTAGCCGGCGAAGGATATAGTGCAGGAGCTCTCAGTCTAACAGGCAATTGTTCTAATGTCATCGCCACCAACAACATAATTTATAACAATAGTGGCACATGGAATGGATACAACGGAACCGGTAACGGTGTTGGAATATGGAATGGCACACCTTCCAACATCACTTTGCACAATAATAGTATTTATGGAAACACTGGCTACGGTTGCTACAATTATACTGGTGTTTCGATTGACGCCACCAATAATTGGTGGGGCCACAATACTGGGCCGTATAACCTATCCTTAAATCCTTTAGGTATGGGAGACGCAGTAAGTGACAACGTTGACTTTAATCCATGGACAATCTTACCACCTGTATCCGATACGCTTGAGGATCTTATCGATACGTTGGATAACAAGGGGTTAGAGAAAAGTCTCTTAGTAAAGCTAGAAAATGCCAAAATGCTGCTTGAAAAAGGAAAGATAAAGCCATTCGAAAATATCCTAAATGCATTTATCAACAATGTTGAAGACAGAGAGGACGATATCGGAGAGGACATGGCAAGATTGCTCATACACTTGGCAGAAGCATGGATAAACAATCCAGGATTAGCATAAGGCTTCTATGCAAATAGCCAAAATAAATTCTCTTTTTTTTTATTTATTTTTTATTTATTTAATCTATTTTTGACATCTTTATCTTGCTTATACCTCAACCCCATATTTGATCTTTCGGCCGGTATGTACAAGAGCGTGCTTTTTATATATCCTATTGAGAGGATCGTTCTTGGGTTGGCATCTGCCGTTATAATGGTCCCAGTCCTGAGGACCGTAAGAAAGTCATCGTTTTTTGTACTGGATAAAAAGCAAGCGGATAAACGGTATTAATCTATTAGTTTATTATACGGAATATTATTCGCTTTTACCCATATTTTTTATTTTTTCTCTTTTTTTCAATGCAGTTGATATTTTCTTATAATTATTTTATGTCTTAAAATTTAGCAGTCTCTTTCATATATGATTAAAATAGTTGTTCATTATGACAAAAAATAGTAATAAATGTTATTTTATTAAACTATTTAAACATGTAGAATTATAATTATAGAGAAACATTTATAAATCGATGTTTTCATGTTTGTTTGCAGGCAAAAGGCACCTGTTACCCTTTTGTGCCTTGTGCCGGATAGGAGGAGATTTATTGATAGAGATTCGATTCCATGGAAGAGGGGGCCAAGGGTCTGTAGTTGGTGCACAACTACTTGCTGAAGCCGCCTTTTGTGAAGGAAAGCATGTACAAGCATTTCCTTATTTTGGAGTGGAACGTAGGGGTGCACCCGTTACTGCATACACAAGAATATCCTCTACACCCATACGCATGAGAACTAACATATACAAC
The DNA here is from genome assembly GCA_030603445.1 of Methanomicrobia archaeon. Taxonomy (GTDB): domain Archaea; phylum Methanobacteriota_B; class Thermococci; order Methanofastidiosales; family NM3; genus NM3. The sequence goes on along the minus strand of JAUVXU010000004.1, from coordinate 38,109 downwards.
CCAAATCACGTTGTCGTCATGGACCCGACATTGATTGACGTCGTTGATGTGACCGAAGGATTAAGGGATGATGGTTGGCTTATAGTCAACACGATGAAACATCCATCTGAACTTGAAATTAAACACCCGCATATCGGTACTGTCGATGCCACCCATATAGCCCGTAAGTATGGCCTGGGCTCAAAGAATGCACCTATCGTGAATACTGCAATATTAGGAGCAGTAGTGCGTGCCACAAGTGTTGTGGCAATTAAGGATTTGCTTAAATCAATTCGCTACAAAGCTCCAGCAAAGGCTGAGGAAAATGCAAAAGCTGCCCAAGAAGCCTATGATTCATTAAAGGCAGGTGAGTGACTTGTCAGATGAGCATGAAATAAAGATAACCTGTTATGATGATTTGCAGCCAGCACCCGTGACGATGGGCAAGTCGCTTGTGTTCAAGACCGGCAGTTGGAGGACGATGAAACCCAAGATAGACTTGGAGAAATGCAAGAAGTGCGGCTTTTGTTGGAAATTTTGTCCTGACATGTCCATTTATGAGGTTGATGAATACCCTGTGATTGATTATGATTATTGCAAAGGTTGCGGCATATGCGCCAACGAGTGTCCTTTTGATGCGATAACTATGCTTGAGGAGGACTTGGAATGAAGATGGTACTTTCAGGCAACGAGGCGGCGGCATACGCTTCTATGATAGCTCGCGCAGAGGTCATACCTGCATATCCCATAACGCCGCAGACCAAGATAGTGGAAAAGATAGCAGACCTTATCGCAGATGGCAAGTTTAATACACAATTTATAAAGATGGAGTCTGAGCACTCGGCAATGGCTGCAGCCATATCCGCTTCGCTTGTGGGCGCAAGAACGTTTACGGCGACATCGTCCCAGGGCCTGCTGTTGATGCATGAAATGCTTCATTGGGCTTCTGGTTCCCGTACACCTGTAGTTATGGTGAATATAAATCGGGCGATAGCTCCCCCATGGAACGTATGGGCGGATCAAAGCGATTCGATAGCACAGCGCGACACTGGATGGATACAGTTTTACTGTGAGTCCTGCCAGGAGGTCATGGATACAACGATACAGTTGTATAAGATATGTGAAGATAATGACGTTTTGTTGCCTGCAATGCTATCTGAGGATGCATTTTATCTCTCCCATACGTCAGAGCCAGTAGACATGCCCGACCAAGACGCCGTAGACACTTTTCTTGGGAAGTTTGATCCCCCTTATAAGCTGGATGTAGAGAACCCGCACAGCTTCGGTTCGTTGTCCATGCCGCACCAGTGGTATATGGAGTTCAGGTACAAGATAGCCTTGGCAATGGAGGAGGCAAGAAAGAAGATCGTCGAGGTGGACAGAGAGTATGGAAAGATATTTGGGCGCTCGTATGGCGGGATGCTTGATTTGTACAGGTGTGATGATGCAGATATCGTGCTTGTCGCTGCCGGCTCAATGTCATCCACGATACGCGTTGTAGTGGACGAACTAAGGGAGAACGGGGCAAAGGTCGGCTTTGCGCGTTTGCGCGTGTTTAGGCCGTTCCCTGCTGAGGAGTTTCGCTCCCTTGCTGCGAAAGTTGGAACAATTTGCGTGCTTGACAGAAGCTTTTGCTTCGGGTATGAAGGTGCATTCTTTACCGAGATAAAAGCGGCATTGTATGGCATTGACAATCCCCCTTTAGTCAGGGGATATGTGATTGGCATTGGAGGACGCGACGTTACCAGAAATTCCCTAATAAATATAATAAATGATTCCAATAACCCAGAAATAAAAGGCCCAGTTGACACTTGGGTGGATTTGAAGAGGTGCTGAATATGAAACATACAATTCCCCAGGAAGAATATATGGAGCGAGGGCATATGGCGTGCCTGGGATGTGGTGGCGCCCATGCAATGCGATACCTTCTAAAGGGCCTTGGCGAGAAAACGATAATAGCCTTGCCTGCATGCTGCTGGGCAGTAATACCTGGCGTATATCCTTATTCATGCATGGATATTCCCTTGCAATATGTTGCATTTGAGGTTACCGGTGCCGCAATATCCGGCATTGAAGCGGCCCTAAAGGCAAAAGGAAAAAAAGATGGGACAACAGTTGTCGGATGGGCCGGCGACGGAGGAACGGCGGATATAGGTATTCAGGCTCTATCAGGAGCAGTTGAGAGGGGCCATGATGTCAAATATGTCTGCTATGACAACGAAGCATATATGAACACTGGCATCCAGCGGTCATCTGCAACACCCCGTGGCGCATGGACAACAACAACACCTGTTGGCTCAACAAAGGCCTGGAAACAGACGCCAAAGAAAAATATTGTCGAGATCATGGTAGCTCATGAGATACCCTATACTTGCACTGCTTCAGTGGCATACCCTGAAGACATTATACGAAAAGCAGTGAAGATGAAAGAGATTGAGGGCCCCTGCTATATGCAGATTTTGGCCCCATGTCCTACAGGCTGGAAATACCCTCCAGAGAAAACAATAGAAATTGCTCGTCTTGCAACTGAGACGTGTATTTTCCCGATATACGAAGTAACGGACGGAAAATATAAAATAAACAAACGAATTCGTGATGATAAAAAGAAGAATATAATAGATTACTTTAGAACACAAGGCAGATTCAGAAAACTCGATGAAACAACTATTCAGCAGATACAATCATCTGTGGATGCTGAATGGGAGCTTTTGAAGAAGAAGGAAAAATGCTTTGGAGAGGAGATATAAATGGGACTTATTGAAATTAGGTGGCACGGACGAGGGGGCCAGGGTGTAGTTACTGCATCAGAGCTTTTTGCTGAAGCTTCGATGCTTGAAGGAAACTATATACAGGCATTCCCTGAGTTTGGCCCAGAGAGAATGGGTGCGCCGATTAAGGCATTTACCAGGATAAGCGAAGCACCAATAACAATCCACAGTCATGTATACACCCCCGATATCGTGGTCGTGCTAGACCCGACGTTGCTGGGGCAGGTAAACGTTACAGAAGGATTGTCAGATGACGGGATAATTCTTGTAAACTATTCCAAGGATCTAGAATCCCTAAAAAAGATACTAAAATTCAAGGGAAAGGTCTATGCTCTAGATGCCACTAAGCTGGCACTTGAGAAGATAGGCAGGCCTGTTGCAAACACATCATGTGCTGGCGCACTGGTAAAGATCACAGGACTAGTTGGAATTGACAATTTCCTTGCTGCTACAGTGGAGAAGTTTAAGGAAAAGCTTCCAGAAAAGGCCGTTTTGGCAAATAAGGAAGCAATTATGGCCGCTTACAATGGGGTGGAACAATGAGTGAGAAGACATGGAAAGAGGTGCCTATGGGCGGTCTTATCCTTGAGGCAGGCAATGCGGCAGAGTACCTTACAGGAGATTGGCGTACAGAGCGACCAATATTTCATGAGGACAAGTGCAAGCAATGCCTCTTCTGCTGGATATGCTGCCCTGACACATCTATGATAATCAAAGACAAGAAGGTAATAGGGATAGATTACGATTATTGCAAGGGATGCGGCATCTGCATGGAGGTCTGTCCTTTTGATGCAATAGAGATGGTGCAGGAAGGAGGGGATGAATAAATGGCAAAACCAATGGCAATTTCAGGAAACTTCGCGGCCGCATACTCTACAAAACAGATAAACCCACACATTGTTGCAGCCTATCCAATAACCCCGCAGACATTGATGATGGAGAAGTTCAGCGAGTATGTTGCAAATGGCGAGGTCGACACCGAGCTTATTTGTGTGGAGTCGGAACACTCTGCAATGAGTGCTTGCATCGGCGCTGCCGCAGCAGGAGGAAGGGTAATAACATCCACAGCCGCAAACGGCCTGGCCCTCATGTTCGAGGTAGTGTACATCGCAGCATCACTAAGACTTCCAATGACGATGTGCGTCATGAACAGGGCACTTTCAGGACCGATAAATATACATTGCGACCACTCTGATGCGATGGGCGTCAGGGACTCCGGATGGATACAAGTGTTCAATGAGAACGCCCAAGAGGTCTATGATACGATGTTCCAGGCATGCAGGATAGGAGAGCACAAGGACATCAAACTCCCGGTGATGGTGAACTTTGATGGATTTATTACATCACATAAGGTAGAGCGCGTAGATGTTCTGGATGATGATGTCGTGCAGGATTATATAGGCAAGTTCGAGCCGATGTATCCGCTCCTTGATGTTGACAATCCGCTTACCTACGGTCCGCTTGACCTATTCGACTACTACTTCGAGCACAAGAGGCAGCAAGTGGATGCGATGCAAAAGGCGCTGCCTATCATAGAAAAGGAAATGAAGGCATATGGCAAAGTGTCTGGACGCGAATATGGCATAATGGAATCTTATCATCTTGATGATGCAGACTATGTTATCATCTGTATGTCAAGCACTGCAGGAACCACAAAGTTCGTTGTGGACAGGATGCGTGCACAAGGCAAGAAAGTGGGCCTTCTTAAGCTTAGGCTGTTTAGGCCTTTCCCTGCAAAGCAGATAGCAGAGCAGCTTGCCGGAGTCAAGAGGATAGCCGTCCTGGACAGGTCGGAATCATTCGGGGCCTTTGGCGGGCCGCTGTTCACAGAAGTGCGCAACGCGCTTTACGATGTTAACGACAAGCCAGGCATAACTGGTTATGTATACGGCCTTGGCGGAAGAGATATTAGCGCAGACCAAATAGAAGGAGTATTTAACAAACTGATCAGTGCACCTGACAAGATGATTGGTGACATACAGTACCTTGGAGTGAGGGGTGATTGATATGGCAAATCTAAAACAGCTTTCAGAAAGAGAGGAGCGCCTCACCGGCGGACACAGGCTTTGCGCAGGATGCGGGGCGTCTATAATAGTCAGGCAGATACTGCTGGCGACCAACTACCCTGTTGTAGCATCTTGCTCCACAGGATGTCTTGAGGTGTCAACGACGCTTTACCCATACACTGCATGGAAGAATCCGTTCATACACAACGCGTTCGAGAACTCGGCTGTGACGATAAGCGGTGCTGAAGCAATGTTTCGAGCACGTAAGCGCACCGGCGAGATCCCTGCTGACAAGAAGATAAAGTTCATAGCATTTGGCGGCGATGGCGGTACGTACGACATAGGCATACAGTCGCTTTCCGGAGCAATGGAAAGAGGCCATGACATGCTTTACGTGTGCTACAACAACGAGGCATACATGAACACAGGTATCCAGCGGTCATCCGCAACATCCATGGGTGCGGCTACCACGACGTCTCCTGCAGGGACGGTCATTCCTGGTAAGAAGGAGTATCCAAAAGACCTAACAGAGGTAATGGCGGCACACCACTTGCCATACGTGGCACAGGCATCCCCTGGCTACTACATGGACCTAATAAAAAAGGTAGAAAAAGCAATGGAGATAGAGGGCCCAAAGTTCATGAACACGCTGGCTCCGTGCCCTAGAGGGTGGAGGCATCCTAACGATGCGGCCATAAAAGTTGCCAAGCTTGCAGTGGACTGTTGTTTCTGGCCGTTATATGAGGTCGTTGATGACAAATACTCGCTTACCGGGCAGTCGAAGCTCATTGCAGCAGGCAAGAAGGAGAAGATACCCTTAGTAGACTATATTAAGACACAGGGAAGATTCAAGCACTTGCTGGCACCAAAGAACAAGGAATTCCTTGACAGCATCCAAACAGAGCTTGACAAGCGCTGGGAACGCCTTGTAAAACTTTCGGAGCTTTAAACAAAACCTTTTTTATCTTTTTCTTTTCTATTATTTATTGTGAAAGAACATCTTGTGCCCTATACTGGCCAAAAGTATGAATGCAAGGTTTGCGGAGAATGCTGCCATAACAGGATTATTCCGCTTACAAAAAACGATCTGGACCGTTTGCAGCGTATTGTCGGGGACATGGACTTTGCAGAGTATCTTATTAACATTCAGAGCTTTGTGCTTTCCCATCGCGAGTGGGACGGCGGATGCGTTTTGCAAAACGACATGAAATGCAGCATACACGACCAAAAACCTGTCGTGTGCAGATTGTTCCCATTTGCATCATACCCAAAACCATTTGATGGGAGCACGAATAACGCATATAAGCTTCCGGACGGCACCATAGTTTACATCTATATCGATACTGCGTGCCCGGGGGTAGAAACTACAGAAAAGGCACCGATGCCAGCATGGCTTATCCCCTTGATACAGCGCATCCGCCTTGAAATGGCACTCACACGGTTTTTCTATGAAGGTAAGGAAAATAACAGAACATGAGCTGCAGAAACTATATGCAGTACTTGATTATTTTATGGTGCCAAATGACATCCTGCCATTTGGAGGTGCCATTGTTTTGGAAGGCCGCTTTAGAGAGGTCTTTTTGCCAGGAGAACTAATGGAGGAGATATTGGGGGATTTACACCTTTTGCCCATTTATGAGGGCATAAAGATAGGTGAGCTTGTAAAGGGGGCTTTTCGATCATCCCTGGAATTTGGGACGATAATTTACCCCGCTGCACAAAAAAATACGATAGTTCTTGACGAAAAGCTTTCGCAGCTCTTTTTGTACGGGCGCGACATATTCAAAGAGAACCTCCCGAAAGGCGAATCGCTGGGCAGAAAGCTAGTTGGATCGTCTGATGGTGAGTTCCTTGGATTTGCCGTATTCAATGGAAAACTGCTTGCAAATATCATTGATAAGGGCGCATATCTGCGAAAATATGAATGAGCGTTATATTTTTAAACTGCATCCATAAACTTCATGCAGGTGAATTGATGAAAGAAGGAGATTTTGTCGAGATTGATTATATCTCAAAGAACAAGAACACAGGAAAGTACTTCGATGTTACAAACGAAGAGAAGGCAAAGGAATACGGCCTGTATGAGAAGAATAGGATTTACAAGCCCGTCAAGGTCATTGTCGGGGCAAGGCATGTAATAGAAGGCCTTGACATGGCGCTTCTGGAGATGGAGATCGGAGAGGAAAGGGTTATAGGAGTGACTCCTGACCTTGGATTTGGAAAGCGTGACCCAAAACTAGTAACAACAGTCCCTATGAGGGAATTCTCACGACAAGGCGTAATGCCGCGCCCTGGCCTAAGCATGGACATAGGGGGAAAATGGGCAACTGTAAAGAGCGTATCCTCTGGCCGTGTTACAATAGACTTTAACCATTCTCTGGCAGGAAGAACACTTGAGTACACTGTGAAGATATTGTCCGTTATAGAAGGGACCGAAAACAAGCTTAAGGCACTCCTTGAGCTGCACATGGGATATTATAACCCGAAGACCACCATAACAATAGAGGAAGGCAAGGCTGTCTTAAAGGTGCCCGGCATCAAGAAGGAGCTTGAGGAAGCCATACGAACAATATTGAAAGAGGAAGTAGGGAAGTACTTCCCCGAACTCGAGGAAGTAGAATTTTCTAGTTAAATGGGTTATTCAGCGTTGCTTCCCACTGGTACCGAAGAGGATTGTAGTACTCGGCTGACTTTACTGAGCCTTCGTCCCACATTTCGAACGGTACCACTTCTGCTTTTATAAGCCCCGCTAGATCCTCTGCCATTTTTATTGCTGCCTCAAGATCGCCGACACTATCGATCAAGCTTTCATTAAGCGCATTTTCTGCGGTCCATATCTTCCCGTCAGATAGCTTTAGCGCTTCTTCGAGGGTAATGTTTCGCCCCATTGCAACAACGCGAACGAATCTGTTGTATTCGTCATACACCATCCCTTCTATCCAGTCGTACTCTTCTTGGGTAAGTGCCCGCCAGTCGGCGCCTATGTCCTTGTACTCACCTGTTTTTATGACAGTTATCTTTAGACCGAAGTCCCTATAGTATTGTGATGCGTCTGTGTGCGTATAGATGACACTAATGTTTCCTACAAGGCAGTCTGCATCAGCGATTATAACATCGCCTGCGCATGCCAGATAGTAGCCGCCTGATGCTATCATATCCCCTGAGAATATGACCACAGGTTTCTTTGATTTTAGCTTTAGTATTTCCTTGTACATCTCAGATGTAGTGCCGACCCCTCCTCCGGGGGAGTCTATCCAGAGAACAACAGCAGAATACTTATTGCTATCACCGATATGGACTAATAACTCTCTGAAAGTGCCGACGTCCTCTTGCCCAAGAACGCCGTAGAGGCGCACTAGGGCTATATTGCCGTCAGGGTCAAGTGATTGTGTTCTAAGGGCTTCAATTTGTGATTCTAGCTCTGCTATGGTCTGCTTGTCAAAGGCGGAGGATTCAAGTATCTTTACTTCAACATCACACGGAGCGCACTCTTCTGCAGCGTCCCCTTCTATAATACATCCTGAGATAAGAAGCAGTGAGCAGACGACTGCTATTGCCAAAATATTTTGAATTTTCATATGAAAATGACTGTGGGCATTCTTATTAAATCTGCCTATAGAAATGTTTTATGAAGGGCGCTAGTAATATATTTGTTTTTCTAAAATCTAATTTACGAAAAATAGATAGAAATTAAAAGTTGGTTAGTAGATCAACTGCATTAGAACCCGCATATTAACATTTGGAGACAATAAAAAATGTAATATAAACAATTACCCATATAAAAAAACATTTTTAGGAATAGAAGTATTATATCTAATTTTTGTGAAAATCCATCATGATTCTGGGGATCTATTTAAAAAAATTACTTATGACCTTTGTATTAATGACACGGAAAAAAAGAAATATTGGGATAATCCCAATATTTTTTTGTTCATTCTATGACAATATTGAGATTGGATTAACACCCCATTCACCAGAGGGGTCTGGTGTATATGGTTCTGTTTCGCATATCACCCGAGCTACTCTCGTTTCAGATTTTACATCATTAAATATTATATAATACATTGTGAATGAAATATCAGTTACGCATTCACTAGTATGAACCACACTATTTATCTCAACTCCTTGTAACTCCATGAATCCAAACCATGCCCACATTATATCATTGGGATCGTCTTCACCATGTTTCCACGTTTTTTGAGTGAAAGATGCCATTCTTTCCCAATCTTCATTTTGCCACGAAATTAAAAACTCGGCTAAAGCACGTTCCGCAGAGTGAGAAGGATAATTTATAGCTTTTACCATAGGGTATTCAGTTTGAATATTTAGGTTTAGTGAATCTACAGTAACTTCTACTTCCAACATATTCCAATTTCCAAAAAGAAGATGCTCACCAGTCAAATATTCTCCATTTTCTCCAACGCAGTCAATAACATTTTGCTCCTGATTCTTTGGAGTAAAAAATGCTGAAGCAACATAGGGGCCTTTTGCAAAAGCAGGGTTTGTGATGGTATCCATAGTTACAGAAAACTTTCCATTGGAAACTTCTGCATGTGCATCTACACCAACCCAGGTGTCCTCTGGTTCGAGATTTGCTAGTTTTACACCTACAATCAAAGTTGAACCTGAAGGAAGGTCTGTTGTTCCTTCAATAGTTATTTTGTTATTATTAGATGTTACACTTGTTATATCTAATTGAGAGTAATACATATGTTCAGAAGGCGTAGTTGGAACAATCGTCGTCGTTGGGGGTGTAGTTGTAGTGGTCTCATTATCGTTATCGCTATCTGTACCGATACAAACAGCAGAAAGGCACAATATTATAATAATTATTATTATGGTGGTATTTTTCTTAATTTTATCCCCTCCTAGTTTTTTATATCTCTAATAAATAAAAATTTAATCTTTGATTGAGTTTTACACATTAATTACATCTCGTGCATTTAATTGGAAAGTTTGAACAAAAAATCTTTATTTAAAAAATAGCTAATATTACTATCACATTAAATGTATTGATTTAATATCTTTAGCTATTTTTTTAATTTCAGTGTCATTTAAATTTATAAAATATGATTTATGGCATATATTACTGTTGTTATTAGTGAAAATAATTGTAATTTTTAAGGTATCAATATTCTTTTTTTCTTTTAAATAAGATATTAAATCAATTTTACTACTAATATTAATATCAATAATTAAGTAATGTTCATAATATACAGATTCTCTATCTAAGACTATGTATTTATCTTGTAGTATTACTGGGATTTGATAAATCTGGTCTGTATGATATGTGTCTTTTTTTAAGATTGAATTAATTCTTTTTTTAAAAGATTTTTCTTGATTAATGTTTTTAAAACAATATATTTTTACATCTAGGAGAATAATATCTCTAATAGGCAATGCCTCCAATTTTATAGCATATTTGCCATTATTTAGTAAATAAATAAAATCTTTTCTTAATAATATATCTGGTGCATTAATATATTCCTTAAATACATAAAAGAAAATAGCGACAACGAAAGCCATCATTACCCCCGGAAATAACTCGTTATATTCTCCGGAATAATTAAAAATGTAATACAAGTAAACATTGTTAACTGCTGTGGGTAGAGGATATCACAATGCATTGAAAATATGAAAAAATGTAAGAGCTTCATAAAACTAAGAAGTGCTTATCTTAGCTAATGCAGTAAAAAGTGTGAATAAATTGAATTTCTTAATATTTTTCATGGATTGTTTCTTATCGTAAAACCTTTTCAAAATCTCTAGTGGCAATTTTCCAATTTTTTACGATTTGTTTAATTGGAAATGTATCTGTTGGATAATCTATTTTCCATTTAGAAGCAAAAGCAGCCAAATCATTTGCTTCAATAACACTTATTGGAACATCTATGGGGGATTCTATTTCTTGAAGTTTTTTTCTGATATTATCTGAAAAACTATGCGAAATTATAATGTAACCCTTGAAATTTTCTTCATATTTTGTTCCTGAAATTTTCTGAATATAATTCCTAATTTGTAATCTGTGAGCGATTGGCAGAGTGTAGGGTGGATTTAACACCGTTTTGCACTCATAGAAAAAAATATTTCCTTCATCATCTATGATAGTACCATCAGGTTCTTCCTTTCCAAACCTTTGGGTTTTCGTTTCTAATTTGAAAATGTTTTTGAATATATACTTAGTCACTCTTTCAAAGTCTATTGCAATTGTCGCTGTATTTATTTCCCCCAAATTGTCTTCTTTAGGATATATTCGTTTGTCTTGACAGCTTAATTCGTCGTAATGATTAAATAATTGTTTGGTAGGCAACGTACTTTCTTTAGTGATTATCTCTCGGTAGTAAGAAATCAAGTTATTAATTTGATCCGATTTAGGTCCATAAGATTTTGCTTCTATTTTATTGGATATATCTTTTATATCATCTATCTTAAGACAATTTAAAATAGTCCTTATATTGTATCGACTGTTAACTAATTTATCAATGCGAACTTTTTTTGGACCCGATTTTGGGAGATCTAGTTTTTCTACTATTGTGTACAGTTGTTCAACGTTTAAGTTTGACAACAAGTCTATTCGCTTTTCCTCGGATAATAATTTCTCTTCAACTACTACTTCTTTTTTCTTCTCTGGTTCTGGTTTTTCTAAATCTTTGTTGGATTTGAAATGGTCAATTATTTTTAATACTCTTTCCTCTTTCTTTCCATATGGGGGAAGATTAATTATTTTCAAGTAAGAGGATAAGTTCTCATTAGATAAGGAGTATAATATCTTGCTGGGTTTTAATTCATTAGAAAAAATTCGATTAATCCTCTCTTCTTGTTTACCATAACAAGGTAACTCAAATGATTTCAATATTTTAGACAATTGGATATTGTTAAATATATTTAATAATCTTAAAAATTGATCAGGTTCAAGTTCTATTCCCCATAATTCATTGAGACTCTCTACTGTCTCTTCAGATAAAACAAAATAATCATCATTATCTTTTTTGTAAATCAGAATTATGCCTTCTCTTGATAAATATTCTATTTCATTCCTATACATATCTTCGTTAAAAATTAGTCTATTGATTTTGGGATGAGCCATAATATACTGATGATCTTTTTTTGAAATATTCAATTCTTTTCTAAGCACTCTTAATATATTTGCCTCGGCAGGCAATAAATCTCCTTCATACTCCCAAGCAGTATTCAATACTTTAGCATACAAATGATAATTTTTAGCTGAGTCATCAAAATCCATATCTTTTGATAATTTTTGGTATTCTTTGATTTTTTTTATAACTATTGGCTTCAAATCCTCAAACTTTACAAGACGATTTGGGGCATCAAATAAGACTTCGAGAATTGTATGCGCCGGAGGTTTTCTAAATTCAATATTATTTCTAATGCTCTCATAGTTGCCCAATATTTTACTGAGGTTGATTAATACTTTTTCAGAATTTATGCCAACGATTTCTGATATTTTTCCTTTGGCCAATTTTCTTAAATCTCTTCTATTATATTGACTCAATATTTCAAAATTTTTCATTTAGTATTCCACCCTCTTATTTTAAGGAAAATTTCTTTAATTAGAATCATCCCTTTTGAAAGATTCTAATGGGCCATAATACATATTTCTTTGCTTTATTTTAATTATTTTTAAAAATTAATATAAATACAGATTAAATATTCTTAAATTTATTCCCTTTTTTCAGACTTTGCACAAAAAATACGTGTTCAGAAAATTCGAGAAAAAATATATTAAAAATCAAGATAAAAAAATAATTAATGGATTCATCACTCAGAAAGGTTTTAGATAAGCTAATTGATTTTGTTGAGTTAGCAGATGAAGCTATTGAGAAAAGCATAAAAAAAGCCCGTGTAATAGACAAATTACAACTCTTCAATTTGAGCATAATGTACAAATTAGGTTTGTGAAAAACATATTTAAATGTGCAGTAAGTGTGCATGGTATATTCTCTTGCTTAACTGAACTTGTCGTTCGTGTCCAAGGCATCAACACAACGCTCATCAGGGACTTTGATGGGAATGTACAACTTCGCCTTGATGTTTGGACTTATGACAGGCGGAATATTATCAGGTATTTGTATGAGATAATATTTTTTTAGGCAATATTATCATGTGCAAAGTCCCTTGGTTACTTAACGTTGCATTTCTAGGCCTATGAACTTACTTTATCCAAATAGTTATTTTTCACATTCACAGTTTGATAATATCCTCTTGTGTTATTATCCGAAGTCCCAGCTTGTCTGCAAGCACATCTCTGCTGCGGGTTATGTTGTCTGTTTTTAGTATGAGGAATGCCTTGTTCTGCCCGGATATACTAAACGCGTAGATATATATTATGTTTATTCCATCATCGCCCAACACGCGCGCTATTTCTGACAAGTTGCCGGGGGCATCATCTACTTCCACACCCACGACCTGTGTTTTTTTCACTGTGAAGTTGTTTTTCTTTAGCACATCATATGCTGCATCAGGATCGTCAACTATTGCGCGCACTATTCCAAATTCGCCTGTTTCGGCTATCATTGCTGCGCGGAGATTTATATCTGCCTCATTCAATACTTTCGTAAAGCTATACAGCCTGTTTGGCTTGTTCTCCAAAAATACTGAGATCTGAAAGACCATTTTACATCAACCTCTTGTCTATTATTCGTTTTGCCTTTCCCTCGCTTCGGGGAATGGTGCTTGGCTCTACAACCGTTACTTTGACATGTATGTTGAGCACGGCGTACATCTTATCCTCGATGGCATGGCGCAGTTCTAGTATGTCGCCCATCGAATCGTTAAATATTTCCTCTGTTACCTCAACGAATACTTCCATTTCATCCAGCATGCCTTTTCTTTCCACATAGATTTGGTAGTGCCCGCTAACGCCTTTTATGTTTGAGAGAACGTGCTCTATCTGGCTCGGGAAGACGTTGACGCCGCGTATGATAAGCATATCATCCGTTCTTCCTAACAATCTTCCAATGCGTTGTACGCTGCTTTTGCAGGAACATTCGTCCTCATACATATATGATATGTCCCCTGTCCTGAATCTTATGACAGGCGATGCCTCTTTCCATAATGATGTGAACACCAATTCGCCTTTTTTCCCTGGAGGAAGCGTTTCACCAGTTTTCGGGTCTATGACCTCAACAATGTATTTATCATCCCAGATATGAAGCCCGTTTTGCAATGTGCACTCCATTCCTGCACCAGGCCCGCCTAGCTCGCTCATGCCGTATATGTCATAAGCTTTGATATCAAATGCATCCTCTATTTTTTTTCTCATACTATCGGACCAGGGTTCTGCCCCGAATATCCCTGTCCTTAGCGGAAGCTCCTTTGGGTCCGTGCCGGACTGTTCTACGACTTCAGACAGATAAAGCGCATAAGAGGGGGTGCAGCACAAAACATCCACTTTGAAGTCTTTCATTATCTGCACTTGCCTTGCTGTATTGCCGCCGCTTGTGGGCACTACAGAAGCACCAAGCTTTTCAGCCCCGTAATGGAGCCCAAGACCCCCCGTGAAAAGGCCGTATCCATATGAGTTTTGTATAATATCCCCGTCATGTACGCCTGCTATTTTGAGGCAATCCGCCACCATATCCGCCCATATATCTATGTCAGCCTTTGTGTAGGACACAACAGTTGGCCTGCCTGTTGTGCCGGATGAGGCATGGTAGCGCACCACGCTTCTCTTGTTTACTGCCAGGATGCCTGTCGGGTAGTATGAACGCAGGTCTTTTTTGAGTAGAAAAGGAACTTTTGAGAGATCTTCTAGGCTTTTTAGATCATCAGGACAAACGCCCGCCTCGTTAAAGGATCTTTTATAATGGGGGGCATGTTTGTAGCAATATGTTAAATTTTTCTTAAGTAGTGTGAACTGTTCTTTCTCATTCATATCCTAAACACCTTATGTCTGTCATGTTTTTAACCCATATAATATTTTGTATATTTTATAAAGCAAAATGTTTATTTTTCTTTTTCATGTTCCATGACTGCTCTATCAAATAGTAAAGATATATAATTACAAAGGCACCATTATTATTTATGGCCCTCTCCCCGATAGTATCAAAAAAGCGTATAGAGGATTTTACTCTTAAAAGCAGATTTTGCATATATTGTAAGGAAACTTTTTCAGATGCCACAATATATGAGGAAACCATGCACAAGAAAGGCTGCCCCCATCACTACTACCTGATATGCCTTTCTTGCGGGAACAAGAACTCTCTTGCAAAACTTGTCGAGAATGCTGATTGCACATGCAAATAAAGTCAAGTCTCTGTAAAATGTCATGAGGATCTTATAGTTAGAGCCCCGGGGGGGCTTTGAACCCCCGACCTGCCGCTTACGAGGCGGCCGCTATACCAGGCTAAGCCACCGAGGCATAACAAACACAAAATAAAATTAGATATAATAAATTAATTGTGAAATTCATTCAAAATCTAAAATTCCTTTCCTGCGCAACCAGTTGCTTTGTGCTTTTGTGTACTTGAATATTATGTCGCCGCGTATGTGGCTTTGTAGTTCCCATGGTTTGACAAGGACCACGTCGCCCTCTATTATCCATGTCTTGCCTTTCTTTTTTGTTCTAACCCTGCATAGGCGCGTATTATTGTCAAGACATTGTACACTCATCTTTCCAAAGCCCATTCGTTGCTCGATAACGCCGATGACCTCGTCGTTCTTTGGCATTCTTATTCGCGAAATTTGTTCCTCTTCACTTATCGGTATGAATTTCCTTGATGTCCATGCTATGAAATTCCCTCCAGTTTTCCAATTTTGTAGTATGTTTATAAATCTTATGGTATATGCGTTTTTATTCATGAAGAGGCGTTAAATGCCTGTATGCAGAATGGAAATTAGGGGTATAAATAGATAATATGAAAAAAAAGAAATAATTTTAAAGTCAGATATTTTCTTTTATTATTTGTGGCGCAGTTCAAGCATCGATGATATCTGCTTATTTTTATGCATATACCACACAAATGCGATCGAAAGAGCAGTATTTATGGCAACCCTTGGCGCAAGCGCTGTGATGGCAACCTTAAATGGCATTAAGCCGTTGTAGCTCAATATGGCGGCTGCTGCTAAGACCCCAACAACTGGTCCAAAAGGTATTGCCCACCATTTGAGTTTAATCGCCAGTATGCTTACAGTAACTGCCGCAAGCCCGAATGCAGTCATGTCGACATAGGGCAGTGCTGCGGGGATGCCAGAGAAAAGGCCTATAAGAAGAGCAAAAGGCGGTGACACAAGTGCTGCACCAGAGAACACAAAGAAACCTCTGAAATCAAATACTATCGGAGGGATTATAGGTATTGCAGGAAGATAGGCTCGCGAAATAAAAGCCAATGCTGCAAACACTGCGGCTATAGTTATTTGAAGTGTTCTTTTCATAATTTTCATAGAAAAAACGATACTTTATAATATTTGTGTATAATCTTCTAACAAAATGTATATCATACTTCTAAATCAGTATATTACTCCGTTTGTAAGATCAAAGCAATTTGGGGTCACACATTTTTCATGCAAGAAAAGGCGGATGGAAAAAGTTAATATCATAAACACAAAATGAGAAAGATAAATATGGAATTAAGTAAACTAGAATTCCAGAGCGCATTTTCTTAATCTCTCCTTTTCACAGAAACATTTATTTTATTTTAATACAACACCAAAAACGGGGAGAGAGTAGTATGAAAAAAAGAACAGTATCAAAAACAGCCGTCAAAAAAGAGCGTAATCCTAAAAAGGTTGCAAAAGTAATTGAACAAAAAGGATATGCCAAAGGTAAACTTCCGAAAGGTAAAGAGTTACATCATGTAAAACCAGTTGCCGAAGGCGGGAAAACTACAAAGAAAAATACTAGAGTTGTAACAAAGGCTAAACATAAACAAATCCATAAAAACAGAGCAAAGAAAGGAAAAATATAATAAGGAGTTTTGAAAAATGAAGTTCACCTCTTTAATTCCCCTCTTTCATTTTTCAAAATAAAAATCAAAAATAGATTGATAAAAGAATAATAACCTGAATTTGACAAAAACACGTGAAAAGAAGTGTTATAAAGCCATTGTCATTTTTATAAAGTTAAAAAGTTAACTTTAGAGCTGAGTAAGAGGTGGCTATAAAAAGATTTATAATGCATCGACAAGGTATTTTTATGGTGAATCACATGACTGGCGAACTGTTACTTATGATACCCGGTCCCACAATAGTGCCTTCACGTGTTGTACGTGCGATGAGCGCGCCTATACTTCCCCATAGAGGAAAGGTGTTCTCGGAGATGTACATGCAGCAGATAGAGCGACTCAAAAAAGTATTTCGCACATCAAATGATGTCTTTATACTCTGCGGGTCAGGCACTGCAGCTATGGAAGCCGGGCTTGCAAACGTTGTAGGGGAAGGCGAGAAGGTCCTTTGCCTTGTAAATGGGAAGTTTTCAGAAAGGTTCAAGGAGATCGCAGATAACTTTAGGGCGAAGGCAATAGTTCTAGAGTTTGAATGGGGAAAAGCAATCGACCCCATAAAAGTGAGGGAAGCGTTCTTGGAGCATCCGGACATAAAGGCCGTCACAATGGTCTTCAACGAGACATCTACTGGTGTTAGAAATCCTGTGAAAGAGATAGGCGAGATAGTAAAGAACACAAATGCTATTTTTATAGTTGATACAATATCCGCCCTGGCAGGAGATGAGTTTGATACGGACGGCTGGAATGTGGATATATGTGCAGCAGGTTCCCAGAAATGCTTTGCCATGCCCCCGGGACTTGCTTTTATATCCGTAAGCAAGAAGGCGTGGAAAGCTATAGATAGTACAGATAGCATTACCTACTACCTTAATCTGAAGCAGTATAAGGATGATAAGGCGCATGCGCCATACACGCCCCCTGTATCGCTTATATACGGACTAAAGGAATCACTAGACATAATAGAGGAAGAGGGGCTTGAAAAGCGTAATGAGAGGCACAGGCGCCTGGCGACAATTGTCAGAAAGGAGGCCAAATCAATGGGACTAGAGATTTTCCCTGCATCAGAGGAAGTTTGCTCAGCCACTGTTACTGCACTAAAGGTCCCTGATGGCATCGATCCTGCGGCAATAAGAAAAACAATGCTTGACACGTACGGCATAGTGATTGCAGGGGGGCAGGCGCACCTCAAGAAAAGCATTATCCGCATAGGGCACATGGGAATTGTTGGGGAAAAAGAGATATACGCCACATTGGAATGCCTGAAAAAGACCTTGGATGCTCTTAGGAAGTAAGATTATCGAGAATGCCGTTTTTTTTTAGATTGCCATTCTCATTTTTCCTTTGTTTTTTGATATAACAAATTATATATCCTTTTAGATTATTATCTGTACGTAATGCGTCTGCTTTTAATTGCACTGTCCCTGCTGCTGGTAATTACTTTAATGCCCACCACGTCATTTGCCCAACCCCAAGACCTGTATGTAAATCCAATGTTTGATCCGTCCGTAAGCGGGTGGGGAACTACACACTTCTCATCTGTCCAGGATGCCATAGATAGTGCAGGTGAACTTTGCACAATTCATCTTCTTTCAGGGATTTATGATTGTAGCACACAAGAGTTCCCAATATATGTAAGGGAAAAGGAGATGTTCATTGAAGGTGGCGTAACTATCGATGCCACAGGGAGCGATAGTGCAGTTTTTGTGGTTAAAAGCGGCGCAATTATGCATCTGGATAGCTGCACTATTACAGGGGGGATTGTTGGTGTGCACATAATGGATGCTGCTGCCTTATTTTCGCATGTTACGATAGCGGGCAACTCCTACGTAGGGATCATCGCAAGAAGCGTCTTTGGGGACGCCAGGGCAGACATTGCGTCAGCTAAGCTGCTGGACAATGGCAACGGCATAATCACAATGTCGATTTGCAAAACATCGCTTGCTGTTACATGCACAAACACATTGATATCTGGCAGCGGAAATGGCATTAGCTCTTTTTCCCTGCAAAAATCTGAGACGATAGTCGTTGCGACAAACAACACCATCTCAAATAACAGCGGAACGGGGATAGTGTGGCGCACCTTATTTGGCGCCTCCCTTGACATGATGGCAACAAACAATATAATTACATCAAATGAGGGGCATGGCATTGATGGTTATGGCATTAACAACATATTCTCACATAACAACGTATGGGGCAACAGTTTAGGGAACTATGCTTATGCCGACCTTACCAAAACAGATGGAAATATGTCCAAGGACCCGCTATTTGCAGGAAATGGGGACTATAGGCTCACAATATACTCCCCGTGCATCGATGCCGGCATAGACGCCACGACCCGTTACCCGGGGCAGGTCGTAAACGATTGCAACGGCGTGCCGCGCCCGCAGGGAAAGGAATTTGACTGCGGCGCTTATGAGTCTGGCAGGGTAACTATACTGCAGCTTTCAGATCTACACCTTCTGGCACCATTAGGGGATGACATCCTTTATGGAAAGGCCTATGACACTTACATCTGGGATAATGCCGCCGGGTTCGTGGAAGGCATAAATGGCCATATTATGGGTTTGGGCCTAGTAACAGACGCCATAGTGGTAACCGGGGATATGGTCAACTGGGCAACGGAGAGCGACAGCTACAAGACAATCCTGTGGCAGGAGGAAGTGCACCCGGAATGGGAAAGGACATATCTTGGTTACGAGGCGTTCAAGTCATTGCTGCAAACTGAATTTGGCAATGTCCCGATTTATGATACTGTAGGCAATCACGACTATCGTGAACACCCATTCTATCTGTGGACGTGGCTGGATGATGAAGGCATAGGGCAGCAATTTATAGAAGCTATGAACTATTCGCCCCTAACAACAATAGACCTTTCAGAAGCACTGGGCATGCAATGCGTAGATCCAATAAATATCGTGCTCTTAAACACAGGACATGACAACCCCATAAATACAAACCCCCTTGAAAACCAGATACTGCCATTTCTTATAAAAAACACAAAAAACTATGATGAGATATATGCGGCTTTGGGAAATGCACCCCTCTATTCCTCAATAATAGAGAGCATTGGAAAATCTGCCTATGGTTCTGGTTTTTACACTAGCCAGATAGAAGAGCTGGATGCGTTTTTCAGGGCATGGAATAATACAACAAATCTCATTTACTGCCACTATCCCGTCGTATATGCTTATGATACTGTGTCATATAATATAGGCCCTTTCCTGGAGCTCTGCATGGCATACGACGTCCCTTACGTCTTTAGCGGCCACATACACCAAAACAGCCCCATATATGTGGAGTGGGAAAATGGCAGCACCACCAACTTCAACATAGTGGGCGCAGCCTATGATGGGCACTATTCATTTGTAACATATTGTTTTGGAAGCGTGCCTCCTGGCCAGGAGTATGCCTACGTGATAATATGACCATCGACCGCATGAATATTTCAGAAAAGAATTTTAATCCTCCTGCAGATACCACACTATGTATTTCCATGTCCTAACTTGTGTGGATGGTTCATACGATAGCGAGGTTGCAGCAAAGTATGCCATGGGCATAGCCATTCAGTCCAATGCACAATTTTCTATCCTTAATGTAAATGACGGGGCGACGTCCATCCCCCGTGAATCATTGGGCCGCCTTGAAAGGATCGCCAAGAGACGGGGGCTCAAATATGATATCATAACAGCTACAGGGGACCGCCTGGACCAGATACGGTCTGTTGCGCAAAATATCGGGGCCGACGTAGTTGTCGCATCTTCCGGGGGCAAGGTAAAGCAGCGGGGCCTGTTCTCAAGAAACATCGCCTACGAAATGATAAAGACAATGCCACAGACGGTGTTTATCATAAAGTCGGTAAAGGCGACTACAGCACGCGTGCACCACAAATTGCTTTATCCTGTTGATGTTATAACCCCCTCTCTTGAAGAGCGGGTTTATGCGCTTAGATTGATTGCCAAATTCTATGGCTTGTCGGTATCCTTGCTGCGCTGCACCAAGATACAACCGGACAGGTTCCTAACAGAACACGAGGAAATAAAATTCAAAAAAAATATGAGGGCATACATGGCGCCGCTTAAGGGCGGGCTTGAGGAAGACGGCATTCCGGTGCGCCTCTATACTAAGATATGTTATTCTATAAAGGGAGAGGTCATTGATTTTCTTAAAAGGAACAGGCACGACCTGCTGTTCTTGCAAATCACGCCAGGAGGGTTATCCTCCTTCATACATAAGGACTTTGCCATTGAAGTGATGAAGAGCTCAGAGTGCAATGTAATATTGTGGAAACCCAAAAAAGCGTGAAGCATATGGAAGTTCATAGATTAGATATCAAGGAGTTGTGCGATGAGCTCGGAACATCAAAACAGGGATTAAGCGAGAGTGAAGCAGCACTAAGGCTTGAGAAGTTTGGGAAGAACGAGATCAAGAAAAAGAAAGGCACACCGCTTTGGAGGAAGTTCCTAAAACAGCTTACCAATTTTTTTGCGCTTCTCCTATGGGCGGCCTCCTTTATGGCAATTCTTGGGGACATATTGTCGCCTGGAGAAGGAATGCTTAATTTGGCCCTGGCACTAATTGCCGTAATCCTCATCAACGGGATGTTCACATTCTATCAGGAGTACAAGGCAGAAAAAGCTGTTGAGGCATTGCAAAAGCTGCTTGCCTTTAGCGCTGTTGTGATACGTTCCGGGAAGGAACTGGAAGTTACCGGGGATAACATCGTTCCAGGCGACTGCATAAAGCTTGCAGAGGGAAATCGCGTGCCTGCAGACGCCCGCCTTATAGAAGCTTATAATCTAAAAGTGAACAATTCCATCCTTACCGGAGAATCAGAACCACAGCTGCGCGCGGCCCAACCGACCGAGGGAGACCTTTCCGAATCTAACAACATAATCTTTTCAGGGACAACTATCGTTTCCGGGACAGGAACTGCATTTGTCTACGCCACAGGGTTGGCCACGGAATTTGGCCGCATCGCCGACCTTACATCAGACATAGAGGAGACCATCACGCCGCTGCAAAAGGAAATTTCCAAGTTCATCAAGATAATCTCTGCTATTGCCATAGTTCTTGGGGCAGTGTTCTTTACAACAGGCCTTGTGATAGGAAACACGTTTTGGTCTTCATTTATTTTTGCTATAGGAATAATAGTTGCAAACGTTCCCGAAGGCCTGCTTCCGACAGTCACGCTCACGCTATCCCTTGGAAGCCAGCGCATGGCAAAGCGAAACGCCCTAATAAAATCACTCAATTCCGTTGAGACCCTTGGTTCAACAACAGTCATCTGCACGGACAAGACAGGAACGCTTACCCAGAATCAGATGACCGTAAAGGCAGTCTATGCAAATAACAAGAACTACAGCGTAAGCGGCAAGGGATACGACCCGCATGGCGGCATACTGTTTGACGAAACTCCCCTTGACAAACAGGGAATCGGGCAATTGAGCCATCTTATCGCCTGTGCGGATATGTGCAATGATTCGTCCTTGTCTGATATTGACGGAATCCCCGGAATCATAGGCGACCCGACAGAAGGGGCGCTAAAAGTGCTTTCTGCAAAACTGAAAGATGTCATACGCCCTGATGGGAAGCGCATAGATCAGATACCCTTTGATTCTGAAAGAAAGCGCATGAGCGTTGTTGTAGAATCCTCATGCGGGCGCATGCTATATACAAAGGGCGCACCAGAAGCGATTCTCCCTTATTCTTCCTCCATTTTGGTAAATGGCAAGGCCGAGCCGCTGACCGATACGGTCCGCGAGGAGATAGAGCGTGCCATAAAATCCCTCGCAGACAGGGCGTTAAGGGTAATTGCCCTCTCCTACAGGGAACTTGAGGGATCATACGCCCAAAGCGAAGTCGAGTCTGAGCTGGTGTTTATCGGCCTGGTCGGCATGATGGACCCGCCCCGCATGGAAGTGAGGGGAGCTATTGAAAAGTGCAAAACGGCCGGCATAAGGGTAATTATCATCACAGGGGACAATCCGCAGACCGCATCTGCCATAGCAAGGGACACAGGGGTCGTGGAAACGGACGATGTGAGGATAGTTACGGGCCAAGAGATAAACAAGATGAGCGAGGCAGAACTTCTAGAGGTATTTCAAAACAAAGAGATAATATTTGCGCGCGCAACGCCTGAGCACAAGATGCGAATTGTTCTTGCGCTAAAAGAGCTAGGAGAGGTCGTTGCGGTAACCGGCGATGGCGTCAACGATGCCCCTGCACTAAAGGCCGCTGACATCGGCGTTGCTATGGGGATATCAGGAACAGATGTGGCAAAAGAGGCCGCTGACATGATACTTGTGGATGACAACTTCGATTCCATCGTAAGCGCTATTGAGGAGGGCAGGGCGGTGTTTGATAACATACGCAAGTTCATATCATACATACTGACCTCGAACATACCCGAGATAGTGCCTTTTATCATCTACGTTCTTGCAGGAGTGCCCCTCCCTTTAACGGTGATACAGATACTGGCTGTTGATCTGGGAACGGACCTGGCCCCCGCAATAGCCATCGGGGCCGAGCCGCCTGAACCAGGTGTAATGAAGAGAAAGCCCCGCCCCCGAACAGAACGCCTGCTAAAGAAAAGCACGCTTCTTCGCTCTTATGGCTTTGTTGGCCCCATAGAGGCTGCGGCAGGGATACTGGCGTTCTTTTGGGTCCTTACCCAGGGCGGATGGCTGGGAGGCGATCTCCCATTTACAGATCCGCTTTACCAGAAGGCAACTACGATATGCCTTACTTCAATTATCATATGCCAGATAGCCAATGTCTTTGTTGTAAGGAGCCCAAGGCTCTCCATATTTGAACAGGGATTTTTTTCAAATAAGAAGATCCTAGTTGGAATAGCAATAGAAGTGGTGCTTATCTTAATGATGGTCTATGTTCCATCTGTTCAGTCCATACTTGGAACCCAGGCGCTTGGCTTAAAGGAATGGGCCTTTTTGATACCCTTTGCCGTGCTGCTCTTTGTTGCGGAGGAAGGAAGAAAGTATATCTTAAGGAGAAGGGAAGCTAGAACGTGTTAATGCATAAAGATTATCACAGGAATACCATATCGCGCCATTAGCAGGACTTTCAATAATCCCGGGATATTACAAAATCAGATAGGCCCATAAAGAATTCCCGTGGTTCTTTTGGAATGTCCTCTGGGACGAAGGCCTTGCTTTTTTCAACAAAAGAGCGGGCAAGATCGTTGCAATATTCGTATGCGCCGGTGTCTTTGAAAATATCGCGTACTTCAATGACATCCTCCTTTGACGCGTGTTCGTATCCAAGCACGCTTTCGAGGCGCTTTTTTTGCCGGGCATCCGCATTTTCAAAGGCTTTTATCACCATGAGGGTCCGTTTTCCTTCCGTGATGTCAGAATAGGACGGCTTGCCTGTCACCTGCTCTGACCCGAACGTTCCGAGTATATCGTCATGTATCTGGAATGCCTTTGCCATGGCCTTTGCATAATCGTCAAGAATATGGATATCTTCAGCACCACAAAACGTCAGGCCTATCCTTAGGGGGTAAATGAAGAGAATGCCTGTTTTTTTCTGTATCATCTCAAGATACTCTTCCTCGTTTGCGTGATGGGACTCGTAGAGTATGTCCATTAGCTGGCCTTCATTTAGTTTTTGATACATCCTGCTGTGAAGCTCTATTGCAGCCGCTTTTTCCTTAGGGCCAAAGGGGCTTCTAAGCAGAGCTTCTAATGACATTGAATATATGATATTAGACCCAAGTACTGAAAGGGCATAGCTGTAGCGAGACACTGCCCTTTGGGCAAAAAAGAGGCTCTTTAGGGTGTCGCGCTGTACCCAGTATCTTCCTTTTGAATATTTTGACAGGTCAAAACCAACTACATCGAGGAACTTGTCAGCATACACTGCATTAAATGTGGGTTCTCCGTGCCGTAATACGTCCTCATCCATAGCGTCGTCAAGGATTAAGGAGGAGGCATGGACAAGTTCGGGGGATATGGAGGATTTGATTATCTTATCATCGTTCTTGAAGCACCGGTACGCCATTATCATGCTTAGTGGGCGCAACCGTTTCCCGCCGGATAGGATATTCTTTTTCACTAATCTGTAAAATTCATCAAGTATGGGATTTTTATTTTTAGCTATATTTTCATTCAGATAACTATTTATTTCCTCTTCCACTTGGTTGATAACAGGCAAATAACTATCTAAAAAAGCCATATTTGTAGCATAGATTAACTCTATTTATACTTTTCCCTTTAATACAAAGGAGTTAACATAGCATGCGGATGAATACAGAATTAGGCCAAATCATCCGCGAGCGCTTGTGAGTTCGAATATGCAGTATCTGTCCCCTTTAGTTATGCATGACGTTTCCACAAGCCCTATGAGATTGTCCTCAAAGATGCGGTGAAGTATTCCAATAAGCAGTCCTTTCGTGAAGGTGCAGGCCGTGCCGCGAGCTTCATAGATCTTGCCCGTTTCGCATATGTTCCAATGGGGGCATCCTTCAACTTTGCATGATTCCAGCGAGTTCTCAACTATTACGCGCCCTTTGCTTCTCAATGGATCGAGATCTTCAAATGTTACTATCCCAAATCCTATTGTGCGCAAAATGTCTTCCATAAGTGCGAACTGTTCGTCAGAATCGTCTATTTTGGCAACTTCATAATAGTCCCAGATGAACTGTGCGGCATTTATCCCAACCATATGCAGGATGTAATCACCGCCACTTCCCAGCGTGTTGGGAATTATCCTTGTCATCGCATGGTAGAGGCCGTAGACAAGATCTACGGTGTTTATCTGTTCGCCTTTTTTAGTAGTTATAGGGTAAGTAAATGGGTTCTGCTCAAAAGAAGAGAGATTCTTGTAGCGGTAATCAATTATTTCATCAACACCCTTTAGCGCTTTATCCAAACTGTAGGGTGAATTCTTATCATCCGATGATTTTTCCGCTATTACGTACGCTATAGTATTATCGGTATACTGCTCTATATGGAACGACAGGATGGACAAGTTCGTGTCTTGAAATGCCTTAATAAGCGGTAAAAGTGAGTTATTGTTATCTTTTAGCAACGCAACAACAAAGTACCTGTTGTTGTTGTCCGCACTTTTGTTAATATCAAGAAAACTAATATGTGGAACATAAGGTGCCTTGCCTTTGAAAAAATCATCAATATACTTATGCAGTTCTCTAGTGTTCTTATCTGTCATTAGCTTCACCATATGCTTATGAACTTTTATATTTTTTGTTAATCAAATACCATTTTTTCATCTATAATGCTTCTTCTTAGGTCTCTGAAGTACTGTGATATATCTTCGACCTTATCCTTATCATATATTTTTCCCTTTATGGCGGATAGGAACCACAATGTGTTCCAGCACATCGTTAGTGCCTCTTCTTTGTTAAGGGAGATTAACGCAAGCTCCATTAAGAGTTTTACGTTTTCCTCATTTTTCATAAGCGCATCGTCAAAAGGCCCCATGTCCTTTATCTCTGTTCTGTTCTCGAAGATGGATGGGATTATCCTTCTGTTTTCTGATCTGAACTTAAGTGCCTCTATGTCAGACATACGCATAATGAATTTATTCTCCATGAGGAAGTTTAGGTTTTGATAAATTGCACCTTTGGTAAGACCAAAGTTCGATTTTAGGAAATCAGCAAGGTCTTTTAGGCGCACAGGGGTAAATAGCATTATGTAAATCAATATCAAAAATTGTGTTTTATTGTTAAGGTCATTTTTCAACTCAATGATGTTATTGTATGATTTCATAAAACACCAGTCCGTCAGTACCAACAAATATATGTATTAGAATAAAAGATTTACCCCAAAATAACAATAGATGAAGTTAAAATATATCAAACACAAAGATTTTTTGGTAAGTATATTACTTATAGTGTGTTGTTTTGTTTTTCAAAATGATTTCAAGCAAGTCATTAATTCATTAAGATCGCAGTTTTAGAACATGTAGAAACGATAAGCTTATATTTATTACTTATACAATATAGGTATAATTACGGTGATGATATGGAATGCCAACATTGTAGTAAGGAAGTGCCAGACTCTGCTAATTATTGTCCATACTGTGGGAAGGGAGTAGGAACAAAAAGGACAATAAAAGAAGAGTTTAAGGTAAATGGTGAAGAGCTTGTAAGCAAGGTAAAACAACTTGTGAATGAAGGAAATATACGCAGCATCAAAGTGAAACAAAAGGACAAGGTCCTTCTTGAGATTCCTCTTTCTGTCGGTGTTGTTGGCATGTTGCTTGCTCCGACACTTGCTGCCCTTGGCGCTTTAGCAGCACTGCTTACAGAGTGCACAATAGAAGTGGAAAAGGTAGAATAAATTTATTTTTATTTCTTTTTTTGTTAATCTACTTAATCTCATTGGTTGAATTAATAAAAAAACTTTAAATAACATAAAGAATTAGTTGGAAGAGAGGCTTATGAAAAAAATATATGCGACCATTGTATTATACATTTTATTTGTATCATTATTTGCTAGTATTGTTAGTGCCAATAATTCACAAAATGAAAATATAGCAGATGCTATACCCATCGATAAAGGTCTTAAAATAAGGAGCAATCATTTTCCGATAGTTGGGGACCCTATAGATTTATTAGATATGGGTCCAAGTATCGGTGTGGATTGGACGGTAGGTGATACAGCAAATTGGTTCGCATTAGATGAGTATTATGGATCTTATTTTTTTGATGAATTTACATGTAGAGCTGAAAATTCAGTTGCACAAGTGTGGGTACAAAATGATTTAAGTTGGGTGCCGGGAGATCCACGTAATTTACCAATAATAACTGATGTTCAATCCAATTATATTTTGAATGAATTTACTAATAACATTCTGCCTACTGAAATACAATATTTTGGAACTCCCTACTACAGGGACGGGAGTTATTCATGGCTTGATGTAGTATGGGGGGATGTCCCTCCTAGTTATTATGTAGATTCAACAGGGAGATATATAATTCTAGTATCAAATATTCGTGATGAAAATTATTATGATTCTAGTTATCCGTATTATATTGCTGGATTTTTTTCTCCTGATTTTGTATATTATTTCGACAGAAATATAATTAGTATTGATTGTTATGAATGGGACCAAAGATTAGGGGACCCCAATTATGTATATGAAGGAGTAGTCGCTCACGAATTCCAACATTTAATACATAACGATATAGATCCTGATGAGGATACGTGGATAAATGAAGGATGTTCTATGTATGCAGAAACACTTTGTGGTTATGGATTTCAAGAAAGCGTATCCAATCACTTCTTTTTTACTCCAGACAATTCCTTGACAATATGGGGCGATCAAGGAGATATTAATATTCTTGCAGATTACGGTCAAGCATATTTATTCATGATGTATTTGAACGACCATTATGGTGGGGCATTTTTTATTTCAGAATTAGCAAATAATCTATTAAATGGAATTGAAGGAATACAGGATACATTATATAATAGAGGCTATAATATATCATTTAGAGAACTTTTTCATAATTGGACAATAGCAAATCTACTTCGAAATGGGGATGGAGCATATAATTATAATTCATTTGATATGTCTCTCCTAGACCAAGTAAATATACACAATGCCCCAAATGAAAAATTTAGGGGCATAGAATTGGGGGAAACTATTACTTTAGAGGGATACCAAACCGGAATTTTTGAATTATGTCCATGGGGAACAGACTATATAAAAATAGATTCAACATTTCCAGCAGATTTACTTCAATTATGGTTTGATGGCCAGGATATGCCCGGACATTTATGGCAACTGGCAAACTATGATACGATGTATGGTACTGCTACAGGACATTCATCTACCTTTTGGTCAGGCACACTGAATTTAACAGACAATGTTATAGCTATGGAGTTAAATTTAGTAGATACAATTTCCCCAGAACTAACATTTGGATCATATTATAACATAGAAGAAGGTTGGGATTATGGTTTTGTACAAGTTTCATTAGACAATGGGGTTACATGGCAATCTCTATCAAATGAACACACTCAAATAATACCAAATCCTAATTTGCATCCAGATATATTTAGCAACCTTCCTGGATTCACAGGCAGTAATATTATGTGGACGGAAGAAACATTCGACTTATCTGAGTATAATGGTGAAATAATCTTATTATCATTTAGATATATGACAGACTGGTACACAACGTATGATGGATGGTTTATAGATGATATCTCTGTTGATGATGGAAGCAAAAATATATTCTTTGATAGTTGTGATGATTTATCTAATTGGATAGGTTCTGATATAATTTTTGGGCATGATGTAGACTTCGACATAACATATATTTCTAATTCATATGGAACCATAGTTCCACTATATGTTAACGATAAAAATGAATTAGGCAACTTATCAGGAAATCTTGGGGAAAATGGAGGAGTATTAATAATTAATTATATTCCATCTCACAACCAACAAACTAAAGTTGATTATGATGTAAATTACATAATTAGACAAAGTTCTGGTGCTGCAACATCTACATTTCCATTATATATAAATGTGTTAAAGTCTATTAATACTACTCAAAAATTAACTTTAGAAAAAATGTTAGAAGCTGAAAATGAAGGAAAAAATATGGATCATTATGATTCAATAATGGGCGAAGTAAATTTGCATATAGCAAATTCTTCTAAAGGTGTAAATTGGATATACAAAGCGAATGAACTTAACATAGCAATGAAGTTATTGTTACAAATATTACAAAGTTAGAGAATATTTATTTTTAATGATCTAACTTTTACATTTTCTCTTTTCTTCTCACATTTAAACACATCAACAATCAAAGACCATCATTTCAATATTAAAATCTCAAAGTCTGGTTTCTAGTTTCTTGATAAATATCCTAACCCAAACGAAAGTTGCAAGCGAACCTATTATGTTGCCCACTAATATACCTGTCCACACCCCTGTTAAACCCATGCCTAATGGTATGCTAAAAAGATAAGCCAGCGGCACGACCATTAAAATGGAGCGAAAAATTGTCACGACAAGCGCCTTTTCCCCGTGTCCGGTTCCCTGAAAAACCGATGAGGAGAGCATACCAAATGCAACAAAAGGATAAAATACACATATGATCCTTAAGAATGATGTCAATTGGCTAGCTATTCTTATGGTGTCTCCTGTATAGGTAAAGATAGATGTTATTTGAGGGGCTAAAATGAATGTCAGGGCGGCTAGTATAAGCTCCACTTTGATACCTGTTGTCACAGAATACATATGGGACACGTTTAGCTTGTCGTATGCCTTTTGTCCATACGCGGCCCCTGCAACAGCTGTAAGGGCCGTGGCTATTCCAACAAGAGGCAGGACCGCAAGAGTCACTACCCTCCATCCTGTGGAAAATATAGCAATTCCGTCAGTTCCTCCAACTGTAACAACAATCCCGTTTATCAGAAGCATCATCAAGGACATTGACATATGCTGAACTGTCGCAGGCAATCCCACCCTTAAAATATTTTTTGTAATTGCCTTATCGTACTTAAAATTGTGTATATCTATCGTAACATACGCATCATTTTTGACAAAGAGCCAATAAAAGAGTAAAATTGAGGACGTGGCCATGGAGATAAGGGTGGCCCAGGCAGCACCAGCGACACCAAGGCCGAAGGTGTAGATGAAAATAGGGTCTAAGATAATGTTTAACACTGATCCAAGTATCAGGGCATACATGGCCCTTTTTGTATCGCCCTCACCGCGCAAAAGGGCGTTGGAAACATTTGTGAAAAAGAGTATGGTGCTTCCCCCAAACATTATTCGGGCATAGCTTGCAGAAAGAGGGGCTATCTCTCCTGCCCCAAGTGCACTGAAAATAGGCTCAGCAAATATCACGGCAGGGATTGTGATTACAATTGCTATTACTAAAGAAAATATCATGGAGTGCTCTGCAACATTATCTGCGCCTTTTTTGTCGTTTGCCCCTATCATCCTAGATACTGCAGAACTTCCCCCTATACCAATGCCATTTGATATGGCCATCAAAAAGAACATGAAAGGGAAGAAGAAACCAACTGCACTAAGCGCATCGGTCCCCAGTCCAGATACCCATACTGCATCCACGAAGTTGTAGATGGTATGAACAGACATTGCAATTACCATGGGTATCGAAAGCTTTATAATGGCTTTTTTCGGGTCGCCAAGAAGCGTTTTTACGCCTTTGGTCTTGTTGTCAATAGGATCCGAAAGAACATCCCCAAGAGAAGATGTGCTCATATGGATTCCTCTGTTGTTTTCTGTACATCAAGGATGTTTTTGTATGCCTTTCCCAATAGGACGGCAAATGTTTTCTTCTCTTCATCGGTAAAATCAGTTAGGAGTATTTTGTTAAGCTCTTCAAGCTTATCCTTGGTATGGGCACAAACATCCAGCCCTTTCTCTGTTAGTGATATGCTGTATGCTCTTTTGTCATCAAGGTCTTTCTCTTTTTTTATATATCCATTTTCTTCTAGTTTGGCTAGTGTTCTTGTGATCGTTGTCTTGTCAACATTGTACTTTTTGTAAAAAGTGTCCTGGTTCAAGCATCCGGCACGTAGCAGCTCGTGGAGTATGTGGTACTGCTGCCCCCCCATCTTGTAGGTTCTAAGCTCCCTTTTCAAGTAAGAGTGACCGTATCTGCTTATGCCGCCTATCATTCTGTTAATGGGCATTTTGGAAATATCATCGGAATTTTTCTTGTTGGAGCATAATTTCATAAATAGTTGTAGTTGCATACTATTTATAAGCCTTCCTATTAGTTGTATGTGCATATTATATTTTTTATTTAATTTATTTCCGACACTTTTTAAATCGATTTTATCCAACATTTTATTTTTTGTAATAGTTTGGGGAAAGATTAATGTAGGATAATTGAAATGTTAAAATCATAGAATTTATAGTTAATTAAAGCATTACATATAAAATGGAGATACTGTAATGAAATGTCCATATTGTAACTCTTTTGATACACAATCGATAAAAGAGAACACATTTATTTGCAAAGATTGTGAAAAAATATTTCATGTTACCCCCCCTAACGAATCAAACTTATCTAATATTTCCAATAATAATCATAACATTCCAAGACTTTTTTGTCCTATTTGTGGTATTGATACATTGGGGCAACGCACACATAAATGTCATGGGTGTGGCAGAGAAAATATTTGTGCAGAGCATATGCGTAAAATTATCACCGGAAAATATACCGAATCAACGCTGTGTTTTGATTGCATAAGTAAATCACTGTATTTTGTAAATTATTCGGCAGATGCCTCCGCAGATCAAAATGATGATATTATCCTTTGCAGTAAATGTAAAAAAAATGCAATTTGGTCTTCTAGCATACTGCCTAGAGGATATAAAATGGGATTATGTTACAATTGTGAGAAATATATCTGTGAAGATTGTGTAAACGTAGAAGAAGTAGAAAAAAGAGGTATTTTTCGAAGAAAAACACGCACTATAGTATCTTGTCCTTTTTGTGGCGTTATATTGTATGATGAATAATGACATGAATACTATTTGTCCATTAAGCGGATTATTTTTATAGTATGAAAACATGCATTAATATTGGTGTATTATGGAAAAAATTAAATGTCCCAATTGCGATTCTTCTAATGTTGTTTTTATAAAGGAAGATTTATACGTTTGCCAAAATTGTTTACATAAAATAAGAAATTATGATTTTGATGATGAAGATGAAGACGATAATGAACATAAGGACGAATTAGGAGAAGCTACGACGGGGGCGATAATAAGGTGTTATATAACAGTAATAAATGCCGTAGCTTATTTTTTTATAAACTTTGTAAATATGATATTAGAGGGAATGACTGGCAAAAAGAGAGAAGAATAAAAATGATAAATAAAGAAAATGCGAAAGTTCGTATATCCACAAATGTTATTCCCCTAACATCTTGCCTAGCCTTTTTGCAAGTGCCACAATTGTTAGGATCGTGGGAAGCCCCGGGGCTGTGGGAAAGACACTTGCGTCGCATACGTATAATCCTTCAATCTCTGTCTGAAGGTTAATATCGACAACATCGTTTATGGCCGCGCTGCATGCGGGATGGGCGCCGTTTATTGGGGTATCGAAAAGAAGGGCACTATCTGCGCCTGCTGCAATTAGTATGTCCTTTGCTACTCCTGTGGCAAAATCAAAGATGCGAAAGTCTCTTTCACTTACCTCTTTTGATACAGAATCATCTGGGTGTACAGCGCCGGTAGATTCGTCTTTTATTTTTATCATAAGCCCTAAAACATTATCAGGAGACACAAGAGAGTTCAATTCCTCTTTTGCAATATGCTTCTTAACAGCAGAGTAGTTTACGTTTGGCGAAAGAATAAAATCCTTATCGGAGAGAAAGCTCATATCAACTAATGGCATTGGAAGTTCATTTGAAAAATTTGCATTATGTACAAATCCATATACGTGTTTTAACAGGTCTACTGAAAGCTTCCTGCCTGCGCGTATTTTGGAATTTTGAAGAATTACGGGAGATTCTAAAGCGCCTGCGGATAGTATAACATTTTTTGTTCTTATAGTAGACTTGCAATTATTATCATTTACAACAACCCCAGTTACGCTTCCTTTTTCATGCAGCACCTCGGTCACGGCTGTCGAGTACATAGCATCTGCGCCATACTTGATGGCTTTATCCAAGTAATTTAGTGCAGTCCACTTTGCCCCTCTATGGCATCCCGTCATGCAAACCCCGCACTTGTCACACTCTTCGGCTATGATGCATTTTGGCATTGGTTCCAAGTTATGACCGATTTTGAGGGCGGCTTTTTGTAAGACCGACGATCTATTGGACATAAGTGAAGGGGGAAGCGGCGCTACCCCTATTTCGTATTCTGCTTCCCTAAACTCATTTTCCAGATTTATCCCTAAGGATGCGAGTTCATTCTCAAGGCAGCGCAGTGAGCATCCGGCAGATATAACGGTCGTACCGCCGGCCATTATGGCGCGCATTATCCTTATGCCTCCAATCGATTGGACAGTATTGATGTACCGAACAGAGTTTGCAGCACCTCCTATGGGCTGCTCATATCTCCCTTTTTCTATGATTAGGACGCTCTTCTCTCTTTTTGCCAGTTCATAAGCAATGGTTGCCCCGCCTGCACCAGAACCAACAACAACAAATTCATAATGTTTATGGGTCATAAAGGCATCACTTGACTATTTGTATATACATATATAAAGTTATAAAAATAAACATTTGGGTTTCAAATGGAAAAAGCATTATAAATTACAGCCTACTTTGGTGAACAAATGAACGTTACTGTTATTATAATAAATCTTATAGCCGTAATTGGTCTTTTGATAGCATTTGTTAAAGATAGAAATAAAGCGATACAGTCTATTAAAATGGCGGGAAAATCGTTTATCAAAATGATTCCAATGGTATTAGTTATAGTCGTTTTTATTGGGTTGCTTCTGGGTTTTGTGCCTCCTTCCCAATTGTCAAAATTCATAGGCGAACAATCAGGGATTGGCGGCGTCTTGTTTGTTGGGGTTGTTGGCGCAGTAATGCATATCCCTGCACTCATATCATTTCCTCTGGCAGCATCTTTACTAGAACATGGTGCATCCGTCTCTGCAGTTGCCGCTTTTATTACTACGCTAACAATGATAGGAATATCGACATTGCCACTAGAAATAAAAGAACTTGGAAAGAAAGTGACACTTCTTAGGAATGGGATGAGTTTTGTCATTGCAATAATGATCGCTCTTATAATGGGGGCGATATTATAAAAGAGAATGTAAAAGGAAAACAGGGAGATGAACTACTAAGCTGGGGCCTTTTAGCGTTAATCTTGTTTATTGCAATAATTCTTTTGTTTGTTTTTCCTGACAGAAAAGAATCGGTAGTTAGCATATCGTGGGATTTTTTCATTGAGGTCATGTACATACTTCCTGCCGTGATGGTGATGCTGGGTCTTTTTGGGGTATGGGTGCCTAAACACCTGATTGTAAAATATCTTGGAAAAACATCAGGAATAAAAGGCATCATTTTTGCCATATTCCTTGGCACATTACCAACAGGGCCGCTTTATATAGCTTTTCCAATAGCTGCTGCCTTGATAAAAAAAGGTGCTAAAATATCAAATATCGTCATTTTTATTTCAACATGGGCATGCATAAAACTACCACAGGAGATAGTAGAGTTTCAATTTCTTGGATTTTCGTTCATGTTATTACGGTTGACATTGACAATTATCTTCGTGATAATCATGGGACTCTTGATAGAGAAAATAATAATATGGGACGATAGGAGAACAAGCAAGCCCGAAACGGTATAAAAGCGTGTTTTAAAAAAAAGGAGATAGATCAAGTAACTATCAAAGCTTGGTTATAATAATACAACATGCCGCCATCTATGAAATTGTT
This sequence comes from Methanomicrobia archaeon, assembly GCA_030603445.1. Lineage (GTDB taxonomy): Archaea > Methanobacteriota_B > Thermococci > Methanofastidiosales > NM3 > NM3. The sequence continues at coordinate 3,005 of JAUVXU010000004.1, read as the reverse complement.
TGAAAACCAAAAACTTTTTATATGTCCTCATTTGCGTTATGTTATAATAAATATAACGGATGAGAAAATATGTATAGCTTCAAAAGAAAAACATTGATAGCTTTCATTGTAGTAGTATTTATTTCTTTATTTTCGGGATGTATAACTTCTGATTCTAACGATGAACAGGTCACATTAAAAGTACTGCATGCAGGGAGCTTGACATCTCCAATGGAGGGCATAAAAGCAATATTTGAGTCCGAATATCCTAATGTGGAAGTTCAGCTAGAACCTGCCGGAAGCGTTTCTTGCATAAAGAAGATAACAGATATTGGGATTGAGGCAGATATTCTTGCATCAGCAGATTACAGCCTAATACCATCCATGATGATGCCAGAATATGCAGACTGGTACGTTATGTTCGCTACTAATGAGATGGTGCTTGCATATTCTGATAATAGCAAATATTCAGATGAGATCAATGCAGATAACTGGTTTGATATACTTAGGAGGGATGATGTTATTTGGGCATTCTCAAATCCAAATCTAGACCCTTGTGGTTACAGGACCACTCTTGTCATCATGTTATCAGAGGCCGTATATGGGGATGATATGATATTTGAGGATCTCATTTCATCACAAAGCAACATCTCAGTAGGACTTGAAAATGGCGTTTATGTTATCGACTGCCCAGAAGACCTTGCGCCAAACACATCCCATGTTACAGTGCGCGACAAGTCTGTTGAACTAGCATCAATGCTAAAGGAAGGCGGAATCGACTATGCCTGGGAATACTTATCTGTTGCAAAACAAAACGACCTTAATTATGTCACGCTTCCTAATGCGATAAATCTAAGCTCAATAGATTTTGAGGATGCATACAAAACAGTTGCAATAAGGACATTTGATGGAAATGTAAAGGTTGCAAAACCAATAGTCTATGGCATCACCATCCCAAAAAACGCCCCGAATGCGGAGATGGCAGCAGAATTTTTGAAGTATGTCATCAACAGCGAGGGGCAAACTGTATTTGAGGAAAAAGGCCAACCGCCAATCATTCCTGCAAAAACCATGGACTATGACAAAATGCCTTTAAGCCTAAGAGAACTTGTCATGATGATATAAATGAACGTGTGTAATTCTAAACTATGGATTAAAAGAAATCCATTATCTTTCATTTTCATATTGATGGGGCTTGTTATAGTCCTTTTTGTCTTCATAACGTTGTTTAATCTGTTGTATAAGCAGCTTCTTTTAGACCCGGGGAACTTCTTTTCCATAGTTACTGATTCAATGGTTCTTAGATCAATATGGTTGACCCTTTATGCCTCCTTTTTAGCAACGTTAATAGCAGTGGTACTTGGCATCCCGCTTGCATATTTTATGGCCCGTCATGATTTTTTTGGAAAGCAGCTACTGGAGGCTTTTATAGATATACCAATAATAATCCCCCATACAGTGGCCGGTATTGCCCTTTTCTCATTGTTGACGAGGAAAGGAACGGTGGGTTCTGTTTTTGAGAACCTAGGCATCGTCTTTCAGGATTCCTTATGGGGGATAGTTGTCGCAATGCTTTTTGTAAGCTATCCTTTTTTTGTGAATGCTGCTAAGGAGGGATTTGCAAGCGTCAATCCAAATCTGGAGCGTGTTGCAAGGACGCTGGGAGCTTCACAATGGAGGTCATTTTATAACATCTCACTTCCTCTGGCTTCACCACACATAGTATCTGGCGCCATAATGTCTTGGGCCAGAGGGATAAGCGAATTTGGCGCGGTCGTTGTAATAGCGTATTATCCAATGATCGCATCAACAATGATATTTTACAGATTCAACACAGGGGGCCTGCAGGAATCCCAACCAATAGCAGTGCTTTTGATACTGATATGCTTTTTGACATTTGCGTTATTTAGGTATTTTTCAAGGAAGAGGAGGCGATAATCTCATGATAAGTGTCACACACCTCAACAACGATTGGGACGGGATATTCTCCCTTAAGGACATATCACTCGACATAAAAAAGGGAGAGTATTTTGTGGTGCTTGGGCCATCTGGTTCAGGCAAGACCCTTCTTCTTGAGCTTATCGCGGGGATCCATATACCTGATAGTGGAAGAATAGATATAGGAAAAAAAGATGTTACAACAGAATCACCAGAACATCGAAATGTTGGTTTCCTATACCAAGATTACAATTTGTTCCCCCATTACAATGTTAGAAAGAACATTGAATACGGGCTTCGGGTGCGCAAAATGTCAAAAGAGTTCATAGATTCGCGAATAAAAGAGCTTGTTGACATAATAGGAATTGAGCATCTTATGGATCGCGATGTCAAGACGCTTAGCGGCGGTGAGCAGCAAAAAGTAGGGCTTGCGCGAGCGCTGGCTTATCGTCCGGACGTTATCTTGCTTGACGAACCATTTTCCTCACTTGATGAGAATACAAAACATGCCCTTATTCATGAAATGAAAGATATCCATTCAAGGGAAAAGGCAACCATAATCCATGTAACACATAGCCAGGAGGAATCCATGCTGCTTGCTGATCGCATCGGCATAATGATGGAGGGGCGCATCGTGCAAGTAGGCACACCGGAGGAAATATTTTACAAACCGACCTCAGTGGACGTGGCAAGATTTGTAAAGATCGAGAATGTGTGGGAAGCAAGAGTTGTAACAAGAGATGAGGAGGCGATGCTGCTACGCATAGGGGATAAGGAACTCGTAGCCCCCCCTATCAAGGTACAAAAAGGCAGTGAAGTTAGGGTGATAATACGTCCAGAAGACATTATTTTAGGTCATGGACAAGTGACAAGCGCCCGTAACACCTTTTTAGGTAAGGTAGTCTCTCTAGAAAAATGCGGTTTTTATTACATGGTTCGCGTAGATTGCGGATTTCCGGTGGTAGCAGCGATAACGAGGCGCTCAGTAGACTCATTAGGGCTTGAGCCAGGAAAGAACGTAGAGGTGTTGTTTAAGGCAACGGCTCTGCACGTGATTGAAAAATGATGGATTTAGGTGAGAATGATGA
>JAUVXU010000016.1 GCA_030603445.1 Methanomicrobia archaeon | reverse complement strand
CGCTAATGTAGTTTTGTTTTATTATGTCATTGGCTCTTGATACTATTCCATTTATATTATCAATTAGAATATTGTTTTCTATAATTGCAAACGATTCTGAAGATGTGGCGATTCCAACGGTTGAATTTTTGATGGTGTTATATGTGATGTGCGGTGCTCCTCCTCCAGGGCCAATATCTATTCCTTCGCTTCCACAATCTGAGACGTCATTTGAAATAACATTAGCAGACGCCGTGCCTCCCAGAGTAATGCCTCCCATGAAAATATGTCTAATAATATTATTTGAAATTAAGACACTTTTATCTTTTGGAATATTACTCCAGACACCTAATCCTGCTCTCCCTGCGTACTCAATAGTGCAATATTCTATCCTACTACCCGGGCGTAATTCAATGCCACTCCAATCGGCGTAACTAGGGTTAGTGGAGTCTGAAGTAAACGTGACCATTTCGTCAGGTGTACCCACTGCTATAATCTTTCCATTAATTTCAATATGAGACTTTGCATACTCTTCTGTAGCTATTGGCCCGATTTTCTGTTTTTCTGTCTCGTCCATATCCATTGCAAACCCTTTATTTTGGTCATCTTTTCCAGTGGAGATAAGCACCGTAGTTCCCGGCATTATTGTTAAAGTAGCATCTTTATCTATCCAAACATCTCCAGTAACATGAATTGTTCCAGACCAAATCTGATCTTGCTTTATTTCTCCAGAAATGTTTTGATCATGTATGGTAACCGGACCTTTTTCAGCACAGCCACTAATCAAAATAATTAAAATTAACAGAGGAATTATAAGAAATGATCTTTTCATACATACCATTGAGAATTATGATTAACCTCTATTTTTAGTTTTCTATCTACTGGTTTCATGTTTTGAGCATCCCTTTGGGAGTATTAATCAAAAATTCAATTGTTTTTTCACAAATCTAATTTGTGTATTACACTGGCTTTTTATGCTGGTTTTATTATAGATATATATGAAAAAATGGCGATGGATAATATGGTTAGATTCTACAATGAACATTTTGGAGGTTAAATAACATGTATATCAAAGATTTATTGTCTAAAAGAGATTTATCATCAGAAAATCCAGTAAAGAAAGACATTATCAAATCGAAGAACTTTAACATAGTTCTTGTGAGTTTGGAAAAAGGTCAAGAAATAGATCCTCACCCAGAACCTTATGCAGTATTTTTTCTTGTTCTAAAAGGAGCTGGGTTATTTACTAATAAAGAAGGAAAATTTGAACTAAAAAAGAATGATAGTTTGTTTATCGAAGCTAATGAGATAAGGGGAATAAAATGTTTTGAAGATCTGGTTATCATGGGAGTTCAGGATGGGCATTAACATCCCAATTATAGTAATAAATATTTTCGCATTGGCAGATTTCTCTCAGATAGATAAGTGATATATCTCTTACTATCGAAGAAAGACAATCATTCCTATCAAAATAATCACAAGAATTGGGCTTACTACCCCAAACCAAACAAAATATTGTGCAACTGATTTATCATTACGCAAGGATTGTGGCGGTCGTATCGCCCCCCATTCACCCGTTCTAATAAATTTTCTGCCACTTGTAAGCAGTAAATGTGAAAGAACAAATACAAAGATTATCCATATAACAGTGACTATTTCTTTAAATGCCATTCAAATCTCCCCAAAACGATTAGTGATATGCTGTTTTTATATATTGCGGTGTTTTATTTTATTAAGGGTTATCTAAATTTATAAAACATAAAATTCTTTGTGGGTTAACTCATCAAAATTAGTGTTTAATTTATTATTTAGTATTTCATTCTTTTTGAATATGCACACTATATCAACTATCTCCACTTCTCCATCTAACCACGAGGAGAATGTATGTTTCAAAGAATTGATATATTTTTTCAAAGATAGGTTATCTTTTGTTGCAATTGTAAACATATAATCATACTTTCCCATACTTTCGTATACGTCTATTAGAAGAATATCTTTTTTGGTTGCGTCTTCTTTATATTCATTTTTTTCCAAAAATTTAAGCAATGTTTCATAAAATTTTTTATCAGTGTTCTTTGTGTTAAAACCAAGCATATGCATATTGAATTTAGCGTTGATATAATCTCTGCAAACTGTATAACCAAAAATATTTCCTTCTTCTAAAGCGCTCCTTATTCTTCCAACCGTCGAAGGGTGGACGTCGATTATTTTTGAGATATCCCTATCGCTTTGTCGGCAGTTTCTTTTTAATTCTTTAAGTACAAGTTCTCTATAGGAGCTTCCCCAGATATTTCTAAATATTTTTTATATCCCCCTCATTAAAGTACATACTATAATATAATAGATAAAGTGTTGTTCTTATTATAAATAATTTATTGCCGTTTAGAATTTTTTTTCCATTAAATTTTGTACAATAAACGAAAATTCATTCATAAAACAATTAGAATTTTAGATATTTTTTTAGAGGGGGCCCTTTTTACAGAAAAATAGTTGCAAGTATTTGCAACACCCGTTTATCTAAAATAATGATTTAAATAATCTGTTGCAACAGTTTGCAATAGGACTCAAAAGGCTTAAAAAAAGAAAAAAGAGTGAATTTTATGAGTATTAAATATATATCAAATTAAAAGGAGGTGAAAAAAATATGGCTGAAAATGAAACAATGAAACTCACGCGATCTCTTGGAGGCTGGTACTTATTTGCTATGGCAACAGCGGCTATTATTGGCCCATGGCTCGTAATGATGCAGTGGTGGATATCACTTACAGGACCTTCGATTGCTCTATCATTTGTGATCACGGGACTTATGTGTGTCCCAATAGGTCTAGTATATGGTGAAATGACGGCAATGTTACCTTTTGTTGGTGGACCCTTTGTATTTATACAAAATGCTTTTGGAAAAGAAGTATCTTACTGGGCCTCATGGAGCTTGCTACTTTCATATACAACAGTTCTTTCGTTCCAGCTTATGGCTCTACTTTGGATAATCCAATACCTCTGGCTGCCTGCTATGACATTATCACAGATGATGATAATAGCTGCTATTCTTGCTATCTGTTTTGCGATCCTGAACTCTCGGGAACTGATTATCAGCGCTACGGCACAGTTTATAATGTTTATTGTGCTTGTGGTAGTCGCATTTACCATAATGGCTCTGTTCGTCACACACTCAACGTTTTCAACAGCACATTTACATCCGTTCTACCAGACAGGTACTAGTGGTTTCTTCACGGCAACTGCTTTGATGGTGACTATGTTCTTTGGATTTGAAATAATTCCTCAGTTTGCTGAAGAGGCAAAGTATCCTGCTAAGAAACATTGGAGGCTTATAGTGGGTTCGGTTCTTTTCTGCATAGTCCTGTACGCAGGGTTGTGTATAGTGAATTCCGGAATGATGCCGTTTGATCAACTGATAGAAACTGAAATGGTAAGCGCAACGATTGCAGGAGCATTGTATGGTAGTTGGGCCATGTATGCGATAGCTTTGGCAAACTTCTTCGCACTTGCTACATGCCTCAATGGATTCTGGCTTGCAAGCTCAAGGCTTCTGTACAGCATGGGGAAAGCAAGAATACTTCCACGACAATTTGACAGGTTGAACAAACACCACGTACCCAGCACAGCAAACTGGGCAATACTTGCTGTCGCTTTGTTCTTCATAGCGATATCTGGAACCAGTTGGCTTGAATATCTGTTCACGCTAATGGCAGTAGGAGTGACAATAACATACACTGTGTCAAGCCTTTCGTTCATCAAACTTCGAAGCGCACATCCGAACTGGAAGAGACCATGGAAAGTACCCGGCGGCGTTGCTACCGGCGTTCTAGCTGTGATTTGCGGAATTGCGATGTTTTACTACACTATAAAATACTTTGACAACACGCTATGGAAAATGTTCGCAGTTTATTACTTCCTAGGCTTGTTAGTATGGCTGTTCCTACGATATGAACGAAGCAGATATCCAGAAGAGTACGTAATTAGTGTACCGACAGGCACGGAAGAAAAATAGACCTCTTTTTTTCTTTTTTTCTTTTTTTTATTTTAGGTCTATAAAGTGGGAGGTGGAAATAATGGTATTAGATAAAAAAGTATATAATGAACTTGAAGGAGTAGTTGGACAAAAATATATTTCTCAAAAGAAAACGACATGTTATGCATATTCAAACGATTGGTGTGCGGTAGAACCGCCTGGTAAACCAGATGCAGTATGCATGCCTGCAAATACGGAGGAAATACAGGCCATAATGCGCATTGCTTGGAAAAACAAGGTCAATGTTATTCCGTGGGTCTGCAATTTAACTACTGCGGGCATGTGCAATGCCTATCACGGGGGCTTGATAATTGATTTAAGAAGAATGAACAAAGTTGAAGAAATAAACACAGACGCCCTCTATGCTGTAGTAGAAGGGGGGCTTACTTGGGCAGATTTTAAGAGAGAGATGGTAAAAAGAGCACCCGGTTATGTTGGTGCATATACTTACTCACCACCGGCAAGCGGTGTCGTAACAGGATATTTGTTGTGTGGCATGATGGATATTGGTCTTGCCCACGGGGATGGAAGCTACTATCTCAATGGCCTGGAGGCAGTAATGCCCAACGGGGAACTTGTCAGATTAGGCTCGCACATGATATCGCCATATTGGGGATCACGGGCCCCGGTTATAGATCTTACAGGCCTGTTTGTTGGTTGGGCAGGTACTACGGGCATCGTTACAAAAGCCGGAATAAAGATTTACAAGGAACCAGCATATCAGGAAGCATTTTACGTGGATGCAGATACTGTTGAGCACGGATACCCAAATCAGATGAATATTGCCAAACAACAGATTGCTTGTGATATTGCATCAAACAACTGGGCATGGGGGCGAGTGGAATGCGGAGAGAAAATGCCGTTTTACAGAGAAAAAGGCGAGGCTGAACTTCAGAGCTGGGTTGTTTTGCAAGCTGCAAGTGAAAAGTTGATGGATGCAAAGATAGAGATATTGAAAAAGATTTGCGCCGAGGATAAGAACATTGTGATCACACCAGAAAAGGAAGGACTACCTACACTTCCACCTGGAAATCAATTGCAGTACTTCCATGATCTACCAATGCAGCTCACCAATGACATGGATGGCAATAGAGGCGGCATTGGCCAATGGGTCGGCTGTTATGTACCCGCATTTCTACAGGCGGAGCTTTATCGGATTGCTGAGAAGATCTACGAAAAACGTGGTTATGTAGAACCTGATCATCCCATAATGCAATATAACAGAGTAATGGAAAACGGCCATGAAACCATACTTCGGTTTAATGTATTCCAGCATAAAGATGCCAGTGAGAAAGAAAAAGAGAAAGATAGGGCTCTTCTTAAAGAGATCGGCGAAGCTGAAGTCAAATTGGGCGCAGTAATCTACAAGCCCACTTATTGGGCAAGTCGTGTTAATATGGAAAATGCAGATCCGAACACTGTAAAGCTGATAAAAACGATAAAAGATGCCATAGACCCGTATAGAATCATGAATCGGGGACAAATAGGGGGGATATAAATGACACTAGATATTGAAAAAATATTGAAGGAAAATAATCTTCCCGAGCGATGCATAGGGTGCGGAACATGCAGAACCCAACACGAAGGAACAAGAGAGAGGATATGCCCCTCCTTTATTGACAGATCTTTCCTCGATTATACACTGCAGGGCAGGATGCAGATATATCGGGCACTTAGAAACGGGGATCTCAAGTGGGATAACGATGTTGCAGAGACATTTAGCTACTGTACCCTTTGTGGGAATTGCGCAGAACAATGTTATCTTAACGATACAGATGCCTTCAAGCCAATTAGGGCATATGGCGCCGATATTCTTCAGCATATACGGTTTGAAATTCAAGAACGAGGGCTTGGCCCCCAATCAGGAGAAATTCTAATAAAATCGATGAAAAACAACGACAATCCTTACACTGGGCCACGAAAGCTCAGGGCCAAATGGACAAATGCTTTCAAGAAAACCACGCCTATTAAGAATATAAATAAGGAAGATGCTAAAGTGCTTTATTATGCAGGATGCACTCCCGCGTACAATGCACCAATTAGGGACATAGCTGTTTCCACTGTAAATGTACTCAACAAAATAGGCGTTGATTTCGGATATCTTTATGATAAAGAGGTCTGTTGTGGTTCTACTGTCAGACGAATGGGTGTGGAGCAAGGATTTGAGAGGGTCGCAAAGAAAACACTGGAAACGTTCAAGGAGCTCCATGATAAACGCGGCGTTGATACTATTATAACGTCCTGTGCAGGTTGTTTCAGATGCTTTAACAAGGATTATCCAGACATAGAAGGATATGAGGACTATGTGGATGGCATAAAAATAATGCATACTATAGACTATCTCCACGAAAAATTCAAAAATGGTGAATGGAAACCTGAAAAACCCGTAAAATTGAAGGTAGCGTATCATGACCCATGTCACACAGGAAGACATCTTCACAGATACGTTCTTGGCAGTGGAGAAGAAGATCAGAGCCACTCGGTCTACGAACAGCCCCGGGAACTTTTGAAAGCTATTCCAGGTCTGGAGCTTGTTGAATTCAATCGGATAAAGAGAGATTCACTTTGTTGTGGTGCAGGCGGAGGAGTCAAAACTGATTATCCAGAGTTTGCAGTAAACACGTCTTCGGTCAGAATTGAGGAAGCAATGGAAATTGGAGCAGAAGCTGTTGTTTCTATATGTCCATTCTGTCATGCGAACCTTAATGACGGAGCTAAAGCCATCAAAAAAGATATACCGACATACGATCTGATGCAACTTTTAGACAAAGCCCTTTAGGGGCTTTTCTTTTTTTTAAGGAGGCAATTTTCAATGTCGGGATCAGGTTACTTTAATAAAATTGCAAGAGTAAATCTTACAGATGGCAAGATAAAATATGATACATTTGATGATGATTTTTACAAGCTATTTTTAGGTGGCTCGGGGCTTGGCGCCAAGATACTCTATGATGAAGTTCCAAAGGAAGTTGATCCCCTCCACCCTAACAATAAAATAATATTTGCTACAGGGCCATTTCAGGGAACGAAAATACCTGGTTCGGCAAAATGGTCGTTGATTTCTAAATCACCACTAACATATACTTTGGGTGATTCTGCAGCTGGCGCGAAATTCGGCCCAAATATCAAAGGCTGCGGTATTGATGCTCTTATTGTGGAAGGAAAATCAAAATCCCCCGTATACCTCTGGATAGAGGAGGATAATCTGGAGATACGAGATGCTTCCGGGATATGGGGGCAGGACAGCTTTGAATCTATTGATGCTATAAAAAATGAGACTGATAAAAAAGCAAGCGTGGCAGCAATAGGGCCTGCTGGAGAATCAAAAGTACGTTTTGCATGTGTTGTTGTAGATAAGCATAGTTATGCCGGCAGGACAGGCAATGGCGCTGTAATGGGTTCAAAAAACCTTAAAGCAGTCAGTGTTCTTGGAGGAAAAAAACTAGAAGTGCATAATGAAGAACTGCTAAAGGAAATCCAGAAAGATATAATGAAAAAAATGGCTAAAAATGAAAGAGGAAAAGACCTAAGAAAATGGGGGACAGTTGGGGGATTTGAAACATTCAATGCATTAGATAACACCCCAAAAAAATACTGGGACGGCTGCTGCTGGACTGAAGAAGGAGAACCCCTATGCACTCCAAATTACAACGAGACATTGAATGTAAAACCAAAGGCCTGCCTGTATTGTCCTCTTGCTTGTCATAGACACATAAGCATTACGGAGCCATATATGATTGATGGCCCTGGCCCCGAATATGAAACTCTTGCGCTTCTCGGAGCCAACTGTCTTGTTAACGATGCCAAAGCTATTGCAAAAGCAAATGACATTTGCAACAAGTTAGGAATAGATACTATCTCCACTGGGTCTGTGATTGGTTTTTCCATGCAGGCATATGAGAACGGCTGGATACCTGCTGCTCAACTGGGTGATATGAAGATAGAATGGGGCGATTCCGAGGCCGTGATCAGACTTGTTGAGATGATAGGAAACAGAAAAGGCATTGGAGACTTGCTTGCTGAAGGCACTTTAAATGTAGCGAAGAAGTTTGGAAAAGAGGATTATGCGGTCCATGTCAGAGGGCTTGATCTGCCCGGGCATGATCCGAGACTGTGCTATAGCCTTGCAGTCAACTATGCTACAGGCACAAGGGGCGCTTGCCATTATAGGGGATGCCCGGAAGAAACAGAGATTGGTGGTTTTATACTTCCTGAATTTGATGTAGGCAAAAAACCTAGGTTTTTTGTTGTGGAAGATAAGACAAAGCTTGCAATTGTACACCAGGATTTTGGCGCTTTCTTAGGATCGGCCGTTCTCTGTGCATTTGTCTTTGTTGAAGGTGAAGCTTCAATTACACAATATCTTGATGCCCTAAATGCAACTACCGGGTGGGGATGGTCTATCAAAGATCTTGCAACTTGTGGAGAAAGAATCTACAACTTCCAGCGTTTGCTAAACATTAGGGATGGAAAAGGCCCCGAGTACGATATATTGCCAAAAAAGTTAATGGTTCCTTCAAAAGAAGGAGCCAGAAAAGGCCGTGTCCCTCCTTTTGAAGAGATGCTCAAAGAATGTTATACCCTTCGTGGGTGGGACGAAAAGGGATATCCCTCCAAAGCTAAACTGGAGTCTATAGGGCTAAAAGGGGAATTTTTATGAAGATATTGGGGATAGTTGGTTCTCCAAGAGCGGGAAATACACAGTTTTTGGTAGAAGAAGCTTTAAAAGAAATACAAAAATCCGGATTTGAAACAGAAATAATACTTTTAAAAGACCTTCAAATTGCTTCTTGTCTTGGATGTGGGCATTGCGAGGAAAAGGGGGAATGTTCACAAAAGGATGATATGGCGATTGTAATTGAAAAAATGGCATCATCTGATGGCATCATAATAGGTTCCCCAGTCTACTTTTGCGGTGTTTCTTCCCAGACAAAAGCAATGATGGACAGAACCTGCTGCATACGGGATAGTTTTGTTCTACAAAACAAGGTCGGGGGCGGAATTAGTGTTGGAGCATATAGAAACGGGGGTCAGGAAACAACGTTGCAACAAATACACGCATTTTTCCTTACCCACAATGCAGTTGTAGTCAGTGAGAAAGAAAGCTCCCATTTTGGGGGAGTTGGTGTAGGATGCGATGTTAATGATGCCAAAAAGGATGAATTCGGTATTGAAACAAGCAAAAATTTAGCAAGAAAAGTTTGTGAAGTTGTTAAAATGATTAAAAGGCGATAAAATGGAAGAAAAAGAAAAAATATTTGAAACGCTCAAAAGTGCAGTTGTCAGCGGAGATCATGAACTTGCAATTAAAACTGCGAAAAGAGCGATTGAGATAGGTATTGATGCATATGTCTGCATAATGGAAGGACTTAGCCCGGGTATGCAGGTTGTAAGTGATAAATACGAAAAAAGAGAGGTATTTGTCCCTCAAATACTTCGCTCAGCAAGAGCGATGAATATGGCAGTTGATATATTAAAACCACACATACCAGTAAGTTCTGTTAGAACAAATGGAAAAATTGTATTGGGCGTAGTTGCAGGCGACATACACGATATTGGAAAGAACCTAGTAAAACTGCTTTGTGAAGCAGCTGGATTTGATGTAATCGATCTTGGAAAAGACGTCCCTGTTGAGAAATTTGTGGAGACTGCCAAAGAAGAGGCTACAGACATAGTTGGAATGTCTGCCCTCATGACTACAAGCATGATTGGCATGCCCGATATCATAAAATCACTTAAAGAACAAAATGTTAATTGCAAAGTTATAATTGGAGGGGGGCCAGTTTCACAGAGTTACGCCGATTCAATTGGAGCAGACGGCTATGCCGCTGATGCAGCCAAAGCAGTAAAACTTGTTGGAAAGCTATTAGGGGGCTAAAAAGTGGAAAAAATGAGTTCAAAAGAGCGGTTTATAGCAGCTATCGAAAAGGAAGGGGTGGATCGTATACCTACAGGACCGCCTTTCCAAGGTTATTGGGCTCTTGATTACCTTAAATTAAATGTAGGAAAATCTATAGAAAATCCAAAGCTCGCAGCATTGGCACAAATCGATGTAACAAATAAATGTGAATTCGATGGCCTGGAAACGATGTGGGATTGGCTTGCACCTGTTGAGGCACTTGGATGCCAGGTTAACATTCCAGATGTGGGGGGTCCAAACACCATGACACATATTATCAGCGGCCCAGATGTACTTGATAAAATGGAACAACCTGACCCGGAAAAAGATTACCGCGCCAAAAGTGCAATGCAAACTACAAAGATATTAATGGAGAAAATTGGAAAAGAGAAATTTTTATACATGACGCTAGTTTGTCCATTTACCCTGGTCGGAGAACTCCGGGGCGTGGAGAATTTGATGCTTGATCTATACGATGATCCGAAATTTGTTAAAGACATGCTTAGTTTCTCAACTGAAACTTTGAAGAATTATAGTGAATATTTAATGTCTTCGGGAGTTGATGGGATAATTCTCTGCGATCCCACAGCATCGGGGGACCTGATATCAAAGGAAGATTTTGATAAATTTTCACAGTCATATACAAAAGACGTTGCAAAGGTAGTAAGAGATCAGGATGGATATGTTCTGCTGCATATTTGTGGAAATACTTCAGACAGGCTTGAAAGCATAGCAGACATAAGAGCAGATGTTTTTTCATTAGATTTTCTCGTAGATTTGGAACATGCAAAAAATACAATTGGAAACAAACAAACACTTCTTGGGAATGTCAATCCGGCTGAAACATTATTTAACGGAACTCCGAAAGATACCCTAGAAGAATCAAAATCCTGTATCCGAAAGACGGGCGGCATAGGCCATATTTTGGGTGCGGGATGTGATATAGCTCCAGGCACACCCATAGAGAATATAGAAGTCTGGAAAAAGGCTGTCCAATTGCCTTTATAATGAGGAGATGTCATGGGCGAACTCACACTAAAAGAAAGATATCTACATATTCTTGAAGGTAGGGATATAGAAAGACCATCCTGTGCATGTCCGCTTCAAACTGGAACTATAGAACTGATGAAAAAGACAGACTCTTTTTGGCCCCAGGCACATAGTGATGCATTAAAGATGGCCAGACTCTCTTTTGGCGCCTGGAAATACACAGGGATAGAAAGCGCAAGAGTTCCTTTTTGTTTAACAGTGGAAGCAGAAGCTCTTGGGTGCACAATAAAGCAGGGGGACTTGATTTCTCAACCTTCTGTTCAAAAACATCCAGTTTCTGATAAAAAGTCTCTTGAGAACCTTGCTGTTCCCAATCCGGAAAAAGATAAGCGGATGCCAGTAATCGGAACTGCAGTATCTATGTTAAAAGAATGGACAGATGACAAAATACCAATAATTGGCGGCGTTGTGGGACCATTCACTCTAGCAGGGCATCTGAGAGGAATTGGAGATCTTCTACTTGATTTTTTTGATAATCCTGGCTTTGTAGAAGAAATATTAGATTTTTCGAAAGAGGTTTGTATTAGTTTTTCAAATTATTTAGAGGACCAGGGAGCTGATTCGATCACAATAATAGATCCTTCTGCAACCACAGAATTAATAGGCCCAGAAGATTTCAAGCGTTTGGTTGCACCAAGGATTGAGGATATTATAAAAACCCTTAAAACACCTGCTGTGCTACACATTTGCGGAGACACAACCGCTATTTTGGATGCTATGGAAAAAACTGGTGCTAGGGGAATATCTATTGACCATCTTGTGGATATTGAAACTGCAAAAACATATTTGAAAAATTCAGCACTGGTGGGAAATATCAATCCAATAGATACACTTATGCTCGGCAGCAAGGAAAAGATAGAATCAGAAACAAAAGCATGCATCCTTAAAGGGGCAGATATTATAGCTCCAGGGTGCGGAATATCTCCTAAAACTCCAACAGAAAACATCGTCAATTATATTAATGTTGCAAAAAAGATTAGGGGGAAACTATAAAGTAATAACTTTAAAAAGGCACAAGTGAATAGGGTGCATACATTTTATTTTAGGGGGGAGAAACATCAATGTCCGATGAAGAGGGGGTAATTGAAAGACTTTGCAAATGTATTATCGGCGGAGATGAAGAAGGGGCGATTGAAGCTTCACATAAAATAATAGAAACAAATCAAAAAATAGATGTCAATAAAGAGATAACCATTGCATATCAACACAGCATGGAAGTTGTCAGCATGCTGTTTGAGAGAAGAAAGATATTTATTCCTGAAATGCTTCTTTCGGCAAATGCTGCCAATTCTTCTTTAAAAATTTTAGAATCATATCTTTCTAATAACCATATCAAAGCTAAAATCAAGGGAAAAGTTGTTCTAGGGGTCATAAGTGGTGATTTTCACGATATAGGAAAAAATATTGTGAAAATAATGTTGCAGACCGCTGGATTTGAGGTCTATGACCTTGGGACAGATACAGCTCCCCAGGAATTTTTAGATAAATCACAGGAAGTGGATGCCGATATTGTGGGAGTATCTGCTTTGATGACTACAACCATGGAAAACATGATTGATGTTGTAAATCTTTTTTTAGAAAAAAAAGAAGATACAAAAGTGATGATTGGCGGTGCACCCATAACTTCAGATTTTGCCTATAGGATTGGAGCAGATGGCTATGCAGACGATGCTGTAAAGGCAGTTAAGCTAGCAGAAAAATTGATCGTCGATAGGGAAAGGCACACCTCAAAAAGAAAAAGAAAAATAAAATCCTATGATAGGATTATTGCAACTTTAGAACATGACGAACCAGACATCGTCCCCACAGCTCCCCCTTTCCAGGGTTATTGGGCTCTTGACCATGCCAGAATATCTGTTCCAAAATCTATAAAAGATCCCATGCGTGCGGCAACAATACAAATTAAAGAAGTAAAAAAGAGCGGATTTGATGCTTTTGAAAATATGTGGGACTGGCTTGCGCCTGTCGAAGCGATTGGCGGGGAAGTAAGGATTGAATCGAAAGGAAATCCTGTCACAATAAAACCTCTTTTGAAAGAATCACATGATATTGATAATCTTGAACTTCCCGATATTATGGAAAATGAAAGAATTAGGGCTGCTGTTGAAACATTTGTTCAGATTTCCCAATTAAACAAGGATGAGAAGTTTTCATATGCGAGTGTTGTTATGCCTTTTACCCTTGCTGGCGAGATAAGAGGAACTCAAAACCTGATGATGGATATTTATAAAGATAGAAAGTCGACATTAAAACTTCTTGATTTTTGCACCAAGGTAATAATGAGTTTTTCTCAAATACTTATAGAAAAAGGTGTTGAATGCATACATTTTTGTGATCCTGTTGCATCAGGAGAGTTAATATCTTCTGAAGTATTTCAGGAATTTTCGCTCCCTTACATTAAACGTACCTTAAACTATTGTAGTAAAAGAAATATATACTCGGCCATTCACATCTGCGGTGACATAAATGATCGCCTTACGTTATTTAATGAAGCTAAAACTAATGTATTAAGCGTAGATTCAAATGTAAATCTAAAGTTCGCAAGAGAAAAGATAAATTCAAATCTCACGCTTTTAGGCAATATAAGTCCTCTTGAGACACTTTATATTGGAAGGCCAGAGGATGTTAGATCTCAGGCAAGGTCTTGCATTGAGAAAATGGGTAAAAGGGATTATATCTTGGCAGGAGGTTGTGATATTACTGTTGGAACACCGCTACAGAACCTGAGAACATTAACCTTGACTCCTAAGGAGTTTTTATAACATATTATGGGCATGATGAGATATGTTCAGTGCAAACTTGTTGATAGTATTAATCGCGGCATTGCTTGGAAGATTATTATCACAAAAGATAAGGCAACCTTTACTTTTGGGTGAATTAGTCATTGGAATGATAATTGGGAATCTTGGCATAATAACATTAACAAGAACTATGGAAGATGTTGCAGATATTGGCATTTTATTTCTTTTATTCGCTGCCGGCTTATCCACAAATTTTGAAGAGTTTAAGAGGGTAGGAAAATCATCAACAATTGTTGCATTTGCAGGCGTTATCCTGCCTTTTATCCTGGGATATGGTGTTACCTCTCTTTTTGGCTATTCTAAAATCATATCAATGTTTGTTGGTGTTTCTTTAGTGGCAACATCTGTGGGCGTAAAAACGGAGATCCTTATGGAACTGCAGATGATAAAAACGAAGGTGGGCACAGTTATACTGACTGCAGCAGTAATAGATGATGTAATAGGGATAATTGCGGCCGGCATGGTGGCAACAATAGCTATTAAGGGAAGTATAGCTATAAAAGAGATTTTTTCAACAGTGTTTTTATCTGCGCTTTTTTTGATACTGTCACTGACACTAGTTGTTAAACTATTTAAAAAGTTCTCAAAAAGGATCATTAAAATACAAAACACTGCAGATATTTTGCTTCTTGGCCTTATAGTTGCCCTTTTTTTAGGGGTGATTGCAGAAGATATTGGATTGTCGATAATAACTGGCGCTTTTATAGGGGGATTAATTCTGGGACAGACGCACCTTTCTAGAATGCTTCTGGAGCACGTATCTCTTTTTGGTGAATCGTTTTTTATTCCTATTTTCTTTGTGACAATAGGAATGCAGTTTGATATCGGTGCTGTTTCATCCCTTGGCCTTTTCACGATTGTGCTAATAACAGTGGCCATAATCGGAAAGGTTGTTGGTTGCGGGGTTGGTGCACGCATCTCCAACTTTACAGGCAAGGAATCTTTTGCAATAGGCGTTGCCATGATACCAAGAGCAGGTGTGGAGCTGGTGCTTGTAAAAATTGGTCTTGAATATGGCATCATATCCTCGGAGATAGCTTCTATAATACTTACAATGGTGATAGTAACCACACTTATTACGCCCCCAATATTATCAATCGCACTAAAAAAATTGAAATCAGAAGGATAAGTCCGCTTCAAATTAAAATTAAAAAATTATGTGTTATAGTGCCTTTATCAACATAACTAGCTCTTAAAATGCATTTTTCACTATGTCCCTTATTTCCTCTATTGTCGTGAACCCTGTTCTTGACCCAATTTTTCTTATATTAAGCGATGAGCATGCAACAGCCCACATACCGCATTCTATTAATTCATACTTATTTTTCAGGCCGTATATGAATCCTGCATTAAATGCATCCCCCGCCCCTGTGGTGTCAACTACCTTATCGTTTATTGAAGGCACTTCGTGCTTCTCGTTTATGGCGCAACCTCCTCCGTTCTTTGTCACTACTATGTTTTTAGGTGGGGTTTTCCCTATTGAGCGCAGATTTCGCCTGTGATCATCTTCGTTTATGAACAAAAGATCAACAGAGGGGAGAAGGTCAGCATAGAGGGATTCGGAAGGGTCCCATGACACAGGGATGTTTTTGGAGTTGGCATACGTCAAGATAGCGGCCGCCATATCATATCCTACCGATGAGATGTGGATGTGGGAGCTGCCAGAAAAGTCATCCTGATTGAAAATTAGGTCCTCATTAGCACCCATTATCTTTACCATGCGCTTATCCTGTTTGCTTGATAGCACAACTGCAAGTCCTGTGCTTTTCTTGGATGCATATATTCTAGTATCTGCGCCGGCATCTTCTAAGCTATCAATAGCGTGCCTGCCATAGATATCCTCTCCAACACTTCCTACCATACAGGTCTTTATACCGAGTTTGGCAAGCCACCAACAGGTGTTTGCAGCAGAGCCGCCCTGCCCCATGAAGTAAGTGTCTGTCACAACTTTCTCGTGATGGTCCGGGAATCTTTTTAGTTCCATGATGATGTCGGCGTTTATGTTCCCGCAGCATGTCACTGTCATTGTAGGTAGTTGTGTTTTCTAAGCATATATTATTTTCCCAATTTTATTTAATCAATACAAACTACAAAATGGAACTTGAACATGTTACCTTTTACAGAAATAATGTTAGAATGTGTCACCATTTCATGTTTTATCCAATATTTGCTAGTAAAACTTATAAATGCGATGTTAAATTTGTTTTTAGTTAAACGTGATATGGAGGAAAAAAAAGTGACACAAAAAAGTAAAATTATTATGGTACTTATAATGCTTGCAGGCCTTGCGGTCAGTGGTTGTGTAACTGGAGGATCATCTCCAGATAAGACCGCCATGGAAATGGCTACTGAAGACGGAACGTTCTCTACATTTCTTCAGGTCTTTGATACGGTAGGCCTTGCGGATATGCTTAATATTGAAGGCCCAATCACAGTATTTTTGCCTTCTAATGATGCATTTTCCAAGCTATCAGAGGAAAAGCTTGGAAACTATCTTGCAGACGAAGAACTGCTTTTTGAAATACTTTCTTATCATATAGTACAAGGCGACTATTCTATTGCAAATGTATCTAAGATGAAGACGCTGGAGACTATGCAGGGGGAATCGATTAGTATTTCAACAGCAGGAGACATTATGCTAGACAACGCTTCTGTCACAGAGAAAGACATTTCGTGCACAAATGGGGTCGTTCATGTCATAGATGAGGTCTTGATACCCCCATCCATATTTGAGAACTACATATACTTCAGCTTTGTAGACGGCGCCGGAAGGGATGTTTTCATAGAGAAAGTGCCTGAGCGTGTAGTCTCTCTTGCAGGTTCTTCAACAGAGGTCATATTTGCCATTGGTGCAGGAGACCTTGTTGTTGGAAGGGGGAAGTACAGCAAGTACCCTTCAGAGGTACTAGACATACCAAATCTTGGTAGCGGGTCATCCCTTGATATGGAAAAACTCATAGAACTAGAACCCGATCTTGTCGTCATGTGGTACTACTATGACGAGGCTATTGAAAGCATAGAGGCGAAGGGAATTAATGTAATGGCCATCAACCCATCTTCTGTACAGGGCGTATATGACGAAATAGCTCTCTTTGGCACAATACTCAACAAGGAAGAAGGGGCGCAATCTATAATATCATCAATGGACAAAACGATATCTGATATCAATTCTTATGTATCTAGTATTGTCTCTGATGAGAGGCCAAAGGTGTATTATGAAACATCAAAACCATTTAAGACATTAAATAAAAACACCTTTACAGGCGAGCTTATCACAATTGCCGGAGGTTATAACATTGCAGGGGACCAGGAAACGAAGTATCCCGTGCTTTCAAGTGAGTGGATAATAGACCAAGACCCAGACATTATAATAGTCTTGTCATATGGGGCCAGTGTGGAGGAAATAAAGGCACGTGAAGGGTGGGATAACATCTCTGCTGTTAAGAACGAGCAGGTGTATTCTATCGAGAGCGACCATCTAACATCAAACCCAAGACTGGTGCTTGGCCTTGAACAGCTGGCGAAATGGTTTTATCCTGAACATTTTGAGTGAATAGTGATGCATGATCTGGAATCATACTACCATGATCAGAGAATAAAGAGGCTTACCATACTTGTGGGCCTCTCTTTTCTACTTTTAGTGACAATCATAGTAGGCATAATGGTCGGGCCCGTTTCCATAAGCCCAGTTGTAATTTTAAAGATATTTTATTCACAGATCCCTTATCTTGGAGACTCAATTGTTCAGACGTGGCCCCATTCCTACAATGCAATCGTTTTGGATGTTCGTCTCCCCCGTGTAATTCTTGGCATGCTTGTCGGCATAGGGCTTGCAGTTTCTGGCTGCGCTATGCAGGGATTGTTTCGCAATCCTATGGCATCACCTTTCATATGTGGTGTATCTTCTGGGGGCGCATTTGGTGCGGCCTTGGCAATAAATCTTGGGCTTGCGTATATATTTGTCCCTTTTGCTGCGTTTCTCTTTTCGACTTTGACCGTGTTTTCCGTTTATCTCATATCGCGTGTTAACGGCAGGGTGCCTATAGAAACGCTGCTACTATCAGGAATAGCCGTATCCTCCTTCTTCTCTGCATTGGTGTCACTTATGCTTTACTTGTCTGATGAGAAGCTGGAGCGTATCGTCTTTTGGATGATGGGAGGCCTCTGGGCTGCAAGCTGGGACAAGGTGCTGGTGACCATACCATTTATCGTTGTTAGCGTTCCGGTGTTCGTGTTCTTCTCCAGGGAGCTCAATGCGCTTTTGCTTGGCGAAGAGAATGCATCAGACCTTGGGATAAATGTTGAGGGCCTAAAGAAGTTCATACTTACCCTAACAGCACTGACAGTTGGCGCATGCGTTGCCGTTTCGGGGGTTATAGGTTTTGTTGGGCTAATAATACCACATGTGACACGCATATTGGTCGGGCCGGATCATAAAATACTTATTCCATCATCCGTTTTGATGGGAAGCATATTCCTTATTTTGACAGATACGCTTGCTAGAACGGTCATCCGGCCGGCCGAGCTGCCGGTTGGGATCATAACATCATTGTTCGGTGTTCCCTTCTTTTTGTATCTGTTAAGAAGAAGGAAAGAAAGCATGGGGTGGTAGCTTGGAACTGTGCATATCGTCCCTGGATTTTTCATACAACTCAAAAAAAGTTCTTAAGAACGTTTCATTTTGTGCTAGGAGCGGAGAGGTCCTTGGTGTTATCGGGCCAAATGGTTCTGGAAAGACAACGCTGCTCAAGTGCATGCGCATGGCAGTCAGACCACAAAAGGGAAAGATACTTTTGGATTTAGAGAATGTGGGAAAGTGGCGTAGGCAAAAAATCGCCCAATATTTTGGGGTTGTGCCCCAGAGCTCCTCGATAACATTTCCTTTCAATGTCCTTGATGTTGTGATGATGGGCAGAATGCCGCATCTTTCCAGATTTCAAAGGGAAAACAAAGGCGATGTAGATGTGGTCCATGAAGCAATGCACCTTACATCCATAGAGCATCTTTATGACAGGCCAATATCAAAGCTTTCCGGAGGAGAGTTCCAGCGCGTTATAATAGCAAGGGCGCTGGCTCAGCAGCCAAAGATACTCCTTCTTGACGAACCAACATCACAACTAGATATCAACCACCAGTTCGAGATAATGAAGTTAATACGCGAGCTGGCAAGAAAGAAGGATATGATGGTAATAATAATCTCCCATAATCTCAATCATTCACTGCGCTACTGTGACAACCTGCTATTGCTAAATGATGGGTGTGTGCATTCATGTGGCGATGCAGAAAAGGTGCTTACGACAAAGAACATAAAAGAGGTCTATGGTGTGGAAGCCGAGCTTAACTTCAACACCAAGATAGACTCATACCAGGTCACCTTAATAGATGTGGTAGACTGACTATTTCTTGTTGACAGGAATAAATGGCAACATCCATTTCCCAAAGGCGTTCGGGTTGCGCGTCTGCATGTATACCTTGCCTTTTCCCCTCAGGCGCAGGACAAGTCCTTCTCCTGAGAGCAGCGTTGATTTCATGCCGCCTATGCGTTTTACATCGTATTCTATGTTTCCTGAAAATGCTACAAGATGCCCTGTATCTATTATCAAGTCGCCGTCTAGGTCAAGGTCGACTATTGCCCCGAATGCGGATATGAACAGGTCCCCGTTTCCTTCTACTTTGAGGAAGAACATACCCTCACGAGATACTAATCCTTTTAATCCCTGGAACTTTGTGTCTAGAGTCAGAGACGGGGTGGATGCAAGGAACGCGCCTCCTTGTAGAAACCATGTTTCCCCATTTATTGGGATATGTTTTATGTCTCCAGGATATCCTGGTGCAAATGTAACTTCCCCTTGGCCATCTTTTGCTGTAAACGTGTTTTGGAAGAAAGACTCTCCTCCCAGGGCCTTGCGTTTGAATGCACCAAACATTCCTCCCTGCATCCCGGTCTCGATATCACAGTTGCTTGACATAGATACCATTGCGCCGGACTCTGCCTTGACAGGCTGCCCGTTGGCAAGGTTTATATGTAGTAGAGTGTATGCTGGGTCTTTTATTACATCAAATTCGTAATCATTCCCTTTTTCCATATTTTTCACCTTTTAGAAGTATGTTATTTGGATTTATAAAAGTTGTTAATTCACTTTTGGGACAATCATGATAAATATGGTCAGCGGGGGTAGATTAATCAAAACATTATATAATGAATAATTTTGATAAATTTGCTTATATTGGTATAATAATCAAAAAACTCCCCAATAATAACATTTATTTATTTGCAATGCTTTTTATTATTTATAAAAGTGGTGCTTGGATGGAATATGGACTGATAGTTGCAAGTATGCTAGTTGCTTTTACTTTGGGAGCAAATGATATAGCAAATGCAATAGGCACCACCGTTGGAGTTAACATAGTCCCATACAAAAAGGCCGTAGTATGTGCAGCAGTTGCCCTTGTCATCGGGGCGTTTTTGGGCGGCAATAAGATATCATCCACTATTGGAAAAGGCATAATCGACACATCGGCCCTTAGTTTTGATGTTCTTGCCATATCGCTTTTCTGTGCTGCGCTGGCTGTTGCAATAGCAACCTATCTTCGTTTTCCAGTATCGACGACGCAGTCTGTTGTCGGGGCGCTTGCAGGCACTGGGCTTGCCGCTGGATTGACAGTTAACAACTCCGTTGTGGTCAATATAGCTATCATATGGACAATTCTGCCAGTATTTTCTGCAGTGCTTTCTTTTGTGATGTTCTTCATCTTCTTTAAGCTGTTTCGTTTAATCTTTAAGGGACCAAGCCTCCTATTTGAGAAGACCATTGCAGTACTGGTGTTCATATCAGGGATGTTTGTGGCGTTCTCTCTTGGCACAAACAATATAGGAAATGTTATTGGGGTGCTTGCTGTCAACAATGTGATGGATACAAATCATGCTATTTTATTAGGTTCGTTGTCAATTGCAATTGGTGCATTGTTCTTCTCAAAACGCGTTATCTTTACAATTGGAAAAGGCATAACAACACTTGACCCCATACAGGCTTTTAGCAGCCAGTTATCCGCATCAGTTGCAGTGATCATCTGCACGATGCTTGGTGTACCGGTATCCCTTAGCCAGGCGACTGTTGGCAGCGTTGTGGGCGTTGGGCTTACAAGGGGAAAAAGTTCTGTTAACAAGAGATTCATACTTCGCATCATTGGAAGTTGGATAGCAACGCCTTTGTGTTCTGGTGTTGCAACTTACCTGCTTTATTTTGCGATCTAGTATATGCGCGTCCCGGGGTTTTCGCCTTTGAGGGCGTATGGCAGCGCGTCCTCTTTTTCGATGTTGATGATTAGTATCTCACTTACAAGGCCTTTTAGTTTGATTATCTCACTAAGCTTTCCTTTCATGCCGCCTGTGACGTCTCCTGTGCCTCCCGCGTTTATTGATGACAGTTTTGAAAATGGCACCTCTTTAATAAGGGCGGCATTTTTGTCACGCTTTGGGTCTGCAGTATATATCCCGTCAACATCTGTTAGAAATATCATGCGGGAGTTTGGGAACGTGATTGCAAGATGTTTCATTATCTGGTCACCAGATATGATCGAAAATCCGGTTTTTGAGTCATGGACCGCGTCACCGTAAAGCAGTGGGATAAATCCTTTCTCACACGTCTTTTTCACAAGATCGCTATTGAAAGTCTCCAGCATGCCGTTTGCTGCTGTCATGCATGCGCTGGACTGCAGCGCAAATGGTTTGCAGCCAGCCTCTATAAGAGTTTCACAGACGATGTTTGACAAGTTGCGCATAGCAAGATTTATGTGGGATATGCCGATTTTTTGTTCCTGTGTAGTGATGTTTCCTTTTATGTTGTATTTGATTGCCAGAGGATGTCCAAACGACCCCCCGCCGTGGCATAGTATAACATCTTCTTTCACGTCTGCTAAGGCGTGCGCCATGTTTTCCAAGGCGTGCGCCTTTATTGAAAAGGGCAATTTTTTATCTGTTATTGCCGATCCGCCAGCTTTTATTATTATCATTTTCCCACCTAGAACTTTAGGAATTTAATTGCGTTTGATATGTCCATTTCGTTGATTATGAAAATAGTGTTGGTCCAACAGCTCATGGTCTCAGAGATGTTTATGCCATGCTCTCCGAACAGGGAGTAGAGGTATGCTGTAACACCATGTGTTTCCTCTAGTTCCTGGGGGCTTTTTATGGTGATCATCGCAAGATCCTCCGAGACCTTGATGATGTTCTCTTCTAATAGCGATTCTATCTGATTCTTGTGCTTTTGTGTTGTAATAAGCGTTATTGCTGTTGAGCCCTCTATGCTATAGAATATGTTTTGTTCCTTTTTTATTATCTCCTCTATGTTTAGAAGTAGTTTTTGAGGAACTGTCTTTTTAATGATCGCAACGACTATCTTGTTTTTTATCTCAAGCTCGCTTCTGTGCAGTATGTCCATTACACTATCTTCGTGCGCTTTATCGGGTTTTAGCTGTTCATAGTATCGTCTGCTGGCAACTATGATGGCATCTTTGCTGGTCTTCTTCTCTATATGTTTCTCACTTGCTATCTTTTCTGCCAGTTTGGAATAATTTATGAGGTTGTTGCGTATGCAGTCTTTGATGGAGGGATGGGTATCTATATATTCCTTCGTTATCTCTGCAGTGGTCTTCATACTTGGAGCACTTTCTTTTTAATATAAAAATGTTTTCTAGAAAACATAGTAGTTTGAAATCAAAATGTCAAAAATCTTTTCTCCACCGCCCATTATAGTTTGAAATCAATCAATACTTTTAAGTAAGAAATAATCATGCTTTTCTTTAGTGATGTTAATGAATGACAATAAGATTGTGCTTGCTTACAGTGGAGGCCTTGATACTTCCATCATCTTGCGATGGCTTATTGATTGCGGAAATGAGGTCGTGGCCTACGTGGCAGATGTGGGGCAGGACGATGACTTTGATGAGATAGCCACAAAGGCAGAGGCTTGTGGAGCTTCAAAAGTATATGTTGAGGACCTTAAGGACGAGTTTGTAAATAACTATGTGTACAAGGCTATTCAGGCAAATGCCATCTATGAGGGGCAGTACTTGTTGGGAACAGCTGTTGCACGGCCTATAATCGCCTTAAGGCATGTTGAGATAGCAAAGAGGGAAGGCGCAAAAATACTGTGCCATGGCGCAACAGGAAAAGGAAATGATCAGGCGCGTTTTGAATTGGCATACATGAAGCTTATGCCTGATGCCACGATATATAGTCCATGGAAGGACCCAGTCTTCCTCTCGGAGTTTAAAGGAAGAACAGATATGATAGATTATGCAGATAAGCACAATATCCCCATACCTGTATCGTTGAAGAAGCCATTTTCCATAGATGAGAATATGCTGCATACCAGCTATGAGGCAGGTGTTCTTGAGGATCCTTCAAAGCGCTACGACATATCGATGTTCAAGAAGGGGACACACCCATTCAATGCCCCTAACACACCAGAATATATCAAAATCACATTTGAGAACGGAAAACCTTCCAAGGTAGTGAATCTTGACAATGGGCACGCTGTAAAGGGACCAACGGACATATTCAATTATCTCTGCAACTTAGGATTAAAACATGGCATAGGCATCGTGGACATGGTAGAGAACAGGCTTATGGGGATGAAGTCTCGTGGTGTGTATGTTACCCCCGGAGGAACGATACTATACAATGCCCACAGGGACCTTGAATCAATAACCTTGGACAAGGAAGTGCAATATTATAAGAAGATCATGGAAGTCGAGATAGGCAAGCTTATCTACAATGGATTGTGGTTCTCTCCTGAGTTCGAGTTTTTGATGAAGGCAATAGATCATAGCCAGAAGAGCGTGAATGGCGATGTTGAGATGGTTCTTTACAAAGGAAATGCGTCTGCTATATCCCGCTCATCAAGTAGTTCTTTATATGATGGGGCGGTAGCTTCTATGGATGAGGAAGGCGGTTATGATCAAACCGATGCCAAGGGATTCATCAAGATATTTGGCATACGACTAAAGGCAGGTTCAAAAAAATGAAGTTGTGGCAAAAAGATGTTCCGCATGATGAAGTTGCATCAAGCTTCGCATCATCTAGTGATAGGGATCTTGACATGCGCCTGCTCCCATTTGATTGCAAGGCATCAATAGCCCACGCTAAGTCATTGCATAAAATAGGGATTCTGGAATCAGAAGAGCTTGCTGCTATCAAAGGCGCGTTAACGGACCTTCTTTCCCTTGTCGAAAAAGGCGAGTTCACGATATCTGAGGAAGATGAGGACTGCCATAGTGCTATTGAGCGCTACCTTACTGAGAAGCTAGGAGATACTGGAAGAAAGATCCATACATGCCGCTCTAGAAATGACCAGGTTCTCTGTGCCCTAAGATTATGTTATATCTATGAGATAGAAGGGATAGTGGATGCGGCACTTGATGTCATAGCGATGCTAAAGAAGCTTATCGCGGAGAAAGGCGATGTTGCGTTTGCAGGCCATACCCATACCAGAAAGGCTATGCCAACTACTATTAAGGACTGGGCAGATGGTTACGTAGCATCAATTTGCGATAGCATTTCATCCTTGGAGTTTGTCGCAAAGATCCTAAGCTCAAATCCATTGGGCACAGGGGCAGGATATGGGCTACCTATACAAACGGACCGCAGATTCGTTGCTGATGAGCTTTCTTTTAGGAGTGTTGATATAAACGGGATATACTCCCAGATTAGCAGGACGAAGCATGACAAGATGCTGCTCTCATCCCTTAACGCATTCATGTACGATCTTAACAGATTATCAAGTGACATTATATTGTTCTCATATCCTGATATGGGGTACTTCAAAATCGAAAAGTCCATGACGACAGGTTCCTCGATAATGCCCCAGAAGACAAATCCCGATGTTTTGGAGGTAGTGAGGGGGTATTATGCCGTCATCTCTGGGTATGAGACGCAGGTAGCTGCCCTTGCCCACAATCTTATCTCTGGTTATCATCGTGATTTGCAGCTTTCAAAGGGCGCCGTGTTCAACTCGTTTGATATAGTGTTATCATCCCTCTCGATAATGGAGAAGGTGCTTGTTACATTGGATGTCTGCGAGGATGCTTGCAAGAAAAGTCTTTCTCCAGAGGTGTTTCTTACAGAGAAAGCGTATGATCTGGTAAGAAAAGGCGTGCCGTTTAGGGCCGCTTACAGAAAAGTGGCAGACGAGTACTTTTCAGGTTCTAAGGATAGGGAATAGAAAAAGTATTTAAGAAGGCACTTCAAGTAGAATGTCGGGTGAATTTGTGTCATCAGTAGATATCAATGCTTTTTTGGAATCGCGTAAGGAGATTATAGATTTACTTATAGAGAAGGTGCTGCCGCGCTCCGTGACAAAGGAGTATGTTAACTTCATTTCAGGAAAGCCTGCTTATGCCTACGACACAACAACACTTGACAATGGGATTTCAATTCCTGTATGGGATTTTTTGTCGCGAGGAGGAAAGCGCTGGCGCCCAGCACTGTTTACTTTGATAGTTGAGGCCCTTGGTGGGGATATTGAAAATACCCGTGATTTTGCAGCCCTCCCCGAGCTTGTTCACAACGGCACCATAATCATTGATGACATAGAGGATGGGGCAGACATTCGAAGAGGGAAACCAAGCCTTCACCTGCTTTATGGAATAGATACTGCAATAAATGCAGGCAATGCCCTCTACTTCATCCCCCTGGCACTGTTGCTTCGAAACGAGCACAACTTCACCGATGATGTGATGCTAAAGACCTATAACATCTACTCCCGCGAGATGATAAACGTTCATCTGGGACAGGCACTTGACATATCTTGGCACAGGGGCGAGAAGAAAGCCGACACGATAACAGAAGAGCAGTATATACAGATGTGTGCTTACAAGACCGGGACGCTTGCGCGAATGTCAGCAAAGATTGCTGCAGTTCTTTCTGGTGCAAGTTCCGAGCATGTTGATATACTGGGCAAGTTTGCTGAGTCTATAGGCATTGCGTTCCAGATCCAAGACGACATACTCGACATTATCACCGAAGGGGAGGACAGGGACAAGTTTGGAAAGCCGTATGGAAACGACATCACAGAGGGAAAGATAACACTTCTTGTTATCAAAACGCTGCAGCGCGCTCCACCTGATGAGGCTGAAAAACTTCTTAGCATCTTGAGCTCTCATACCAAGGACAAGGATAAGATAGACATAGCTATAGGGATCATCAAGTCTTATGGCGCAATCAAAAGTGCAAGGAAAGTGGCTGATGCCCTTGTAATCTCCTCATGGGAGGATGCTAGGCGCGTTTTGCCAAAAAACGATGCACACAATATACTAGAATCATTTGTTTACTATCTTATAGATAGGAAGACATGAGCTTATTCTTCTGCGCTGATGTGCATTATTTTTTCGGTATTGGACAATTTTTCTATTTTTCTATTATATTTTATATTTATTAGGGATTATCGGTCATAAAGGTAGTAAATACATCATATATGACGTTTACTTAAAATGTATTGCAAAAAGTATTTAAAGGAAAAGTTACAATAAATGAATAATTATCCATATGGTGTATTATTATGCATATCGACCTAGAAGATATATTTGGTTATTTTACTAACCTATCTGATTTTTTTAAGATAGAATTCTGTTTTGGGGGAGGAATTGTAAATGGACAATACTGTTAAGAAAGGATTCTCGCTTTTTATTGGCGCAGTTATATTATTAAGTTTAGTATATATTAACGTACAACCTACGAGGGCGGCAACTAGTATAGATGGTTTGCAAGACGCTGTGTGGTTTGATTCAAACGGCAACGGCATATGCGACTCAGGAGAGGGACTTTTCGGAATAGACGTTTACCTTGATAACTCGGGCCTCATCGGGGCCACGACATCACCAGCACCTCTTGGTAGCTTCTCAAACGTATTTTCAGGGGTCGCACCAGGATCGCTTCTTGATTGGGATGGGCTTCATTATCTGACGTTCAAGTCAGAAGGTTTCTTGACAGTTACCTATAACGTGGACAACTCATCTGGGGCGTTGAGCCTACCAGCCGGCAGCGTGCAGATGATCCTTGCAGACTCAATATACGGGCGCGTTACCGGAACGGACGGAAAAGCTCTTGCTGGTATTGAAGTAGAGGTGCTTAACTATGTCACCCATGCTGTTATAAACACGGTCTTGGGAACTCCAGCTACTACCAGAACAGATCAGTTCGGTAATTATGTTTTCTCAGGCATATCATCCGGGACATACGATATACGGGCATCCAAGGAAGAGTATATGGACCAGGTTAAAAATGCGGTCCAGGTAATTCGCGGTGAAACAACAGAAAATGTCAACTTTATCCTTTATCCTAACAACGGGACGGTACAGGGCCACATTTCAAATGGCGGAGCACCTGTTCAGGGCGCAGTTGTCTCTATACCCGGGCTTGGGGTGTCAGGCGTATCCGACTCAAACGGTGATTATGTAATTACAGGCGTAATGCCAGGAAGCTATACAGTAATTTGTGAGAAGGACGGATACAAGATATGTGTCCAGTATTACAAAGATTCTGGGGCGTATACCCTTAATCCTGCAGCCTACTCAGAGTTTGTACAACCAGGCGCAGCCGTTACCACACTAGCTGATTTTAATCTAGTTCCTGAGTACCTTACCCCAACAACAGGTTATGTTTCTGGTATTGTATTAGACGAGAACATGAGGCCTATTGAGGCGGCCACAGTTGAGATCCCAGGTCTTGGGCTTTCTGTAGCTACTGATAAGATGGGGTATTACATGTTCGTTGAAGTGCCAAACGGCGAGTACGATGTGGTCGCAACAGATGCATGTCCAATTGATGACAAACTCTTCCATAAAACGAAGAAACAAAGGGTCGAGGTAATTCCAAACTTCAATTTCATAGCAGACTTCTCATTATTGGAGAATCCTGGTTTTATTGTTGGACAGATAATGGACAAGGATGCCTTGCCGGTACCTAATGTTCCTATGTCCATACCAAACTCCACAATATCCTCACTTACAGATTCTAATGGATGGTACGTGCTGGAGGGAGTGAACATAGAAAGATACACCGTATACAATTATACTTCACAAACGATATCATATCACGTGGCTCCAGTAATAGTCAAGGCAAAAGAGCCGCATTATTATCTCAAGACACTTGAGGTATATCCAGAGCCTGCCAATGAATCTTATGCAGACGCTTATGATCTTGTCATAATACGCAAGACAGGCGTGATAAAAGGAAAGGTGTTTGCGCTGGGAAGCGGCGCCCCAATAGAGGGTGCAAAGGTACGCGTTTATGGCAGGATGGCTATAACAAACGGCAGCGGAATATACGAGTTCGTACAAGTTCCGATAGGCAGTTACACCGTGGTGGCTGACGATGACGTGATAGTGTCACCTTCAACACCATACCCAGACCCATACGTTGAGGACGACTATGACCTTGTAATAAAGACGGATAATGTCGTTTCGGCAGGGTTGCAGACAAATGTTGACTTCTACTTGCCTGCGGCAACAGCATCATACTACGGCTACGTTTCAGGAGTAGTATATGAGGATGTTAATATATCCTCAGCACTGGAAGAAGGGGAAGGCATACCTGGAATCACAGTAGAGGTGCCAGGATATCCAACTGCAGTTTCAGATGATTTCGGATTCTACATAGTAAAAGCAGACGATGGTGTGCACAATCTTGTCGCATATGGCGGAGATTACGAGTGGTACCCACTAGTGCCTCCTGCTTTGTACACGTTTGTTGGCGATACAGAAAATCCATATCAGGATATTCCAATGGTGAAGCAGAATGGGGAGCTAATTGGAAATATCTCAGATAGGGGAGACCCTGTAGACGAGGCAGACGTATGGACGCCAGGATACGACAATGACTGGGCATACAATGGTACTGATGTCATAGGAGTGCTCTCAGACTTCTACGGAAACTATGTCTTTGCAAGCGGAAATGCATTGCCAAAAGGCAGGCATCTTGTGATCTCACAGAAGTTTGACCATAATAGTGGCGACCCATATTGGTACGAGTTCGAGTTTAACTTCGTCAACATAGAATCTACCATAACAAAGAACATAGCTCTTAATATTGAAACAGGGCGCGTGGAAGGATTTGTGTGGGATGATCTTGATGGGAATGGAGTCTGGAATGCTTTAACAGAACCTGCGAAGCCTGATGCAGCAGTATATCTGTCCAAGCTTTATGGTGCAACCTCTGATACCACAGGTTACTATACTATACTGGATGTGCCTGTGACCAAAGATAGGACACTTACTCCGGTAACTCCAGCTGAGGACCCGGATATAATATATGAAATAAACAGGTATACAGGTATTGCATACCTTCTTGGCTACAACACCGAGACACACGAAAGCTCACCAATTACGGCCGATGCTTCAATCTACCTATATGGCGATATACCATTAAGTGCAATTGACTATGAATTTTGCAACAACATCGAGGTAATGGAAGATATAGAACTGACCGATGTTACAATTGATATAGACTATCCGCTTGATAAGTCAGATCCATTGCCTGTCACAGGAGATGTGTCTGGCAGGGTCGTGCTTTCGATAAATGATATTAATGCAGAGGCGGAAGTATGGATTGAGGCCACGAGCAAGAACACGTGGACAGACATAGAGGGATTCTGGATAATCCTTAATGTCCCGACCCCAACACCTCCAAGCTACTACGCTATACAGGCAGGAAAACCCCATTATGTGACTGATATTATATATAACGTCCCAGTTCCGAAAGCCATAGAGACGCAGAACATAGACTTTACCTTGGAAAAGGATGGGGCAATAGAGGGTTTCGTCTTTGAGGACATTAATCATGATGGCGTTTGGGATTATATAGATAATAATTCAAATAGTGCCTACGATCCAGGAATTGACGATCCAGTAGACGTTCCAATTAGTAATGCAGTCATAAAGATAGCAAACATGACAGTTTACACAGACTCTCTTGGATACTACAGGCTTGACGGCATATATGCCAACGCACCTTACATACCATACACAACGACCTGCACCAAGGATGGGTATTCCTTTGTGGTAGACTATGATGTCAACGTTATTCATCTTAGCGGAGTAAACGGTAGCGGCATACCTCCAGAAGAGGTCAACTTCCTCCTAGAAAAGGATGAGGGGCTTATCATTGGTCGTGTGAGCGATAGCACGACTATGGCCGGAATTGCCGGAATAGATGTAGCTGCACTAGATGACGACATACCCACAAACACAGAGTCGGAGACTACTGATGATGAAGGGTATTATGTCATTATGGCAAACAGCGGTACATACACCTTACAGGCTCCCGAGGAACCCAACACCACGGATTATGTCACAAAGGAGATATATGACGTCACAGTGGTAGGGTACGGCATAACGAGGAAGAACTTCGTCTTGTGGGATGAGACCACGATGCCTGACAATAACATCTTTGGAATTGTGTATTATGACGACGACAGCAGCTCCTCGTATGATTCAGGAGAGGAAATTGGAGGAGTTGAGGTATCTGTACCCGGACTCGGTCTTACAGTGCTTAGCGCTTCTACATTGACAGACCCAGATGGAAACCCTGGTAGTGGTGATGAGTACAACTTCATCTTTATGGATATCCCAGATACAGCATGCTTCACTTACACAGTGACTGCAAAGATGCACATACCACTATCTAGTCCTGCCGATTATATGGTGGGTTTCACACAATATGTTACTCCAGGTGCGCAAACAGAGGTCATGATAGCCCCTGCACCATCAACACCATACGATGCTTGGCTGGAGGGAATTGCATTCTGGGACATGAATGATAATGGTGTAGTCGACGACAATGAGAGGTTAAATGATGTCATGGTATTCATACCAGGATCATCACCTGATAATGTAGTCACGACTTCATTCCTTAAAGGAAACACAGATTCCACAGGGTATTATATAATAAATGAGATCCCGTCGGAAATGTCAGGCATATCAACGAAGTTTACGGTCTTGGCAATAGATGCACCAGAGCTCTTTGAAATCGGGATACAGAGGAATTTACCATTCCAGCCCGGACACGGCCAGTGGATAGACTTCCCGCTTGAGAAGAATACATCGTTTACAGCCGCATATATCCATGGAGAGGTGTACTTTGATGCAAACACCAATGGACAGTACGATGTTGATGCAACACCATCAACAGAGGGCATAGTCAATGCGACGGTATCTATTGGTTCAGATACACAGACAACAGACAGCTTTGGATTCTATATGTTCGATGGGCTCGTTGCAGACCAGACATACCTTGTAGAGGTAAGCGCAACAGGATATGAGAACCACACACAGTATATAACGGCGATACTAGGATACAACTTCCCTCCAAACAACTTTGCTCTTGCGAAGCTCTCAAACTCCATTTCAGGCTACGTGTTCGAGGATGTTGACGAGAACCTGATTAAGAGTGCACCTGATAAGGTGATAAATGCCAAGATAATAGCTGTGAAGAACACAGGAGGAACGTTTGAGGCATATACGGATGATACAGGATTCTACTTCATCCCAAATCTTCCTATTGGGTCATACACCGTAGAGTGCATACAGGTATGGGCCGCCCCTGAACTACCAGAGTACCAGGACTGGGTATATCCAAGTAATCCTGTGATAATCACAAGCGGCAGTTCTACAACACTTGACATACCAATGGCCAGATATTATGTGGATGTAAATGGAAATGTATCAGATTCATCTATAGGCCTATCTGGCGTATTAATCGAATGGTATTCACCTGATGATTTTGTAACGCCAGTATACACTGTTTTAACAGACGGTGACGGGAACTGGACGACCACAAGTGGATCTCCATATACTGACGACTGGGTGCATGCGGATATAAACGAAAATGGTCTTATAGATCCTGACGATGAGGTCGGTGCACCTGTTGGAACATGGTACCTGATGTTCTCAAAGACAGGATACAATCCATCTACCAAGTGGGTGGAAGTTGACTATAATGACTATCTATCCGGCAGCCTAACAGTAAATATGGTAATGACGCCAGAATTCAATGGCCAGATACAAGGAATTGTTGATGATGGAACAATCCCCATAGAACATGCCCTCGTCAAGGCTACGGATCAGTCAACCTCGCTTGAATACATTGCTTACACAGA
The DNA here is from genome assembly GCA_030603445.1 of Methanomicrobia archaeon. Taxonomy (GTDB): domain Archaea; phylum Methanobacteriota_B; class Thermococci; order Methanofastidiosales; family NM3; genus NM3. The sequence continues at coordinate 5,587 of JAUVXU010000016.1, read as the reverse complement.
TGGATTTGGTTCGTACACGATAACAGCCCTTCCAACGGGAACATACGATATGGTTGTTTCCAAGTTAGGATATTACGATGATAACACAGTTACAGGGTTATTTGTTGACTCAAGTGCACCTCCAGTTATGCAGAACTTTAGTTTAGTAGCCAACGCAGGATTTGCAGATGTGACAGTAACAGTTGACGATGGAACAGCAAACCCCATACTAGGAGCATTGGTAACTGTATGGTATCAGGAAGGCGACAATGTGTTCACACTCGTTGCAGAGGGATTTACTGATGCATCTGGAAGTGTCACATTCCCCGGCCTGCCTGCAGGATTACCTTTAGATCCACCTATAGACTATCATGTATGTGCATCTGACAATGGCAACGACAGGATAATGGAGACACAAACCATGTCCCTTATGGATGGAGACGCCCCAACACTCACTTTCACACTTGTGGATGGAACTCCTGAGCAAATCGCACTTAGTCCAGGATGGTACATGTTGTCATTCCCGGTTCTTGTGCCTGATGATACCATATGGCCTGCGCTTATGTATGCCAGCGGCATTGATGACACGCTCTGGGACAAGGTTGCAAAGTGGGACAATGCTTCGGATAGCTACGAGTTCTACGACCAGTCACATATAGCCCTAACAGAAATGTGGGAAATAGAGGGCGATACAGGATACTGGCTGCACATGATTGGTCCACATACGCTCAAGGTGGTCGGTGAGCTAGTAACAACACAGTCTATTGCTTTACCTGGAGGGCATTGGAGCCTTATGGGTTACCAGTTGCAAACCAATGCAAATCCAATTCCTTCAGCAATGACACAGATACCTGGCGATGCAGTCAATCTAATGTGGACATACGATCCATCGGTACCTGCTAGTGACGCACAGCTCTACGATCCACGCGGAAGGTTTACTCCAAATGGTTTTGATACATTTAACAAATGGCATGCGTACTGGGTATACTGTGATGTGGATTGTACACTAGATATCTCATAAGTGGTGAGCCGTAATGAAAAAAAGCTCATATGGATTCGCACTGGCTCTTATGCTGCTCTTAGGTGCAGCACAGGTAGCTAGTGCTACTTATGAAGTATATATCGTCTGGGACGAGCAGGAGCAGATGGTATTTGCAGGCAACGCTGCTGTGTTTGACCTGACAATAGTAACCTCCTCAACAGGCACACCTCCGCCGACATATAATCCACCCACAGGAACTCCAGAACCACCATTTCCTACACCACCTCCGCCACCGGAAGGAGGAACATCTTTTGGTGGAGGATCATGTGGTGGAATGGGTATTGTAGGAAGCGGCCTATCAGCGTTTCTGGCACAACAAGCATCAACAACGGTCCACAACTTCTACCTAAGTACTATGGACGCGCTTGGCTGGGAAATAGAGCTTTCAGACGACAAGCTGATAATGGACGAGGATGACAGCAAGGATGTAATGGTGACGGTAAATGTGCCGGAAGGCACTGCCCCGGGCCTCTATAACATCTTGTTCATTGTTAACACAGATATTGGCAAAAGGACCGTTGAGCTTCCTGTTCACGTGTTAGATTCATTTGATGTTATATTATCCAACATGACGATATCACCAGAGTCGCCGAAGCTTGGAGACGTTGTAACATTTACAGTAGATATAACAGTCGATGGGAACTATATTCTTCCCCCAAAACAGCTAGCCCTTTACATAAGCGAGATAGCCCAGGGAAAACAGGCCTACGTTGAGGTCGATCTGGAACCAAACTCAACCCAGACAGTATCGTTGCAGTGGATGGCAAGCAAACTTGGAACATTTACAGGGAGACTTTACCTAAATCCAACATCAAACGAGCTTTCAACAGAGAACAATCAGGTGCAGATGGTATTTACTGTCGTTGAGGCAGAGGACCCATGCGCCCTTGCAGATGAGATATACGCACAAGCACTTGCTCTGTATGATGAAGACTGCGAATCTGCGATCTCACAGCTAGAGGTGGCGAAATCACTTTACGAGCAGTGCGGGAACGAAGAAGGTGCAGCTTCATGTCTGATGCTTATTGAAAAGTGCGACAAGTACGCCCTTGCAGCAGACCTTGTATTACAAGGGGATGCATATGCAGAGGCGGGAAATTGTGAAAGCGCTATATTGAAATGGGAAAGCGCTATAGCGATTTACGAGTCATACGATGACCAGGAAATGGTAGACATATTAAACGAGAAGATCGGGAACTGTGAATCTGAAGATGGCGGTTCGTTCTTGTCAAACTACTGGTGGCTTTTACTACTGATAATAGCACTTGCAGTAATACTATTCTTCTACATAAAGAGGAGAAAAGAGGAAGAAGAGGAGGAGACGTATGAGGAGTTTGTAGCCTCTACGTTACATAAGGCGCCCCCCGTCCCTGTTACAGAACTAGAGACGAAAAAAGCACAACCGCCAACGCCTCCAGAAGAACCAGCCGAAATACCAGTTCCGCCTATGGACAAGCATGTTGCTGCGTTTATGGATGGGCTGAAGAAGGCTGTCGAGCACTATGACGAGGAGACAGTATCAAAACACATCAAGGAAGCTGTGGACTCTTATTCACGAATAGTCAACAAGCGAAACGAGCTGGTGTCCAAGATGGATGCTTCAACGCTTAAGCAGGCAGACATACTGGTGCGCGAGCTTGAGGACAGGATATTTAATGCCCTTTAGGGCTTTTTCCTTCTTTTTTTTATATTTTAATTATTTTGAAAAACATTTTCTTGTGAGCGAGAAAACCGAAATAATTTTAAAGCAAAGGACAAATGTTAAAAAGGCCAGTGTTTTTACCCTTATAAATAGATTACAACGTAAGCTAAAGGCAGGTGATTTTATATTAAACAGATATGAGCGAGCTAGAATTATTGGTGCTAGGGCGTTGCAAATAGCAATGAATGCCCCACTTCTTATTGATACAGATGAAACAGATTCCATAAAGATAGCTATCTTGGAACTAAAAGAAGGTATCTTGCCACTGACCGTAATACGGCCGGATGAGTGAAAATGGGTGTAGACCTAAAGGACATAATCCCAAAGCAGGATATAGAGTTCTCCCAGCTCCATGGCAGGGTAATATGTGTGGATGCGCTTAATGCGCTCTACCAGTTCCTTGCAATAATCAGGCAGCGTGATGGAGAAGTATTAAAGGATACCAAGGGAAGGACGACCTCACACCTCTCAGGACTATTCTACAGGACAATAAGCCTTCTTGAGATGGGGATATGCCCAGTATACGTTTTTGATGGCAAGCCTCCTGATGAGAAGCTGCAAACACTTAGTGAACGCAAGAAGGCAAAAGATGCTGCAAGAAAGAAGGCAATACGTGCTAAGGTGGAAGGCAGGGTTCACGATTATGCAAAGTATTCACAACAGGTGCTCACGTTTTCAAAGGACATGCTAAAAGAGGCAAAGGAGCTTTTGACATTAATGGGGGTCCCTTACGTGGACGCGCCATCGGAAGGGGAGGCTCAGGCGGTCCATATGTGCACCACAGACCAAAGGGTGTATGCAGTTGCCTCCCAGGATTATGATTCACTGCTTTTTGGCGCGCCGCTTCTTGTGCGAAATGTCACGATTTCAGGAAGGCGAAAGCTGCCAGGAAAAAACGTGTATCGCGAGATAGCTCCGGAGTTAATATCTTTGCCAGATGTGCTTGAAAGCCTTAAAATATCACGAGAACAGCTAATAGAATTGTCACTCCTCGTAGGCACAGACTACAACGAGGGCATAATGGGCATAGGCCCTAAAAAGGCGCTTGATATAGTAAGAGACAAAAAATTTAAGGATTATGATATAGATCCTAAATTAAAAGACATGTTCTTGCGCCCTAATGTTGCAGATAATTTGGATTTCTCGTTTTCGGGATCTGATGATAGCGGCATCTACTCGTTCCTCTGCGATGAACGCGATTTCTCTCGCTTGCGTGTTGAACGTGCGTTGGAAAGATTAAAAAAAGGACTGGAAAGCGCCATCAGGCAAGAGACGCTTGACAGGTGGTTCTAAAAGGTTTAATAGAACTGCACAATAAAGAATGAATCTTGACTTGATTATTAAAATTATTAATTTTACGCTATATCCGAAAAAATATCCATAAATAATATAAATGTTATTGTATCTATAGATATATAATTATATTAAATATCTGTGGAGATATAAACCAATGACAGAAAATATGAATATTATGAACATGCCATTTGAAGACATATTGGCCAAATTAAGAGTAAAGAACAACAAGAATATTGAGTTTTATGTTTTCCCAGACTTCAAGCTGGTTTTGGACAATGGTAAAATAAAGAGGAAGCATTGGGACATTTACGTATGTAAAACTGATTGCAGTGAAGAAGAAATACGATGTGGTTTTTGTTATGCACTAAAAAAGACGTTAGTCAACACGTATTCCTCATTGATTGATTTAGCCTGTACGATGTATGACACTACCTGCATATCTGAACACGAATTAAAATTACTAGAATTAATAAATATAACATACAGGGGGATGCTGCAAAATTATACTAAAGATGATCTGAAAAGATACGAACAAAACATTTTCACAAAATATGTATATGGGACAACAAGCATCGAGGGAAATACCTATACATTACAAGAGACCAATTTAACTTTAAATGAAGGCCTAACAGTATCTGGAAAAGAGAAAAGAGAATTTTATGAAATTGAGAATTACGGGAGATTGCAAGAATACGTTCTGGAGAAAAGATACATCGATATCAATGAAAAGTTGATTAAAAGGATTTATAAAATTATAATGCAAAACATATATGACGATTCTGCAGGGTGTTTTAGAAGAATAGATGTTGGCATTACGGGAACACAATTCGTTCCTACGACATATTTAGAGATAGAAGAGGAAATATCAAGTTTAATTAATTGGTATAATGTAAATCTATCTAAATTGCACCCAGTAGAACTTGCTTCAGGCCTTCATCAAAAATTTGAACAAATCCATCCCTTCAAGGATGGCAATGGGCGTGTTGGAAGAGAACTTGTTAGAATTATATTAAGAAATAATCATTATCCAACCATATTTATTGATAATAAGAATAGGGAAGAATATATCACGGCACTGGAAAAGGGAAGCAATGATAATAGCTACCATGAAATGTGCAAATTTATAGTTGGAAATTTGATAGAAGTTCATGAGGTTTTGTTAAAAAACGCAAGAAATGAACTTTCAAGGGAGATTGAGGAATTCATTGGATTTTGCGGAACGTGTAGCAAGAAGAAGAAATGCAATGAAATTTTTGATAAATTGTCCCAACTCTAAAATAAATTAAATAGAAAAAAATGATTATAAACTGATCTATTAAAATCAGTTATTTTTATACAAAATAGTTTTTAGAATTGTAATAATATAGTAACTACCTAAAGAAGTCTTCTTACATCTGTGACATCAACTTCACTAACGCCTTCAATTCCTTTTATGGCGTCAATCATTGGGTCCAGGTCACCGCCTTCTTTGTCGTTAGTAAGTACTATAACGTTAAGTGCGAAAAGACCAAAAGCAATAGGTTCTTTTTCTGCTTTGTAAAATTCCATATTACTTGGTGTTACGTCTT
>JAUVXU010000028.1 GCA_030603445.1 Methanomicrobia archaeon | reverse complement strand
TGCTGCCACAGGGACCACCTGTCCCTAAGGGTGTTTACCGACGGATGTTACTGTAGCAACACATTTGTCAATGAGCTCCAGACTATTACAGATTTGTATTCTTCCTCCGACAACGATGTGAAGATATGGGGCGTGGCTGGCGCAAAACTTGACAAGCTGGATTCTATATATCTAACCGAAGGCAGGGATGATCTGATAGTTGCTTTGGATGGTGGACCAATACTTGTATTAATGGTATGGGCGCTTTCTAAAGAGGCGAGATCACTGTCGCGCATCCTGCCAGAACACATAGGCAAGGAAAACAGGGAATTAATAGATGCATTTTTCGGAGGCCCGAAGTGGGACATGATAAAAAACAAGGCACTCCAAATAGCAAAGATGATAGAAGAAGGGGCAATTGACGTCATATTGCCAATTGATGTCATCGTGGAATCGGAGGGTATAGAAAAGACTGTTTCACTATCTGCGATAAACAAGGGGCGCTTTCTTTCACTTGGCCCAAACTCTCTTACTATGCTTGGTGATATCTCCGCACGAAGAGAATTCATGCAGACTGGTTCTGTAGAACCCAAGGAATACCTTAAGAGGGGCGCAGAATCATCTACATACAACCTAACCAAGGAAGTTCTAAGGCATGCACGTGCATTTTACATAAACGGCGGAGACACTGTCTCAGACATAAGAACATTCGAATCTTCCTTAAAACTTTACAAATACCGTGAGAAGAAGATGTTCTGGGAACTTGCAAGCGGAGGATTCGTAGTAAAATGGTGGGGATTCCTTAACAGTTACAAGAACATACCCCCCGGCGTAAGATACGCAAGCATCGGCTCCTTCAAAAGCTTGTACAGAAAACTTGACAGTGGGAAAGGATTCAACTAATAATTTATATACTCTTTTTTACATTTTCATTTATGGGAGTTTTAGATGAGGATGAGCTGCGCAGAAGAGAACAGAAGCGTATCGATAAGGTAAGAAACGACCAGGAGCGCACTATAAAAGATATAATAATGCCACATAAGGCAGAATGCTGCGAAGTTTGTATACACTACCGAAAAGTAGACGATGAAAAAGGATTTTGTATATTACTAAAAAAACATGTTCGCACAACAGACTGGTGCCAGTATTTTAATATCAGGTAAATCTATGATACCAAAATATATAGGGAAACATAGAAATGCAATATCAATAGTAATCTCTATCGTAATGTTTGTAGCAATACTGCAAATAATCGGAATCAAAGGGATAACAGATGCTTTAAAGACCATAGATAAGACTTACCTGGCCCTTGCACTGTTGTTATACGCCGGATCAATATTAGTTGGGGCATTGCGCTGGGACAGAATAATTGATGTCACAGACTATCATGCCCGCTACAGGAAAATACTGCAGTTTGTTCTTATAGATAAATTTGCTAATTCGTTATTTCCAACATCTGCTGTAGGCATGGCGCTTCGTTCTGTGCTCTTAGAAAAAGAGTACAAGATGCCAAAGTCCATTGGACTTGCAACAATCACGCTCGACTATGGGGTAGATACCGTCGGCACCTTCCTTCTTGCAGTACCCTGTTATTATTACTTAGCGCCCCAGTTGCCTCAGTCTTTGAATAGGACATTTCAGACAAGCCTGCTTACACTAGCAGTTGTAGCAATCCTTTTGTTTATCATCAGCACATATGACAAGACCCTAAAAAAAGTGCCTGTTATCTCACATATCAATCCTTTTAAAGGTCATACAATAACAAGATTGTCAAAAAGAAAGGTTTGGAGAAATTTCATAGAGTTTAGCAAGACATTTAGCCTCATCCTGACAAAACCCAGAATCGCGATTGAGACTTTGATACTCACTTTTGGAAAAGTAGTCTTAGACGCCGTTCGTGTCGCAGTACTGTTTAAAGCGTTTGGCGTTTCAATCCCATTCTTTTACTTTATACTCTTTGACAGCGCATGGGTGTTTCTTGCCCCATTCATGTTCACCCCTGGCGGCGTAGGGGTCATAGAATCAGGGCGAATCGCACTCTACACCCTCATACCGGCAGCTAGTATAAATGTGGTGGCCCCTGTAGTGATTATTGACAGGTTCGTAACATACTGGTTGATGGTGTTAATAGGGGCAATTGTATTTTTCCATACAGGGACAAAACTATCAGTTAATAAAAAAGAGCCTGCCGCCAACTAGATAATTGAATGTACAAAAATTTAAATGCCATACTTTTTCATCGTTGTTTTTGTTGGAACGCCTTGTTCGTCCCAGCCGCGAAGGGAGTAATATTTCCTAATAGCGGTGTTAAACTTGTCCCTATCAACAATAGCCCCATATAATTTCTCTGAAAAAAATCTCTCGGGCAACGTATCCTCGGATGCCATCACCCCTTGTCTTATGTTAAACAAACGCTGCATGTTCCATGTCCGAACACTTGACCATTCCAAAGAATTGGGGGCAAACTCCTCCCCTGTCACCATGTAAAGAAGCTTAGATATGTACTCATAAGACTGATCAACAAGTGACCTTGATGCAAATCTGCACATTATCAAAGAGTCAACAAGCGTGAGTATGTTTTCATACTCTATGTTTGGCTTGACCTTTCCCTTAAGCGTAGCGCCAGGAAGCTTGTTGGAAAATACCTCATCAAGATACATCACACTGCGCAAATGGCAAGCCCCTCGCGTTGACGTAGCGTATGCAAGCGCCATTCCTTGCGAACCTCTTGGTTCATATCCTGCAAGTTCAAGGCCTTTTACGTTGATTGCAAATTCACTGCCGCCGAGCTTATCAGAAGCCCGTCTTGTGCCTTGCGAGAGAATCTTTCCTATGCCTTCTTTATGGGCTATTTTGTATATGAAGTCAAGCATTGCTTCCCCGTCGCCCCAACTTATCTTCTCATCGATTATCCCTTTTTCATATGCTTCCATTGCCCATGATAGCACCACGCCAACAGACATTGTGTCAAGGCCAAGCTCATTGCACATCTCGTTTGCGCGTACGAGCATCTTGGGATCGTCGTTGCATACATTTGACCCTAACGAAAATATCGTCTCGTATTCTGGGCCTTCAGTTCGGATGCCATCAATTGCACTAAACTGTGAACACCCTATGGGGCAGGCAAAACAGGCCCGCCTTCCCTTCCACACTTCTTTTTTAAGTGCTTCTCCTGAAATGTTCTTGATGCCTTCAAATTTTCCCTTGCTGAAGTTTTTGGTTGGAAGCACTGATGCTTTGTCTGTTAGGATGCCTGCATTGGTGGTTCCATAGTCTGTCATATACCCGACCTTTTTCCTTGTCTGTTCCTTTGCAGCAAAAATGTGTTTTTCCATAGCCTCTGGGTCGTGCACTTCAACAGGTTGTGAACCTCGCACAACAACTGCTTTTAGATTCTTTGCCCCAAAGACTGCGCCTGCGCCCCCTCTGCCGCATGCCCTGTAGATATCATTTTGTACAGATGCCAGAAGAACTCGATTTTCACCTGCAGGCCCTATTACAAGGGCCTTTGCCTCACTATCTGTTTCTTGTTCAAGTGTGCGTGTTGATGCTTTCACGCCTTTGCCCCATAATTTAGTGGCAGATTTAAATTCGCAATAATCATCATCTATAAAGACGTATGTAGGTTCGTCTGCTAGACCCTCTATTATAATCCCATCATACCCGGCATACTTGAGTTCAGGGCCGAATTGCCCTCCTGAGTGCGACTGTAAGAAACAGTTGGTAAGTGGAGACTTAGTTACTATACAAAATCTGCCTGAAGATACCATGCACGTGCCTGTAAAGGGGCCTGTAGATATCATTATCTTGTTTTCTGCAGAGAACGGATCCGTTTCGTGTACTAGCTCGTTATACAGGGAATGGGTAGCCAATCCTACGCCCCCAATAGTCTTTCTCAAAATATCCTTGTCAACTGATTCTGTGAAAGTCTCCTTATTGGTCAAGTTGATACGTAAAATAGATCCTTTCCATCCTTTCATGATATATATTTTTTATGATAATTAATATAAGTAATTATTGTAATGCATAGAATATGTATTAATTATAGTGGATTTTGAAAACCCCAAAAAAAACGAGTGAAAATATTACAAAAGAAGAGAGTATTACGAGAAATAAATCAGAATTCATTAGATTCTATTTTTTCTAAATTTCGACCATATTTAAATATTGATATATCTCTCGAATTCCCATGGTGAAACTTCTTTTGAATATTCACTCCACTCAAACATACCTGACGACATTAACTGTTTGCAGGCTATTTCACCTAAGGCATTTTTTATCACATCATCTTTTGATAATTCTCTAAGCGCTTCATTTAAATCACAAGGCAACTTCTTGTTATCATCTATTTTTGTGTCATTATTATAGTAATCAATGCCCTTTTCCTCAGTTCCGGGGTCTATCTTCTTTTTTATTCCATCAAGACCTGCGGCTAGCATTGCTGCAAATGCTAAGTAAGGGTTACAAGATGCGTCAGGTGTGCGTAATTCTATTCGTCTATTTTTTTCGTTGGCTACTGGTATCCTAATAAGGGAAGATCTATCACATCTGCCCCAAGTAATAAATACGGGTGCCTCATAGCCGGGTACAAGACGTTTGTAAGAGTTAATTGTGGGATTGGTAACAGCAGTTAATGCCTTTGCATGGTGCAACAGACCACCAATATAGTAGTATGCAATCTCTGAAAGCTCTCCATCCTCGGAGAACATGTTGCATCCCTTTTTAACATCATATATGGATTGATTCACATGCATTGCGTTGCCTCCTTCTCTCCTGAATGGTTTTGGCATGAAGGTGGCTAAGGAATTGTACGTGCTTGCTATCATTTTTATTATGAGTTTGCAAGTTATTACTTGATCTGCAACTATCAATGCATCCCCAAACTCAAAATCTATTTCATGTTGCCCTTTTCCCACTTCGTGATGTTCTGCTTCAAAGTTAATTCCCATATGATTCATTGCTAAAGCACATTCTTTTCTGATCTCTTCTGATACACCATAGCCAGAATAATCAAAATATGTGCCATTATCATGGGCTTTATAACCATTTTCCGTCTCTTTTAGAAGATAGTATTCTATCTCTGGTCCCGTATTGAAAACAGTATTTTTTCCCAACAATTCCCTCATTTCAGACAAAGAATTTTTTAAAACGTATCTGGAATCCCCTTGAAAAGGAGTTCTATTTTTTGTATCGTAAACATCACATATTAGTCTTGCTGTTTTTGTAGAATCATTTCCCCAAGGCAATATATTGAAGGTAGATATATCAGGTTTTAGTATCATATCAGATTCATGTATCCTGGCGTATCCTTCAACAGAAGAACCATCAAATACGATTCCTTCATTAATCACAGACTTTAGATTATTTGGTGAAATTGCCAATGATTTGATAGAACCATTGATATCAACAAATTGTAGACGAATGAATTTAACATTTTCCAATTCTATTTTCTTTTCTATTGATTCGTACGATTCGCTATCAGAATCTAAATCCTTGGCATGAAAATTCTTTCTTTTTTTACTTAATCTCTTATTAATATTTCCACCATCTTAAAAAAATATTATATATCTTTTGATACATATCCTACTTATTAAAATTTTTTTTATGTTCTTTATAAATTTTTTGGTTATAATTTTCTTTAAAATTACCAACTATGCTTTTGACATAATAGATATAGTTAATTTCTGTATATTTAAACAAAAAATTACCGAAATTTATTTAATATTAATCATAAGTTCAAGCACAGAGGTGTTACAATAAGAATAATACTTTTGGGAAAACCTGGCGGTGGCAAAGGAACACAAGCCACGATGATTAAAGAAAACCTAAATATTCCCCAAATATCAACAGGGGATATATTAAGAGAAGCTGTGAAAAATCAAACGCCCCTTGGCATCGAAGCAAAGAAGTTCATGGATGCGGGCCTACTTGTTCCAGACTACCTGATCAAGGACCTTATTGAAGAAAGACTAAAACAAGATGACAGTAAGTGTGGCTTTATCTTTGATGGATTTCCTCGTACAATTGTTCAAGCTGAAGTACTAAAAGAAATCTCTGAAAAAATAGGATTTGAAATTGATCGCGTGATAAATATAGATGTCCCTAATGAATTGATAATAAAACGCCTCTCTGGCAGAAGATCCTGTTCATGCGGGGCGGTGTATCATGTCGAATCTAAAAAATCAGGAAAAGACGGCATCTGCGATCTGTGTGGAGGGCTTCTTTATCAGCGCGAAGACGATAGGGAAGAAGTAATAAGGAACAGATTAGAGCAATACGAAAAACAGACACTGCCACTTATTGAATATTATGAAAAAGAAGGGAAGCTCAGAACCATTAACGGTGATCAGAGCATTGAAGACGTGTTTAACGACGCTATTAGGGCGCTAAAGGCCTAAAGGCCTGCCCCTCTTATCTTTTCCGCTGCTTCTTTACATTGTTCCACTGGCGGCACAAGTGCAAATCGAATGAAGTTTTCTCCTGGATTTTTCCCATTAAAGTCTTGAGATATCCATTTGCCGGGTGTAGTGACTATGCCTATGGAAGGATCAAGCATCTTTTTAGTTACCCCCACACTGCCCAGACTCTCTGGCACCTCTTGCCAAATATAAAATGTCGCCTCAGGTATGCTGCTAGGATACCCCACATCATCAAAAGCCTTGCAGATTATGTCTCGTTTTTTCCTGTATCCTTTCCTCATATTCTCGACATGCGATTCATCACCAAGAGCGGCAATAGCAGCATCCTGAATGAAAGTTGGAGTGCCACTGTCGATATTGGTCTTCACCTTTTTGAAAAGAGCAAGAGCTCTGCTGTCCCCCATCATCCATCCTATCCTGTAGTTGGTCATGTTGGAGCGTTTTGAAAGGGAATGTATGGCAAGAATATTTTCATACCCAAATTCCAGAAGGGAACTAGGCTTTTTATCATAATACATCTCACTGTAACACTCATCAGAAACTACAAGAACATTATTATCTACTGCAAAGTCGGCAGCTTCCTTAAGAAACCCCTTTGTTGCAAGCGCACCAGAGGGATTTGAAGGATAGTTTATCCAAAGTATCTTCGTCTTTTTTAGGATATCTGCAGGTATTGCCCCAAGATCCAGCTGAAAGTTGTTCTTTTTTTCAAGCGGCAAAAAATAACATGATGCGCCAGCGAAAAGAGCACCCCGCTCATAAGGGGGGTAATATGGATTAGGCGAAATAACATAGTCGCCTTCATTCACAAATGCAAGGGGCAGATGAAAAACAGCTTCCTTGGCCCCAATTGTGCTTGATATCTCCTGTTCTGGGTCCATCGTTATTCCAAATCTTTGCCTGACCCACTCAGAAACGGCTGTACGATATTCTAATGCACCCATATAACTTGGGTATCCAGATGCCCTCCTGTCCTCAACACCCTGTTTACAAGCATCCCTCACAACGGATGGGGTTGGGTCCTGTGGGTCCCCTACACCAAAATCTATTGGCGTGATGCCTTTTTTCCTGAGGTCTTCAACAAGCTTATCTACTTCTGCGAATGCATAACTTCCAATTTTACTGAGCCTATCGCTTCCTTTCATAATACGATCTCCCCTTTAAATACTATCACGGCTGGACCGACCATTTTAATATTTCCGTCCTCCAGCCAACTAACATCGATTGTGCCCCCCAAAAGGGAAATCTTAGCGTGCCTGTCTGTTAAATGATTAAGGACTCCAGCTACAAGCGCAGCACTAGCACCGGTCCCACATGCCAATGTTTCACCTGCACCACGTTCCCATACACGCATCTCCATATTAGATCTATCTAAAATTTTGACAAACTCGACATTGCACCTATCTTGGAAAACAGGGTTTGTCTCTATCACGCTTCCCAGATTGTGGACCATCGAGTCGGTGATCTCGTCAACAAATATGACGCAGTGTGGATTCCCCATAGAAACGCATGTCATATAGAGCGTCTCGTCTCCAATCTTAATAGGATATGCCACAATTTTTTCGACCTCAAGTGTCGTAGGAATATCCTTTGCGTTCAAGCACGGTACTCCCATCAATACCTCGACCACAGCACGTTGTGAAGAGTTCTCTATTATCTTGGTGAGTATAATGCCTGCCAATGTCTCCACTGTTATTGCTCCATTCAAATGTATGCCCTTATCATACATTATCTTCGCAACGCAACGCACAGCATTGCCACACATCTCACTTTCAGAGCCATCGCTATTAAACATCCTCATCTTGCAGTCTGCAGCATCCGAAGGGCCTATTATCACAAGTCCATCAGAACCTATGCCAAAATGCCTGTCAGAAAGCCGTTTTGAAAGCGTATTTATGTTAATGTTATCAAGTGATTCTTCAAACAAATCCATATATATATAGTCGTTTCCAAGGCCTTCCATCTTTATAAACTTCATATGTCTCCCCACATTAGATCGTTGAGTGATTGTCTCCTACGCACTAGGCGCGAAGTGCCTTTTGAAACCATTACTTCGGCTGGAAGCAATCTGCTATTGTAGTTTGATGCCATGCTATAACCATATGCCCCACAATCCCTTATAACAAGGATGTCGCCTATTTCTGGTATTGGCAAAATTCTTTCTGAAATACCTTGTTCATCACGCGTGAAAACATCCCCTGATTCGCATAGATTGCCTCCAACCACAAAAAGTGATTTTTCGTTATTAGGATGAGAAGCATTTTGTATCTCATGATACGAACCATACATAACTGGGCGTTGTAAGTGGTTGAATCCAGAGTCAACTCCCACGAAACTATATTTTGGAGTTTCCTTTAGGTTAGTAACGGTTGTGAGCAGTGCACCAGATTCTGCAACAATATAACGGCCAGGTTCAAGCTTAAGTTCGAGGTCGGCCCCGTATAGTTCACAAAAATTTGAAAAAGTGTCGGAAATTCTTCTACAAAGCCCAATTAGATCTATTGGGTGGTCTTGAGAGGAGTAGGGCACTCCGATGCCTCCGCCAATATCCACAAACCGAAGACCCTCCAAATTCTGTGCAGTGTCAAGAATTATCTTCATCGCCTTGATAAACACATCCTGCTGCAGTATTCCAGAACCTATGTGAGAATGTACACCAGTTATATCAAGATCATACTGGTTAGCAATTTGTTTTATGTCATTTATCCTGTCATGATATATGCCAAACTTAGACGCCGGTCCACCTGTAATTGTATGGTCATGATGCCCGGCCCCAATGTCCGGATTTATCCTGACGCTTACTTTCGTGCCAGGATATTGCTGCCCCCAGTACTCAAGCAGGCGCAATGAACCAATGTTTACTTGGACGCCTGCCTCATGACAATAAGCCAAGTCAAATAGAGATGAATTTACACCAGTAAATATTATGTCTTTTGGGGAAAAC
>JAUVXU010000040.1 GCA_030603445.1 Methanomicrobia archaeon | reverse complement strand
AAGCAGGGTAATGATTTCTATTACACCAACCAACATCATAACGCAGCCCCTACAAGGGTGAGAGTGAACATTTCATTCGTTGTATATCCTCAATATGATGATATGACGGGATGGGTTCACGTATATCTCTTCCATAGCATTGCGAAGTTCTTGTGGAAAGACCCATTCTGGTATTTCGGTTTTTACGCTCCCGATTATTGGGATGTGTATGATACAAAACACAAGGTTAAGGATTATACCATGAAATTCAGGCCTGACCCATATGTAAAAAAGTTCTTTGAGTGGACTCCAGATAGGAATATTAGCAAGAGAAAAATTAAAGCAATGTCAGATAGAAAATTGAGGAGTGCATTAAAGCTTTTCAATTCTGTTGGCGGACACGCATTCTCGAACCCTGAGATTGCTCTTATCATGACAGATATGGAATATTCAAATAAATGGAATGGTTAGAAATGGGAGATGAGTTTCCGTATCGTCTAAAGCGACCATTATACATTGTCATAGGTGCCTGTGGTTTCATTATACTTCTTGGATGGTTTGCGCCAAATGAATTAGACAAGATAATATCCTTCCCCGAAGAATATACATATGCAACTGTTATTGGTTATGTTGTTTGTTTTGCTACGTTAATTTTCTCATTAGAACTTTTCGGTTCATTTATTGCATTTCCTGCAGAATATCTCTTTTCAAGGTACGTGAAGAAGAAAAAAGAGAAAGATGTGGAGGAAGAATAATGTCAAGAGGAGTAGATGTAGAAATAGCAGAAATAATTGAATCATTAATGGTTCTCGTAATCATTTTTGCCCTTATATTCGCTGCTAGCGAACAGTGGGGAACATTTGCATTTCTCATCATGATAGGCTCTTTAATGATTTTCATTACTAACTTTGCGAGGGTAAATTGGAAATGATAGACCAGATAATTATTTGGAGAGCTTTAACCTTCCTAATCCTTGTAATCATGGCAATAACTGACTTCAAGACAAAAACAGTGCCATCGGCTTTGCCTTTTACTCCTTTACTTTTTGGTTCACTGTTGGCATCTTATCTAGGAAAACTGGGATACAAATATGATTTTTACTGGATGTTCATGGTGGGTTCTTGTATAGCAATATCAATCGTCATGTATCTAACGAACTCTTGGGCAATCGCTGATTCATTAACTACAATATTTACTCCAATAACAATGTTCGCACTTGAAGGTGTTGCATTTATTTGTATTACACTGATATCATATGTTACAATAGTTCTTGCCAGAAGAC
>JAUVXU010000012.1 GCA_030603445.1 Methanomicrobia archaeon | reverse complement strand
CGTCCCCGACGACGTTAATTGTTGCGTTACGGTCCGCCGTAACGGATGTGAAGGCCCCGGTGGACATGACCAAAATGGCAGCCACAAGGATTCCGAAGAGAGGCAATAGTTTTTTCATCATAATTCATACACCTTTGAAGTGATATGAACTTAGTTGTCCTCTTTCCTTTAAAAAGGAAACGAACTTAAGGTAAGGAACAGTGTTCTTTTTTAATGAATACCAAAAAGGGCATTCATGTAACTTCTTTTTGAAAAATAAGCATGAATTATCCTTCTTTTCTCCATATATCCTAATTTGCTCCAAACTACATAGTAGTTGCATGCCTCAAGCAAAAAAGAGAATAATACTATGTGTTGGATACGGCAATTACCTGGGAGTAAATAAGAAGGAAGGAAGCTTCGTACTGCAAAAGGACCATAAGATGGTCTACGATGTGTTTTATCTTTGATAAGTAATTCGCCACGTATCTGGTGGAAATAATATTTCTTATTGTGTCCTTTACAATAATCTGCTATATTTGCATTATATAAAATAGTTATATAAATGAGACATTGGGATTATTAATTGATTAAAATGAAATTAGGTATCATAATCAGTCAGACAGACCCAGAAACTGCATGGAATGCATATAGGTTTAGTGTATATGCGTTGGAACAGGGGGATTCTGTCAAAACATTTTTACTGGGGCAGGGTGTGGAATCTGAAGTTGAACATCCTAAATTCAACGTCAAGGAACAGATTTGTGTTTATATAGAAAAAGGCGGCGAGATATTTGCATGCGGAAGCTGTATGAAGTCTAGGAAAATGGAATCATCAGATTCTTGTCCACTGTCTACGATGAAAGATCTGTATGATATTGTGAAAGAATCGGATAAGATAGTCACGTTCTAACTTTCGTTGATGGATAACACGTCCCTAAAATAATAGATGTATTATTTTTTTAAATTTTAATAGTAATCTTTATAAACAAATTAACTATTATGCGGGTGTATGAGTCCAACAAGGGGACAGGCAGTTCTAATATCATTGCTTGTCACTTTTTTATGGTCATCTTCATTTATTTTAGTGAAAGTCGGTTTTAGCGAGATCAATCCCTTGGCATTGGTTTCGTATCGATACTTTATTGCATCATGCATTCTTATTGGATATGTATTATTATACAAGCGCCCATCGTTGAGACCCTTTACTATCGAAAAACTTGTCATGTTCATTTTATTGGCTATTATGGGATACGTGTTAGCACAAGGGTTGCAAGTATTTGGGTTATTTTATCTTCCTGCAATCACTGTGACATTTATTCTAAATTTTATACCGCTATTTGTTCTTTTTTTAAGTGTT
Source organism: Methanomicrobia archaeon (assembly GCA_030603445.1). GTDB lineage: Archaea > Methanobacteriota_B > Thermococci > Methanofastidiosales > NM3 > NM3. Next base: position 55,170 of record JAUVXU010000012.1, on the reverse strand, counting down.
CTTTTCATTAATGAACGACCATCTATGCTGCAAGTATTAGGTACAGTCGTGACCGTTATTGGTGTTTTATTCTTTTTTTCTCATTCAGATTTAGTGTTTGATGATTTTCGCGGCATAGTAATTACCCTTATATCTGGTGTTGGATGGGCCACATATATGGTATATTCTCGTTCCAAATTGAAGAAAATTCGTGAAAATATTTATGTATTTACGGCGGTGCCTATGTTTATCGCTTCTTTGTTTCTCATGGGCGCAACGATTTCTACCGGCAATATGGTAAATACAACTTTTCAGGGATGGATGATAATTATATGGCTTGGAGTAGTAAATACTGCCCTTGCATTTTTTTTGTGGAACTATGCATTACAAAAATTATGCGCATATGAGCAGTGTATTTTGCAAAACACCATGTTGATTCAGATTACTATACTGGCAATAATATTTCTAGATGAAGTTTTAACTGGATGGAAACTTTTGGGAATTATTTATGTGTTTTTTGGAGTTTTGATAGTGCAATTAACACCAAAGGATAATCCAATTTTAAGTAAATTTATAATTCGAATAGAAAAGTGCATGAAATAATAAAAAAGAGATTTCTAAATTATTTATAAAAATATCAAAATCAGTTTTAGCTTCACACAATTATTCTCCTTTCTTTTGGAAAAGGATTCTATGCACGAAATTTGGCCATATTTTAGCAGTAAAATAGTTATGTTTATAATTTATTATAATCTATATCTTAGAGGAGGCAGGAAAAAAATGCTGAAAAAAGTTAGGTTTGTTATAGTTGTAAGTATTTTGTTATTTTCTTTATGTTCATTTAATATGGGCTCTGTATCGCCTACTACCAAGCAATATGAGATATCCTTCGATGAGGAGGTAGATATATCATGTTACAAAGTTCCACAGATACTTGACAATAGCCTTTTTTATTATCTTGATGAAATCATTAAAGGAAAGGTGACAAACTCGGGCGAATATCGACTTATGAGGATGAATTTGAGCAGTTACTCGGAGAGGGTCGAGGAAACATTTTTCGTAGAAGAGACTATAGAACTAATTGATAATGGTGCAGTTTTCGTACCACCAACAAGTGAAGGCTTTTGGGGTTTATATTGGGACATCAGATCCAAAACAAGGAAGGATACTCTTGTCTTAAATATAGTAGAAGGGCACCATAACAAGTATATCGTATACGTCAAAAAGACAGGATCATACAAGCAGGTGCACTATTATGACGTTGTGAAAGGACAGGGGGGCATAGTCACATCAAACAACGCCAATCACGAAGACCCAAAGATATACAATCAGAAAGTGGTTTATTGTCAGTTCAACAGGGACTGGGACCTGTACACCGATGACCTAACAGGCGGCTCGGGACAGATAATATCTAATTTAGAAGGGGATGAGGGAGACCCGAAATTCAATGGTACGGACGTTGTATACAAACTTACGGACAAGGGGAACTCAGAGCTTTATTATGTAAATGTATTTGATAAGGACCCAGTTAAACTCTGTGATTCTGTGGGCAACTACACAATCCAAGATGGAAGAATACTGTATTATGATAATACTAAAGGCACCTGGTATGTTTATTTTATCGATTCACTACAAAATATTGGGATTGGGACAAACTGGTATGATACCGACTGCATTGCCGTATCCTTAACCCGGGTATTTATTGATGGGCACTTCTACAAAATAAGTGAGAAGATGGCAACAACAACGCCACCTCCAACAACGACCCCGGCACCAACTACTCCAGCACCAACAACGACCCCTCCTCCAACAACAACTGCTCCTACGACGACTGCAGCACCAACAACAACCCCTCCTCCAACAACGACCCCGGCACCTACACTGGCTGTGGGAAGCATAGTTCTTGAGGAATTTTTGGTAAGCAGTGTAAAGGGAAATCAGTATCGTCCAACTGTATATGGCGATTATGTTGTATGGGCCGATTACAGGAATGGCGAGTGGGACATATACGGAAAGGACATTGGAATAGGAGAGGAGTTTCCCATATGCGTGGTAGTGGGTGAGCTGGGGTATCCTCCCGAGATATACGGGGACATAGTTGTCTGGTACGACAAGCGCAGCGGAGATTGGGACATATACGGATATAATCTCAAAGAAAAAAAGGAGTTCTTAATATGCGCACATGATGGTGCCCAATCAAATCCTGACATATACGGGGACATAGTTGTCTGGCACGACAGACGCAGCGGAGGAGATTGGGACATATACGCAAAGGATCTTGGAACAGGAAAGGAATTTGTCATATGTAATGCTCCAAACTCCCAGACTGACCCACAAATATGGGGGGATGTCGTGGTATGGCGCGATTACAGGAATGATAATTGGGATGTCTATGGATATAACCTTACTACTGAAAAGGAGTTTCCCATATGCACCAATCCAAACGATCAAAACGATCCCGACATATACGGCGACATAGTAGTTTGGGAGGATAAAAGGAACGATGGTCGTAATATATATGCATATGATATAGAAGAGGAGAGGGAATTCCCAATTTGCATATCGCCTAGCATTGCATTCTTTCCCCGCATATATGGTGACATAGTTACTTGGTCAGATAATCGTAGCGGAGATTGGGACATATATGGGTATAATATCGGAACAGAAGATACGTTTGCGATATGCAATTCATCAGGTGACCAGTATCGCCAAGGCATTGGGGATGGAATAGTAGTTTGGAGTGATGGTAGAGGAAGTGATTTTGATATATATGCTGCCACCCTTGATATGGGCACAAGCTCATCTGGAAGTTCAAATATGATTCTTTATATTGGTATAGGGGCGCTTGTTATTGTCGTTCTACTACTGTTTGTGATGAAGCGCGGTGGTGGCGGGAGCAAGAGGCCATCAGAAGAGGTGAAAAAGAGCCCTCCAACTATTAAAGAAGATAAGAAACCTATTGAAGAGCCAAAAGAGCCAATAGAAAAGAAGCCGAAGCTTTCTCGAAAAGAAAAAGAGCTAAAGAACAAGATAGGAAAGTTAGAAGGGCAGCTAATAGACGGAAATATATCGGAGGACACGTACAAGGACCTTAAGAAAAAATATGAGTCAGACCTTAAGGACCTTAAGAAAGAAAAGTAAGCTATTAGCTTAGGGACATAGATAAAACATTAAAGAACAGGGGGGAACGCGTAGAGACGCTCCCCCCGCATGACATATTTTCATAAATAAGTTTACAGACAAGGCCTATAAGTTATATATTTTAAAGGAAAAATTATTCCTCTTTTTTCATTATATCCATAATTTTAGTTCCTAGCCTGATACTTTTAACAGTAACACTTATAAAGGGCGTTACATTTCAGGTGTTAAGCAATAATATCATTGATTTAATATCATACTATTTTTGTTTTTCCAAAAAGGGATGTTTACATGAGATTTGAAGATATGGGTTTGGAGGAGAGCATACTTGATTCTTTGCAAAGGATTAAGTTTGACAAACCAACCAAAATACAAAGAAAAGCAATACCTATGATTAGGGAAGGGCATGATGTGTTCGCACAATCCGAAACAGGTTCAGGCAAGACTGCGGCGTTCGGAATACCTATCGTAGAGAAAGTGAAAATAGGCGAAGGAATTCAAGCACTAATCCTTGAGCCTACTAGAGAGCTTGCAAAACAAGTTGCAGGGGAAATAAAAAAATTCTCAAAATACAAAGGCGTAAAAATCGCAACAGTTTATGGAGGAACATCGTACGTTCCCCAAATAAAAGATTTAAAAAGGGCCGAGATAGTAGTTGGGACTCCTGGAAGGGTCATGGATATGATGAATAAGGGCCATATATCCCCTCCTGATATCAATATCTTTGTACTTGATGAGGCAGACAAGATGATTGATATGGGTTTTTATGATGACATGGTATTTATAGCAAAACAAATGCCAAGAGACAGACAGACACTTCTATTTAGCGCAACGATGCCGGACAAGCTAAAATATATTAGAAAAAAGTTCTCAAAAAAGGCAAAGACCATAGAAACAGCGTATAAGGTAAATGACGATGTCCTAAAACAGTATTTCTATGATATACCATATACTAAAAAGTTCTCGCTCTTGTTGCATCTGATAGCTGATGAGGCACCAGAGCTTTCAATAGTATTTTGCAATGCGAGAAGAGAGGCAGACGATGTCGCAAGAAACCTTAAGGAAAATGGAATAAATGCAAGATCGCTGCATGGTGGCATGCCACAAAACAAAAGGGAGAAGACCATAAAGCAGTTCCATGCCAAAAACATTGAGGTGCTTGTGGCAACTGACGTTGCAGCAAGAGGAATCGATGTCAAGGATGTCACGCATATCTTTAATTATGGTATACCCGCAAATGCGGAAGACTACGCAAATAGGATAGGCAGGACCGCAAGGGCCGGGGAAGAAGGGACAGCCATATCTCTCTTAAGCAGGGACGACCACGATGCATTTAGAAGGGTGCAAAGGACTTTTTCGTACAATATACAAGAAGTAAGGCCGCCACGTTTTAGGGTCATGGAATTCAAAAAACATAATTACAACTATTCAAAAAGAAATGGCCCAAAGAGAAGATTTAGAAGGTCTGCATAGTCTAAATATTTGCAAATAAAATAAATCAAATTATATTGGGAACATACAATATATATTGATTTATTTTTTAGTCATTTTGTGACTGTTATTTTATTACTATTTTTTATATTATCAAAAAGAGGTGGATAAATATCCATATAATCTCTTGACACTTAAATTGCATATATTACCAAATATACGTTCTCTTAGCTATCGTCTTGAAAAAATATGGGGATTTGTGCGAGAGGATAAGTAAAAGTTGCGTATATTTTCTCTAATTCTATGATTGATTTTATTTTTACTGTGAGCTTTTCCTCATTTGTAATAGTTATATGGGAGAATGGATCCCCCTGTCAAGTATATAGCATTGAAACTAATTAAACTAATTAAATAGATAGTTATTTACTAAACAAACTAAATAATTGTAAATAGTTATAAAATTTTAAAATGGAGCCCAAGATAAATAAATATAGGATAAACTTAATATTTCAAGTTAGTGTTTAATATTTTAAGTTAATGTTTAATATTTCAAGTTAGTGTTTAGGAAACTTTTTAAACACATTATCTTATGTATGTTTAATCATATCATTTGATATGATTTATTATATATTTTATGTTGTTGGAGGATGGGAAAAAATGCCAAGCACTGTATCTATCAGAAGCCCAAATTTAGATACTATTTTGATGATTGAAAAGCATATACAAGAAAATTCAACAGAGATGTCAAAAACAGAATTGTGGAAAACACTTCCAAAAAAGATGATGTATGGAACTTACAACAAGGCTATTGAATATCTAATAAGTTCATACAAGGTCGTTATAGATTCTGATTCTAAAGTGGTTTGGATACACGACCCCGATGGAATTGAAAAAACAAAAGATTGGACTGTATTTTAACTCAGCCCAATTCAATTTAATTCAATACTTGAAGAATCTATCATATTCTTTGTGATTCCAAATGGCATGGATTTCAACTACAAGTTTTTCTTCTTTTGAAGTACCTTTCAAAGAATAGATCAAGCGATGTAGGTTGTCTACTTCGATCACAAAGAGTTTATCCGTTTCAAATCTTTTCAAATGTTTTTTATTCAAACGACCTCTTTGAATAGCTTTGCCTTTGGATGGATTCTCCTTCAATATGTTTATCGTTTTACAAATTCTTTTATATTCTATCTTTTCTTCACTGAGCTCATTCGTTTGAATTTTTTTTATATATTTTTCAACTTTCGGACTCAATCGAATTTCAACGTTTACCTTCAATTCTTTATCAATTTCAAATATCATTTTTCACTCCATATGATATAATATTATATTTGTTAATAATGCTGTAAAATTACATTTTGCAGAATGTAAAGATAATTTTATATACTATAAGAACTAAGCAATTATAATAGTAACAGAATTACATTAGTATCTTACAATATGTAAAAATATTGTATTAAATACTAATATTTTATTTCTTTTTATCGCCCCCTTTAGGTCAAAATCAACCGTGTTATATGAATTCATATTTTCTCACTTAATTTAGATTTTTTTATAAATGAATTATATCATTTGATAACATTGATAGATACCTTATCCGCCCTTTTTAATTTTCTCTATTTTTCCCCGTTTTTCCAAATCAGGCTTGATCGTATTTCTAATCAATTTCAGCGTATTACCCAATTGTTCGCTGATTTTCGGATCATCTGCATATATACGCATAAGTGCAATGAGAAATCCTCTTGCTACCCATATTGTTTTCAATATCTCTTCATTCGTTTTGGGTTCTAAATCGGTCTCGCTAATCTCTTTACGCCCATGTTTTTCCATATAATATTTTACAGAATTATACGTTGACAAATTTTTCACATCATCTACAAGAAGTTTGTTGATATAAATTGGATATCCAAGCTCATTATTGGTTTTTTCAATATAATTTTTATTGATTAGGCTGTTTAGTGCGCTTCTCACTGTATTCTTATTCTTCGTATTTGTGGCTACAGAAACGTCATTTAGTATATTGCTATACGTAGCATGATGATTGACGAAGGTATATAGTAATACTTCCACTTGCAAATCTTTCTTGAGAGTTTTTGTCAGCGACTCCAAGTTTTCAAAACGAATTATGCTTTTCATAGTAACCAATTAATACGCATCACGTATTTATTTATACGTTATTATATTTAAATCTTTCGGACAGTTATTGATATAAAAAGAAATATAACATCGCATAGTGTGAAATATACAGTATTAGTTCAACAAGATCAATGTTATCAATTCTTGTATCTGCGCATTACTTCATATTTTGAGGAATCTATTTTTGTTCCCAAAGAACTCTTCCCAATGCCCAATGTCGTTGACTATGCAACGCTCTCCTTCAAACGAAGTTAATATGATTAATCTCTTAGTAAGATGTTTATGATACATTAAGGAATAAGGAGATGTACAAGGTTTCATGGTGCCTTTGACTACATCTTCTGGATTTTTGATTATATATATCAAAAATTTCGCAATTATACTTCCAATTTTCTTGTCCTTAGAAAGCTTCCTGATTTTCTTCTCAGAGTTCTGAGTCTTCTCTAATATCATCTTCAGACACCCCGCAAAGATTAAGTACGTCTTCCCTGGACATGCCATCTTTCGTGAAGCTGGCTCTAGATGCCTCAAGATCATCGTGGATTCTCTTTGATACGTCCTTTCGCAGTTCGGGACTAGACAGAAAATCATCAGCACACATACTAACAACAGCATCCACGGCCTCACCAATGTGTTTTAGGCCATACAATGCTTTTATGGCCTTCAATTTCCTGGAAGTGGTCTCGTCGATCTGGGTTCTCATAGCTATAAGCGTTTCCTCATTTCTAGATAAATTTCCTCCTTTAAACATAGTTGACGCACCTCAAAAACTCTAATTGTGTAATAAAGTGTATTTGATTGTATATATATACCTTTCGTTACACTCCAATGCACATTCAAAAATATTCTTTTGTGTACAACATTTGAATATCTAAGAGTTTATCTAATTCGGCAATAAATTTTTCTATTATCAGGCCTATTGAATTTGATCATATGAAAAGTAAAATGCTATTAGTATATTGTATGGCCATTTTATTGATCACAGCATTCGTTGCCGGGTGCATCAGCTCGGACGAAGACGAGAACACGTACAACGGCGAGATTCATGACCTGTTGATAACGTCGGACCTGCTGCCGGAAGGTTGGTATCAGAAAGACGCTATCGATTATATTGTTCCCCCTGGACAGGATCTTTCCGATGAACAGATAGAAAGAGGTTTTATAGAGGGAGATGGTGCAGACTTTAAGCTTTCCATTCAGACAGAGGATCATTTGACCAGCATGACGTTACATCAAGGCGTGGGCAGATACGATATAGAGAAAATAAACGCCGCAGTTGACAAGAATGTGGCATTTCTGGCAGAATGGTATACTGTGGATGAAAGTAATGAATATGAAGGCGGACCGACAGAAAGCACTATAGATCTTGTGAGCGCTCCTGCGGTCGGGGATTACATGAAGATCCTAAAGATAACACTAATATATGATCGAGGCCCTCCAAACAACATTATAGATGTTGACACACAGTACGTCATTTTCATTGTAAAAAAAGACATCTTACTGACCTTTCAATACTACGAGGCCCCAGATATAGAGAGCATTGACCTCAGCTATATCCTTAACTTGGCCAAGAATCTCACCTCACAGATGTGAGGATTTTATCTTTTTTATAGTCCACCAGGTCGCCCTATTTCGCCTGTTTGCCTCCTGATGACAATATTAGTGAAAAAAATTAAATGGAAGAGATGCCAAACACAATGTCAAGGGTCCGTCTTGATCGGGATGCAAGGTATAAACTTGCATGAGATATTTTGTTCCGTTAAAATAAACAAAAGAGTGGAGGGAAGAAAAAGGTGAAGATATCTGAACTAGGAGGAGAGTTCGCACTTATAAAACGCCTGATGCGTAATCAGGGCGTTGATGACAAGGGCATATACAAAGGCATAGGCGATGATTGCGCAGTTCTATTCTATGAAGAGGACAAATACCAACTGGCAACAACGGACATGATAGTGGAAGGGGATCATTTCAATCTGAAATGGCAAACGCCATACCAGGTAGGGGTAAAGCTTGTCGAGGCAAATGTTTCTGATATAGTCTCAATGGGGGGATATCCGCGTTACGCCTTGCTATCCATGTCACTAGGGGATGACACTTCTGTGGAGTTTATGGATGAGTTTTATAGAGGATTATTCGATTCGGCAAGACGCCACGGGGTTGTGTTTATAGGAGGAGACACAACACACGGTCCTAGAATGGTCTTTAACCTTGCCCTATTAGGGGAAGTTGAAAAAAAGCTTCTTCGGCTTCGTTCCATGGCGCAAATTGGGGATATTATATGCGTGACAGGCAGTTTGGGGGGAAGTTCTGCTGGTCTGAATCTATTGCAAAGCGCCAAGGGTGATAAATATACAAAGGAATATTTAGAACCCCAGTCGAGAACGGCCAAGGAGGCAATGGCAATAGCATTGTATGCACACGCCATGATAGATGTCAGCGACGGTCTTGCTAGTGAGGTAAATCATATCTGTGATGAAAGCTTGGCAGGGGCAACGCTTGATGCAGATAGTATACCATTATCCCCTGCCGCACTATATGCAGCAAAGGAGCTCTCGCTAGATGCAGTTGATATGGCGCTATACGGCGGAGAGGACTTTGAGATTGTGTTCACTATTCCTAAGGACGATCTGAAACTGCTCTATAAGGAGTTTTCAGATTTCACGATAGTTGGCACAATAGAGGATGAAAAAAAGGGAAGGCATCTTCTAATTGATAATAAATTATTGGAGCTAAAGGGTGGATACGATCATTTTCTGTGAATTTTTTATTTCTCAAAGTCAGGAAGAGGCGAACACGCCCTGCACCTGAGGCAGCCTGCCTTGCTCTTTTTCCATGAAAGCCCCCCATCATGCACTATCTCTGAGGCCTTCTCTAGATAAGGAATCATTTTCTCAGGGGAAGGAGGGCGTTCATGCTGCAGTTTCGTACCAGGTATCGGCCTTAAGGGGACTATGAATGGATATGCTCCTGCCCTCACCATCTTCTCCATATTTTGAAGGGATTTTTTGATATCTTCTCCCATTCCCGCAATGACAAAGCTTTCTACTTGATTTTCTCCTAAGACCTCTGCTGCTTTATTCCACATGGAGATAAAGGAGGGAAGGCCAATTTTAGCTTTTATCGGGGCATTAAGTGCAAGTGCCTTCTCATCAAGGCTTTCTATATGGATGCCGATGCTATCAACACCTCCCGACGGGAGGTCGTCTAATAACGATAGGTCTTTGAATGGTTCTATTTGCACTTGAACTGGCATGCCTGTGGCATCCTTTATGGCGTTTGCTGCTGCTACCATTTTTCCAAGTCCCTTATCAGGACCAGATTGCGTGCCTGAGGTAAGCGTGACATGATTAACTATTCCTTCATCTTTTGCAGCTATAGCGACCTCTGATAGCTGCTCTGGCGTCTTTTCAGCTATGGTGTCACCAGATAATAATGAGAGTTCTATGCCGCAAAAGGAGCATGCGTTCTTGGTGCCGTAATATACGCATTTCTGGCATACCGTTGAGGCGAGACAGCTTGCGCCATGCAACAAGGCTATCTTTTTCATAGGCACCCCGTCGCTAGTCTGCTTTTCATAGAAATGGGGAATTTTTGGAAACTCCACTTTGGTTAATTTATTTCCTTTCTCTGCTATCCAGTATCTGCCATCGTCAAAAGATATGCTAAAAGGAGATTCGGATACGAACGTGCTTTGCGTCGGCACGTTTGCAACTGTACCACTAAAAATAAGACTTTTCCCTGCAGCGGGACCGGCGCCACCCTTTCGCCCCTTGTCCATTTGGGGCAAAGAGACGCCAAGGCTTTGGAGCCGGACTTTTAGCTCTGGTGTTTTGTACATAACGTATCAGTAGTAAGGCATTACGGCTTTTTTCCTGTCGCGATGAAGCCCAATAGAGCCTACTGCCCCTATCTTGCCCATTGGCCCTGTCACTTCTACAAGCTCCAGGTCGTTTTCTTTGGCGGTCTTTTCTGCTTCTTCTATCTCAACAATCCTGTTCTTCGCGTTTTGTGTATACCTTCTTAGTTCATCAGGTATTGCGACCTTTTCCCAAAACACCGCGGATGCCTCCTTGCTGTAAGTGCGCTCTGCAAGATTTTCCAGCAAATACTCCTTGAGCTTCTTCTCCTTTCCCAGGGGACAGGCGAGATTTATTGCTACTGTCACGCAGTTGGTCGTCTTATGCGGGGCATGAGGGTATAATTGGGTTATTGTGTGGTCTAGATAGTATGCCATGCCTTCCTGTTCGGCCTTGTAACCTATCTCATTCATAACAGACCATGTCGCGCCCTTTCCAGGTATATCGGTATCATCAGCCCCAAAAACAAATTTTTTGTACGCAGGAAGGTGCAAGGTGGCCCTTCCAAGCTTTGCTCCCCCGCCTATTGAGTGTATATCTATTCCTTCTATGTTCTTTGCCATTCCCCTGCATATGGTGACTGCGACGCCCCCTCCTGCAAGCCCTGCATATGTAAGCGCTACCTTGTCGCCTTTTATCTTGGCAGCTTCAAGACCTGCTCCCGATATTCCTGGAATGAGGTCGAGCTGCTCCTCGCCTGTGGACATTATAAGTACGTTTCGTGCACCTTCTGAAAAGGCTTCTTTTACTATCCTTGATGTCCTTGGGAAGTGGTACACTTCCCATGCAGACCCTCCATTGCACATGCCGCGGGCGTGATACTCATGAAGTTCTATGTCTTTTTTTTCATCGTCAATAAGTGCAAATATCTTTTCATATGGGCTGAGATAAGGCAGATCCCCATATTTTTCCATTACGTCGTCTCTTGTTAACATTTCATCACCTTGAATGCATTAGCGAGAATTATCGCCGTTTCGTATTCCTTAATGCCTGCAGCACGCGACGTGTCAACTATCACCGTGCCGTTTTTTGCAAGAGGATAATACAAGGCACCATGCGAAGTGCCTCGCCCCATATGCACGAGGGTGCGGTATATGAGATTTCCCGATATGCCATCAGGAGCTATTATAAAATTCGACTCCTTTATCGCATCTTCTATCATTATCTCGTGGTGCATTATCCCTAGTTCTTCAGCAATCGTGCGTGCTTCGATTATGGTCATGTCCACATATCGTGATCTTCCAAGATCATCCCTCCTGCCTCCGGATAGGATCGATATCTTTGGTTCAATATTAAAAGTGGAAAGAAAATCCTTGCCGTAGTTTACGAGAGATATCTTCTCATTAAGGCTTTCTCCCTCATCAATTCCCACAGGGGCTAACAGAAAATATTTTTTATTCGCCGTTCCCATCAGGGCTATACGATAGGTCTTTTGGACATCATAGTGTTTGAAGAGCGCTTTAAGAAAGAATGATGAACGCAGCGTTCCACGCACAAGACAGTCTATATCCCCTCTTTTAAGGGCCATTAGCGCCGTTTCCTCATCTTTTAGCACTTTTAGAGGACATATGTCAAATTTGTCCTTTAACTCCATTATCTTCTTGACATCTGTATAAGCGCCTATGCCTACTGTGATATCCTTTGATGTCATTTTCTTTATAGTATTAAGCATAAGAACGCCTTCATCGTTTCAAAGAAGAGATAAAATGTCTTTATATATATAATTTTTCTTAGATTTGTATAAATATTATTGTTTTTTCTCTTTTAAGGAAATTTTTTTAATAATATAGTGGAATGGAACAGGCATTAGATCCCATACAACCTCGTAGAGAACCACCCCTAATACAACAATTGGGGAGAAGAATTCAGATGCAAACACTATGCCTATGGTAACGTTGCAGTATGCGATTGTTGTTGCAGATGCTATCTTGTCCTCTAAAGGTCTCCAAAACGACACGCACCACCCTAACACATGCATAGAGGCAGACATAACGAAGAAAAAAAGCGTTATTACCACAGCTTTATCTAAATTTCCTTTTATGAACGCAGCGTTCTTTCCGATGGGGCCTATGATAATAAAGAACAATAGGAATATGTTTAGCAGGGGGTAGTATATTTTTGTGCGCTCTATAGTGGCAGGCACTGCTTTTTTTGTAAGGATGGCAAGGATGAATGGAATAAATATAACCTTTGCTAAAAGGACCATCATCTCAAAAGCGCTCGCATCCGTCTCAACACCGATGAATATCTTAATAAAAAATGGAATGGAGAACGGGGCAATTAGTGATGTGGCAACAGTAAGAAGAAGGGCTATATGCACATTGCCTTTTAGCAGGTCCGTAAACGATGTGGATACCATAGCTGCAGGAAGGCTTGCGATTATTAGTGTTGCAGCTACCACTTCAGGATATACTAACATAGCGAAAAAATAGAACACTATCGGTGTTACGATGAGAATTATCAGTGTTAAGTAAAGTAAGTATATTGGGCTTGATGCAGTATGCATTAGGTCGCGCGTGTCTATTTTAAGCATTGTAAAGAACATGACGCCCATGAGAATATAGACAATATAAGGATTGAACTCTTTGGCAATATCCGGGACTATCAAGCCTACGAATAGTGCTAGGGCAATAAATAGTGAGAAGTTGCTCTCTATCTCCTTGCGCATGAAAAATAATATGAGAATTTGTTTATATAGCCTTGGGAAAATGACACGCCCGCGGGTGACCAGCTTCGCGTATCAAGAAAAGACAGCCTCGTTCTCTATCCTGCGATCCCTCAAGCATCGAATGTACTCCCTACCGTTGCTTCCTTCCGGACCTGGCGGGGTTTGGGAGATAAGGCACGTTAACCTTTTCCTCCAAAAAGGCCTCGAGCTCCACCAATCAAGCGGGACAGGATTTCATAGGCGTAGACAGCTCCCTACGATACGTTCTACTGGCGCCCCGTGGGCTTTGGTCCCAGCATCTAGACGGTTTCTGGTTACAGGGAACGCCTGGCTCCCCGACCTAGTCTTTTTTTCATATGGATAGAGCGCTTTTAAATGTTTCTTAATATTGGAAAATATCAAAAAATCCTAAAAGAACAACTAGGTTGCGGCACGCGAGAATCGATAAAAAAAGTTATTTAAGGTTATTTCTTACAGCCTTTTACTTGCCATCATGTTGTTTAAATGATTATTATCTAAAGATCACAGATCCATACCCTACAACGAGGTCGCTGTCTCCCGAAACATCGTATGACGTGGCATAATTGAGCATAGAGCCTTCGAGCCTGAAGTTCGAGGCGACTATCATAGACACTGCTACAGGACCGTAGCCGCACATGGTGTAGTTTAGACTGGCTATAAAATCATATAATCCATCAACATCCTTTTCCACAATCATAGTAAGCACCTGGCGATCGTTGCGTTCTATCCACTCAAGCGTTTCACTCTCTTTTCCAACAAATGGTACGTATCCATACGAATTCCCAAAGTGTACGAGATCACTTGAGGCTATTATCCCCACGTTGTCCTTCACGCTATTCTTGATAGCTTGTGCGACCTCTATTGCGCTGTCTAGGTCCTGGAGGTTAAGAGATATAGGAACGAACGTGATGTCATCACGTAGAGATTGTAAGAATGGGAGCTGCACTTCTAGCGAGCTTTCTTCGCTGTGCGCATAAGGGTCATTTGAGATAAGCTCGGAGCTGTCCAGGATCTTATCTGCTAAGGCGGTGTCTATTGGGATTTCTCCAAGAGGGGTCTCCCATGCACCCTCGTTCATGAGTGCTATAGCAGAGCCCATCCTGTAATGATTGGGCCCAACAACAATAAATCTGCTTGGCATGCCTTGGGCAAGACTTGAGTAGAAGTGGGCAGCCGTCTTTCCAGAGTAAATGTACCCTGCGTGGGGGCAAACACCGCACACCACGTCTTTTGACGCCTTGACGTGTGGTTCTTCACCAAATAGGGAGGAAATGGTATCCTTGAGTTGCGCCTTGTCATAAGGGTACATCTTCCCTGCAGAAACGCTTTTTCGTATCAACCCATCACCTTTATAATGTCCTTTTCTGTCATTTTTCTTTCGCAGTATTGGCACCTTAGGACAAGAGGGTTAGTTCTCTCCACATTGAACACGGTAGGCACGTCCTCATGATTTGTTATGCAGAGAGGGTTGGTGCAGGCAATGATGTTGTAGATAGTTTCTGGAAGATTTATGTTGCCCTTCTCGATAACCTCGTAGTCCTTTATTATATTGACAGTTGCCTCCGGGGAAACGAGGGCAATTGATGATACTTCTTCTGGGGAGAGCGCCCTGTTTTCTACCTTGACGATATCTTTTCTCCCAGTAACGCCACTCGGGACGTTGGATGTGATAGTAATGGTATCTTTATAATTGTCTAGATGAAGGATCTTTATTACCTTAAAGGCATTCCCTGGCCTGATGTGGTCTATTACCGTACCGTTGTTGATTGCGCTTACCTTTAGCTCTCTTTTTTTCATGGTAATACCTCCAGCAACGTAGCAATAAGAGCCATGCGAACAGGGATCCCGTTTCGCGCCTGCTTGAAGTATATCGCATTTGGAGATGTATCAACTTCTCTTGCAATTTCTGAGACACGCGGCAGGGGGTGCATAATTTTTGCGTTTCCTAAAAGCTTTATGGAGTTTTTATCTATGCGGTACGTGTTTTTTGTGCGTTCATACTCGTTGGGATCGCCGAATCGCTCCTTTTGTATTCGCGTGACATAGACTAGGTCCACCTTTGGCAGGTCTTCAAGTGCAACTATCTCAATATAGGGAATGGTGTCTTTCAAGTGTTCTGTTATATCTTCTGGCATTCGTAATTCTCTTGGGGATACTAACACAAGCTCCACGTTGTACATGGAGAGCGCGTATGCAAGCGAATGCACGGTCCGTCCGTATTTTAGGTCCCCTACCATGGCGATTTTTAGGCCGTCTATACTTCCGAACTCCTTCTTGATGGTATAAAGGTCAAGTAGCGTTTGTGTAGGGTGTTGATTTGTGCCATCGCCGGCATTTATAACTGGAATTTCTGCAACTTCTGCTGCAAGTCTGGCAGAGCCTTCAAGAGGATTTCTGATGACCATGACATCGCTGTACTGATCCATGGTGGAGACGGTATCAATAAGCGTCTCTCCCTTCTTTACAGATGTGGTGCTAGTGTCTGAAAATCCTATAACAGAGCCCCCTAGCCGCTCCATGGCGGACTGGAAGGACATCATGGTGCGTGTTGATGGTTCAAAAAACAGCATTGAAAGTATTTTGCCTTTGGCAAGTGTTGTACCATTATCTACATACTGCTCCATTTTCTTGGCAGTAAAAAGTATTTCTTCAATATCCTTTTTTTCAAAATCGCGAATAGAAATGATGTCGTGTAACATTGGTTCCACCTAGGCAACTATCTTTTATAATAGTATACCTATATCCAAGTTATGGAGTGTTTTAATATAAATATTATTACGTCAAAAGGGATGCTTCCTGTGCGTTTGGGAATAAAGGGTGGGCGCATGGCATCCTTTTCCACGATAGGGGCAGCAGACGTTAAACCTTCCTTGGCACTAATCCCCTCTGTAATAGATATGCATGTTCACTTCAGGGATTTTGACCAGCGCAACAAGGAGACGGTGGCCTCAGGAAGTAAAGCAGCTTTGGCAGGAGGCATATCCGCTGTATGCGATATGCCAAACACAATACCTCCTGTGGCAGACAAGAAGACCTATCTGAGGCGCCAAGATCTCTTTTCTAAAGACTCCGTATGTGATTATCTTATAAACTTCTGTGTGTTTGACGAGTACTCTATGAGCCAGGCTGCAAGTGTGGACCCCTTTTTTATTAAGGTATACTTGGATGAGACAACAGGCTCATACATTTTGGATGAGGCGCTGTTAGAGAAAGTGTTCATGTTGCAAAAACCTATAGCCTTACATGCAGATCATAGCGGCATGAGAAAAGCAATTAAGTTTTCGAAAAAATACAGTACTCCTCTTCATATCTGCCACGTTTCTACAAAGGATGAGGTAATGCTAATTGGAAAGCACAAGGATAATAACATAACTTGTGAGGTAACTCCACACCACTTATTCTTATCTGGAATTTATGATGTAAAGCCTGCGCTTTGCACTAAAAATGACAGGGATGCGCTATGGGCTGCACTTGGAGGTGTCATTGACATCGTTGCTTCAGATCACGCCCCACACACATCAGATGAGAAAGAGAAGGGGGCATACGGTGTTTCGGGAATTGAGGCAATGCTCCCGCTCATGCTAACGGCCCTTAACAGGGGGCAGATATCATATGAGACGTTCTATCGTTGCATGCATGCAAATCAGAAAAGGATACTTCACGCCCGGGGCAGGGATTTTGGCATGGATGGAGGCAGCAGGGCGGATTTTACGATAGTTGACTTTGGGGATTCTTACACGATCGATGCGAAAAACTTCTATTCCAAGGCTAAGCACTCGCCCTTTGATGGCATGAGCGTGGATGCAAAAGTTGTTGAGACATGGGTGCGAGGCATGCCGTTCTTTAAAGATGGAGAAGTTGTTTCTGGGGCAAGGGGAAAAGAGATAGGGCGCAAATGATACCGTTTAAGGATAACAAAGGCTAGACATCGCTATCGTTATATTACGCATTTATGTTTTTGGGAGAAGAAAAGCACCCTATAAATTAGGTAAATAGATAAAAATAAGAATTAAAAATACTTTTTACAAGATTATGATTAACCCCTATTTTTAGTTTTCTATCTATTGTTTTTATGTTTTCCTTTTGGAGTACTTACCGCCACCTATATCCTTTTTTTGGTACTTTTTCAAGAAATTCTTTCTTTTGCTTCAATTTATCAATTATCTTTTTTACATCCCTTTTTAATCCTTATTTTCATTTTTCTTCATTATTAAGTTTTGGAGATTTTTTATTGTCTAACTTTCAGATTGGAAATAAAAAAATTTATACTACGAAAGAGACATAAAAACAATAGGCAAACTTATTTAAGAGATACATTAAAAGAAAATTAGCAAATGAAATAAACATAAAAAAAGGTTAATCATGCAAGATCAAATATGCGAATGGAAAGAATTCCCAAAAAATATGAACAATAGACTACATTCTTTATGTAGCTATATGGCTATGTTTCCCCCTTCTCTGCCCCATTATTTTATACAAAAATATTCTAAGGAGGGGGATACTATTTTTGATCCATTTTCTGGTAGAGGTACTACGGTTTTAGAAGCGGTTTTCATGAATAGAATTGGAATTGGAAACGACAGAAATCCTCTAGCTTATCTATTAACTAAAGCAAAGTCAAATGTACCTCAAAAAGGTAGAATTCTATCAAAAATTGATAAATTATCTAAAGAGTGCAATATGTCTAAAATAAGCATTGATGGAGTAGAAGAAAAAATTAAAATGTTATATAATGATTATACATTACGTCAATTAGTTTTCCTTAAGAATAAATTGAATTGGGAAAAAAGCAATATAGATGCTTTTATTGCTGCCATGGTAGTTGGTATTATGCATGGAAATTCTAAAGCTTATCTTTC
The DNA here is from genome assembly GCA_030603445.1 of Methanomicrobia archaeon. GTDB lineage: Archaea > Methanobacteriota_B > Thermococci > Methanofastidiosales > NM3 > NM3. The sequence continues at coordinate 37,078 of JAUVXU010000012.1, read as the reverse complement.
AATAAGCATGCCCAATACATTTTCTATGTCCCCAAACTACGTGAAAAATTATATTATTGAACATCAACTTAGTAAACCAAAAAGAGATGTTTTTACATTACTAAATAAAAAATTAGATAGATGTTATCAAAGACCCACCATAAGAGGAAAGGCATATAATCAAGATGTAACAAAAATGTCAAAAATAAAAAACTCCTCAGTAGATTTAATTGTTACATCGCCACCATACACCAGGGTGATTCGTTATGGTAAATTTAATTGGATACGGTTGTGGTTTCTAGGGGAATCTGGAAAAGAGGTCGATAAAAAATTATTCTTTACTCAATCTATCACTAAATATTGTGATTTCATGACCAAAGCTTTGAATGAGATGAAAAGAACCTTGAAATCTGATGGAAAAATTGTGTTGATTATTGGGGATGTAGAAGATAGAACCAGCGATAATGTATTTAATTTGGCAAATATTGTGTTAGAAAAATGCGCTAAACCTTTGGGATTTAATCTTGTGAAACCCATAATCTCAGACTCAATTAGTGATAATACAAAAGTTTCAAAAATATGGGGAGATAAGAAAGGAAATGCAACGAGAACAGACAGAATACTAATTTTAAATAAAGTTTAATTACTTAACATTATATTAAGTTCCTTTTCAAAGCGCTTTTTTAAAGTTTCGTGAAATTCAATGCATTTATTTATATCTTTGATATCTAAAAATATTTTTGATTTATGCCCCCCTATATTTGAATTGCCTTTTGAAATAAGAGATTCCTTAACATTTTTATCTAGGTCTCTTGCGTTTATTACAAGTTTACCTCTTGCTTCAATAGCTTTCTTTTTTGCTTCTAGTAGATTTTGCTCAATATTTGCTAATCTTTCTTTAACAATTTTTGGTGGGTTTCCTGGAGATATGCCCCAAAACCAGCCAGCATCTCTAAATTTATTGGGATTTTTAGGATTTCTTAACCATTCTGTAAAAACTCTGTGATTTAATATTTTTTTTATTGCTTCATAAAGTTCTCTATTCACTTTAAATTTAGTTTCTTCATCTACCGGCTTCAATGAAGTAGCTATAGACATACCAGCTGGCGTCATAGTGTAAGTTCTATTTGATATCTTCTTCAAAAGTCCTTTTCTAACTAAACCGTTTTTTCCATCAAGTTTGGTATATACTTTATTCGAATCTGGGTATTGGTTCTCATAGTTCCTCAAACCAAAAGTACCCTTGTCCTGTTTCCATACTTCAATAAGGAGATCCTCAGCTGTAAATTTTTTCTTTAAATCGTTTCCTTGTAAGGCGAATGCAGCTAATAACGTCTTTTCATTGAGTGTTAATGAGTTTGACTGCTCTATATTACTCATCCCCTATACCATATTCAACATATTTGCCTAGTTTTTCCCGCACCCACATAGCTTGTGACAATTCAACATATTTTCTATCGTAAACGTTTTTATAATCAGACCATAAACCTTCCTTTTGTTCTTTTTTATAATATTCTTCCTGCATATGCACCTGTATCATCATTTCAACAAGGATTTTGGAATGGAATAATCTCCAAAGTCTTTTATCTTTTTCTCTATAGTTATAAGTAAATGCGGCATCTTTACTTTGTAAATTTAACCACCATATATTGTTTTTTACATCAATTGGTTCCTGCCACAAAACAGATGCCTCAGGATCCCCTTCTTTACTTTGGCCTGTAAATGGATCAATATCTTTGTCAGTTAGCAATAATTGAGGGAAACCGCTTCCTTTACCTTCAACATTTTTGCTTTTAATAATTTCAACTTCACAAGGATTAGTACAAGAAATTATCGTTTCAGCATAAACATTAGTTTTCCCTATCGTATTTCCAAAAATATACCCTTTAGGACTAATCTTAATAAGTTTTTGATCTTCTGAATCATGTCTCCATTTTAATATAACATCATCTGATCTCTCTCCTTCATCATTTGTTACTTGCGCCGTAATCATTTTTATATGGCCAGTTGAAATCTCAAGATTTCTTGGCGATAAAATAATTTCTTTTATATCCCATACTTCTACTTCTATGGGCGCCGAGATTACACTTGATTTTGCTAAAGAAACCCAAATATTACATGTCCCTTTCAATTTGGCTTTACAATTGCCTGCATTATCAATTTCAATTATGTTATTATTATCCGATTTCCATTCCCAATTTGGAGAAAGAATAGGATTTCCACTACTATCTTTTGCGGATGGTTTTAATAATGTTTTCAAATTTACAGAAACACGGACACCTATTTTAAAAGCATAAACTTGGGTTTCTATTTTATAAGTTTTTTCGCCCCATTGAACAGATTTATGAGTCTTTTGTTTTTTTGAACCTGTGCCTTCTCCATTAGTATCAACTACTTCAAGAGCGCCTCCTTTAGGAAGGAATTCGTTCTTTAAATCATTTAAATAAATATTTTCTTTTTGAATATCATCTAAAAAAGATTTATCAAGTTCTTCTTTATTAAACTCATTAATTTGCTTTGCCAATTCTCTTATCTTTTCAGATAAAAATTTATCCACTGCGTCAATAAGGGGACCTTCATTAGGTATTTTTCTTCCGAGATTGACATAATTTGGACTTAAAGCATCTAATTCTACAGAAGCGTAAATAAAATGTGTTCCTGGGGCGGAAATAATTTCTGGCATTGTTTTCTGCCCCACAATTTCATATCTTGTCTTGTAAGTTACTGCCCATCTTGGTTTAAGAACAACATGAGATGCTTCCATATTCTCTTTTGATGTGTAAAGTATTATCCTACCGGGGGCATGTATCCCAGAAGGGGATTTGGTGGTATTTACTTGGTTCCCATCTCTTGTTAAAAGTGTTTTGGGGATGTCATATATAATTGGTTCCTTAAATTTAGGATGAGGCGTAATATCTTCAAGTTTCAATGGTTTACCTCTCCAGAGCAATTTGCCATTATGAATAACATAAAATTTTACTTGTTCTATAGCTAAAGTGGATTGTGATTGCTTTATGATTCGCTTTAAGAATGAATTAATATCTTTGTTTTCCCATTCTACTGGATTACTTCCACACACGATGGTAAATGATTTCCTATCGTAGATTGTATTTCTAACTTCAGTTGGAAGATTAGCAATGTTTGCATTGAAATTTTGTAATTCTGATAGTAATTTATAATCCCATTCTGATATTTTACAGTTTTTTCCTTCTTTTTTATTTGGAATAAATCCTGGATTTCCTCTATCGAGCGAACCACATTCACCACTGAAACCTTTACAATTTCTGATATCGTTTTTTATACCAATTATATACGCAGGACCCTTAAAAAGGCGATACATATACGCTTTTCCCCCATTACCTTGGGTTTCTTCTTGTTTTTCTTGCCCTCTAGAAGACGCTTCTGGATCCTGCCATACAGACCATCGTTTAATATCCTCACTTGTTGCACCGCCTACATCAAGTAAACCTAATTTTGCTGGGCCCCGTTCATCTTTATCTTTGAAGAGTAAAACAGCCACCTTATGTTTTTCTGGAAGATTTAATCTATTATACGCAGATCTAACATTTTTTATCCATTCTGGAAAACCACGTTCATGCGTGTTTATCCATTTAGTGACTGATGTAAGTACTCCAAGTTGATGAAACTCTATTTCATCTTTTTCAATCTTTAATTCTTCATTTTGTTTTTTCATCATAAATCACTTATTATTGTATAATCGTTTCTCCTATTTTTTATAACATTTAATTCCCTTAATAGAGCTAATTTGCTAGCCGCAAAAGTGGGAGATAAATTATTTATCTGTTTATTAAACGCTACAGGATTGTTTGCCTTCCGACTCCATTCTTTAACATAATCTACAAAAGCAGGGTTTTTTCTAAACCAATCCCACAACTCGTCTTTACCGTTATGTCCTTGTTTAATAAACTCAAAAACGTTTTTTAACATAGAATATTCTTTATAGCCTTGGCTATCTATTTTTTTTAGATACTCTAATAACCACTTTTTTTCCTCTATAGTTAGCACTTGAACGAATTCATAATTATCAAGTACTATATTTCTAATTTTTGCAAATTCTAAACCTTCTTTCGATAAAGTTATGTTTATATTATTCCATTGTTCATTCCAAATTTTTTCTCTTTTTATTTCTGGAGAATTAACTATGAAAAAACTCATTTCTTCAAAGGTTTCTATAAAGTGATATACTAATCTTTTTATGGAATTGTCTTTTTTAGGATTATTTGGAAATCCCCTTAATTTTGAAAATCCCCTTTTATTAAATACTTCTGAACTTGTTTTTATAAGATCGCTTAATTTCATAGATTCTGATTTATTTTCATTTAATAAATTAGCTAATATCCTTAGAATTGCTTTTCCAGGAAAAAAAGAATTGAACATTCCCCAACTACCAACTGTTTTTGTTTGGTAGTTAACTATAGGTTTTTTTGATATTACTTTTAAATCGTTAGGAATATCTAAATAATTGACATTATTATCCTTAATTAAGCTATTTTTATTTTTTTTAATAATTAATTTATTATTACTACCAAAACCACATAAAGGACAGCCATTATTTTTATTTAGATCAAATTCGGAGCTACAATTACCACATTTTACCCAATTTCCATCCGGATGTAATATACTCAAGTTAATCACAATATATTATTATATAGTATATATTGGAGTTATATACTTATAAATCTTTCTATACTATTATTTATAAAGGATGATAAATCATTATTGTTTAGTAAATAATATATAATATCTTTATATAGTACAATATAAATAGTATATTAACTTTTTTTATATTTTGGAATTTCTTTATCTATTAATTCAAATGAATTTTTAACTAATTTTGGTTTTAACTATTTTTCATAATCTTTTATTCTTCCATACCTTTTGCTATATTCATCGCATAACACGGAAATTTAGAACCGTGAGACCATCCCTCAACAGGATTAAGACAAAAATTCATATATTCTACTTTACTTTTTAGTAAACTTTCCTTTTCTCAAGAAGATATAGTGCATACATGAGCACTGTGCCTACAATGCTAAGGGCCACGACTAGTGGCCAAACCATCCTTAGGGAAAAAGCGCTAATATAAATTCCCATAAGCAATGGATTTAGGCTTATACCTGTCCCGCCTATGAGGTTAATGACAGCGTTGAATCTGCCCCTATGGGACATTGGTGTGTGGTTTGCTATATATACTCCGGAGTTTGTGGCGTTTAGTATTTCTCCCATAGTCCAAATTGCTGTTGATAACATAAAGATCCTGAAGTCAGACGAAAAATAAAGCATGCCAAAGCCAATGGCGCAAAGAATGCCTGATATACTAATATTTATTATTGGTTTTAGCGTTTGGGTGAGTTTAGTTAAAAAAAGCGTCATCATCACAACAACGAGGCCGTTAATAGACATAAGTATCCCAAATAATCGCGGCCCATCACTTGTACCAAACAGCTCATTTACCTGCAGCGGCAGCGTAAAGTTACATTGGGATAGAACAAACCAAAGAAGCATGTTAATAAAAGCAAAATATATAAGTAGCGGCCGTCTGCGCAATACTTGCGAGAATGCGCCTTCTTCTGGACGTTCATCGGAGTCTTTTCTTATGCCATACTCGTCAATGCATGAAAGGTCGGGCATAGTCTCTTTCACGTAGCGGTGGATAAGGATAATAGACCCAAAAGAGGTAATGGCGTCACCAAGAAATATCCATTCTATATAATTGGTGTAAAGGAATCCGGCTATCATGGGCCCGATGGAGAACCCCATATTTATTCCAAGGTATAGCAAAGAGAAAGCCTGCTTTCTGTTTTTCTCGTTTGTTAGGTCTGCAACCATGCAGTTGCTTGAGGGATCGGCTATTCCACTTATAAAGGCCGACATGATAAGAAAGATAGGAATGAGCATTGAGTTGCCAAGAAACGCACAGGGGACGTAGCAGGCAGCGGCAAGAAATCTAAACGTGATAAGCGTTTTTTTTCTTCCAACACGATCTGCAAGTATCCCACCTATTGCGGATCCTGGTGCGTATACTAATATCGCAATAGTCCCGATAAGGCCTGCTTGCGCCGGCCCTATTCCCATATTTAAAGTTAAAAATATTGCGAGGAATGGACGCACAAACGCACCCATGCTGTTAATGATCCTTGACACGAATAGGACGTAAATGCTATTAGGAAGCCCCCTGTAATAGTCCAGCGCATGCAAGGCTTTCATGTTCATTGCAATTCCCCTCTCTTCTTGTCTTGGGTTATATTAAAGAGTTTTTTGATTAACCCATATTTTTTATTGAGTTTTACATATTTAATTGAGAAATTTGCACAAAATTATTTTCAAATTGATTTTTCATTTGGAATTAATTAAATTTCGCTTTAACTCTTAAAATGATATGTTATAAAAACAAAAGGTTCGTATAATAGTTGTTAGATGCAAGAACACCAAAAAGGAATTGTCAAAATGAATTTTGAATACAAAAATTATAAATTAAGAAAACCTAAAATTCATGATGCTGAAGGATTTTATAAAATTAGCCATGATAAAGAAGTCATGAAATATTATGGCACTAATGGCACTTTTTATGCAAATATTAATGATGCAAAAAAACAAGTAGATTGGTGTATCAAACAGTTTGCAGAAAACGCTGGAAGATGGATAATCACTGAAAAAAACAATGATTGTTATATTGGTGATATTGGTTTTTTCGATTTCATAAAAGAACATAACAGAACCGAATTAGGCTACATACTTTGTAAGAAATATTGGGGTAAAGGAATAATTACCAACTTTATAAAACAATTATTAAAATGGGGTTTTAATGAGCTTAAATATAATAGAATTGAAGCGATGGTAGATGTTAGAAATGAAAGTTCAAAAATTGTATTAATTCGAAATCAATTCCAAAAAGAAGGAATACTAAGAGATTATGAATTTGAATATGGTCATTATGTTGACTTAGAGATGTATTCAATTCTAAAACGAGATTATTCTAAATGAATAAATGATTTTTAGTGTTTTTGCACTTAATAAAGAATACAAGGTGTCGCTTCGCTCAAATTCGTTGTGCAACTTCCCTTAAGTCAAACGTTAAGTGAATTTGCCCGAAACTCGTTAAGATTATATGGTCTAACAACTATTATGAATTATTATGGGAAATAACATAAACGTTCAACCATCCAAAAAACTTAAATTCTTTTTCTGGATTATTTTAGGATCATTATCTGTTTTCTTCGCCGAAGTTGTTTCTGGCTCGGATATGTTTCCCTTCTTTCGTTTATGGGGGTTGGCGCTGGAATTTCCACTATATACTCTCCACATCCTTGTATTGTCTTATATCGTGTTTAATTATGGCAAACCTTGTTTTTATACGCTTTTCATATCCGGAGCAATTTTTGGGATGTATGAAGCATATCTAACAAAGGTTTTATGGACTCCTTCTTGGGGAGATCCTTTCATTTCAGTAGCAGGTATTGCAGTAGTAGAAGTTATTCTTCTAGTATTCTTCTGGCACTCTTTTATGTCATTTATCATCCCCTTATTCATTAGCGAGAGTGTATTAACCAACTCAAGAGGAATTGTAAACGGATTGCCGAACAGAATAAAAAGTTTGTTTGACTCCAGAAAGAAAAGCTATATTCTGCTTTTATCATGCGCTGTATTATTTGGGATATTCCAAGGCCTTAACTCTCCTTCTCCAATGCATTCTTTACTGTCGGGACTTTCAACAACTGCGGCCCTCATGTTGTTGATATACCTATGGAGGAATAAAACAAACGGCAAGAAATATACTATTCAGGCTCTTCTTCCAAACAAAAGAGAGTTCTCATTTCTATTAGCTCTGTTAGTGATTATGTATATTTTGCTGGGAATTCTTATACGACCTGAAGCGTTACCAGGGCTATTTCCCCAATTGATTATCTGGCTGATATATGCAGGATTATTTATCCTGTTATTTTTTCATTTAAGAAAATCCAAAAAAACAGCATTGCCTAAAACCATCAGCTCGCCAATTAACTTTTCATGGAAAATAGTTATAATCCTATCTTTACTCTTCACTATTTCCTCTGTGATCAATAAATTTTTGCTGGGGGATTTTAGAGATATAATCATGTTATTGTTCTGGCTTATTGATTGTGTAATAGGTATATTGGTTTTTTATTTATCTATTAAATATTTAATATCAGCTAGACGGGATATAGGACAGGTCGAAAACAGTGGATTAGAAGAATAAGGAAGCTTCGGACAATCCTTCATACGGGGCCAATGCATCTATTCACCATGGGCCATACGGCTCACTTCATTTTCCAAAATCGGCTTATGCATTTCAATAACTCTTCTGAGAAATCATTTTACCTTTTGCATCATACAAAACCCGTTTAAGAGAAAAATCTTTAATATTCTAATTTTACATAAATCTCATGAGAAGATTGGGCATCATTGCTTGCCAGGTATTTGAGAGGGAACTTGCCCACATTTTGAATAACAATACAGATGTGGATAATCTATATATGGTAAGGAGCCCTGAGAATATGCATTTTTCAAAGTTCATCTCTGGACATGAAGTGAAGTTTATTGGGGACCCTGACTTCCTCCCGAAGCTATCCCCGACTTTGGATGTTTTGATTAACATCCTGCCCATAGGATTGCACATTGATATAGATGAATTGACGTATGCATGCAACGAGGAGGTTAATAGATTTAAGGACTGCACATCCTCAATACTTCTTCTCTATGGTCTTTGTGGCAACGCTCTGTCTTCAGTCATCCGGCGTGAGAATGTAAAACTGTTCTATCCATCAGACGAAGAAGGAATGGTTGACGACTGCATATGTTCTGTTCTAGGAAGGGAAAAATACTTTGAGGAACTAAAGCGCAATGGAAGCTTTTTCCTGACACCTGGTTTTGTTGACCACAGGGAGGATATGGTCAAGCGAATCAGCGAGAGGTATGGAAGGGAGTACAACGACTCATACACAAAGATAATGCTTAGTGCAAATGACTACAAAAGGGCACTAATAGTTGAGGAGGGAATCCAGGATGAGGAAGATTACAAAAGGGCACATGCCATGGCAGACTCTTTCGGGCTTCCAATAGGCCAGATACAGGGCAGCCTAGATCTGTTGAGGGATACGTTTGAGAGAGCCATTGATTCTGTTTCAGGCCTTTGAACAAATGAGATAGAACGCATAAGGATTTTATCTAATTCTCAAATATCAATTATACGAAATATCTCATGCGCTATAAAAATCTTGTTTCTTTCCCTCTTATCCGCAGGTTCTAAAATTCCTATATCCATTAAATTCTCAATAAGCCTTTTTGCAGTAGGATAAGTTACTTTCAATATTTTTTCAGCATTCGTGATGGATATGTAAGGATTCAAAAATAATTTGTCTATTAATTTTGTAAGCGATGATGTCTGGAATTCATTTTGAATCTTTTGTCTATACTCTTCTCTAAGTTTTTGTATTTTAGAAGCTCTTTGTGATGCATCATCTGCTTGTACAGCTACGGCCTCTAAAAAGAAGTCTATCCATTCCTCAAAGTTTCCATCTTTATTTGTTTTCAAGAGAAGAGAACTGTATTCTCTCTTATTTGCTTCAAAAAAACCGCTAAGATAGAGTAATGGCTTAATTATTAACTTCTTTTTGCATAAATATAGTGTAATTAGTGCTCTACCAATCCTGCCGTTGCCATCGCAGAACGGGTGAATAGTTTCAAACTGGTAATGCATTAAAGCACATTTTATCAATAAAGGGGTGCCATCATTGGTGTTTAAATATTCAATGAGCCTGTTCATTAAAGAAGATACTTCTTCAGATCCCGGGGGCACAAAAGTAGCTTCTTGAACGCTAGAGTTTCTAGGGCCTATCCAATTTTGAATGTCCCTATAGTTCCCAGGTAACTTATCTTTGCCTCTTACATCTTTCATCAAAATTTTATGCATGCCCTTAATTATTTCTAAATCAATGGGTTTATTCTCAATTTTTTTTAGGCCATATTCTACTGCATGTACATAGTTAATAACTTCTAAAGCATCTGGTATGCTTTCCTCAATTCCTTTTGCTTCAGATAATAGTAGTTCAGATAACGATATTCTTGTTCCCTCAATTCTAGAACTCATAAGAGCTTCTTTCCTAAGGTAAGGCATAATCAATAAGTTAGGATTTGGGAGTAATAAACCGACCCCAGATAGTTTACCTAATGTTGAATCTGCTTTAGAAAGAGAAAGAGCTAATTTTTGATCATATTTAATTTTTGGAGGCAATTTGTTAGGCACAAATGCCAAATGTTTCCCCCACCTTTTATCTTCTCTTTCATTCACTACGCCAAAAGCACCTTCAAACTCTTCTTTATCCATAATAAATATAAAAATAAGGACTACTATTTAAATATTTCTATTTTTTATTTAATAAGAAGCGTTTAATTAAACTAAATAGGACATTATTTAAACAATAGAATGACTAATTAACATTATTATTAATAAGTCTTTCCCTTATTAAAGAAAACACTCTTTTTTTTTAATAAGTTATTTGCTAATTAACATTATTATTAATAATAAGATTATAATTAAAATTATTTGCCAATTCTTTTAATACTCATTCCTGCTCTAGATATTTTTATTCGATGGTACTTCGTGTTTGATGAATGATAAATCATCAACTTCGTATATATACATAAATGTTAGTTGCAATTATTTTCAAGGGCTAAAAAGAGAAGAGAGTAATTTTCTCCTCCAACGCCCCCTATTACCACAAAACTTAAAAGATGGTTCTTTAAAAAAGGACACACATGATTAAAATCCTTTATTTCTATGCTGATTGGTGTCAGGATTGCGAGATACAAAGCAGCGTGCTTGAGGAACTCGCTCTCGAATATGATGATGTTATCTTCGAGCTTGTCAATGTTGACTACCAGACCAACAAGGCTCGCAAATATGAGGTTATAAACATCCCGATGCTAATACTAGAAGAGGATGAAGAGATAATCACAAAAATAGAAGGCGTGATAGAAATTGAGGATCTTGAAGACATAATCGACTCGCTTCATGAAGACCTCTATGAAGAGGAGGAATACGATGAGTTTATATAATCCAATTCTCTAACCAATAGGAGGATATGCAATGGGTGTTGAGCTATCAAAAGAGGCCAAGCGCAAGGTCATACACATCGGCATGGGGCTATGGATGTTTTATCCTCTTATTCTTTCCCGAACACCTGCAATGATGGTAGTTCTTTTGATGTTATTTTTGGCATTATTTGTTTTTAGGCCGCATGCATGGACAAGTTCATTTGAATTTATGGCGCGAATGGAAGATTACAGCTACACTTACCTTATCGGCCCTCTTGTATACATATGTGCTATTGGTATTTGTGTCGCATTCTACCCACTGTTCATATCTGCGGCTGCCATAGGGATAATGGCATTTGGCGACGGATTTGCAACGCTTATAGGCAAGAGATACGGAAAAACATATAGTCCTCTTAACAAGAATAAAACTATAGAAGGCAGCATTTCATTTGTAGTATTCGCTTTTATAGCAACGACAATTGCAATGTACTTCACCGCCCCCCTTGACTCGATATTTGATGTAATGAGATTAACCTCCATAGGGGCCATCACTGGTGCTATTGTGGAGATGCCAGCATTTGAGAACTATAGGGGAAACAACATCTTTCAACGCGTCGTAGTGGATGACAACTTCTTTGTGCCCATACTTTCCGGGCTGGCGATGTATCTGGCATATATCACTTTTTTCTAAAAAGGTCTATACAGGATCTATATGTATGGTGATAATGGAATCTATGCCGCAAATTTCTTTGAGAGTTTCCTCTGCGTTTGATGATATGTCGTGCGCCTTTATTAGGCTTAGTTCTTTGTCGATGCAGACATGCACTTCGATGGCTACAGCGTCCCCAATTCTCCTTGTCCGTAGGTCATGAATGCTTTTGATCCCTTTTGTATTTTCAAGCGCATTTATTACTTCTTGTTTCTTTTCTTCACCAATTGAGCAGTCTATAAGATCATTTATGCTGTTTTTAGTTATCTTGACAGCCACATTAATAATAAAGAGGCTCACTAGCATTGCAGCAATTGGGTCGAGAATCCGCCATTGTTCTCCCAATATTATGGAACCGCCGATGCCTGCTACAACACCCATGGATGAGAGGCTGTCTGAGCGGTGATGCCATGCGTTGGCGATTAAGATGTTGCTTTTCATCTTTTTGCCGGCAGAAATAGTGTATCTGTAAAGCCATTCCTTAAGGACTATTGATAAGGCGGCGACAATAAATGCAGCAATACTTGGTCTTGCAATGGTGCCACCGTGAAATACGTGCAATACAGCTTTTAATCCACCAACAAATATCCCTATCCCAACAAAAAGAAGGATTATCCCAATAATAACAGACACTAGGGTCTCCACTTTTCCATGGCCGTAGTTGTGCGTGTCGTCTTGTGGTCTGCCCCCTATTTTCAGGCCTATTAACGCGATAGCGTCCGTGACAAGGTCGGATAATGAGTGCATTGCATCTGCTACAAGCGCAGCGCTGTTTCCGAAGATCCCAGCAATTAGCTTAGCAATAGTTAAGATAATATTTACAAGGCTGCCAACATATGTGATGTATATGGCCTTGCTGCTGTAGTCGTTCTCTTCTTCCATAGTTGCACCGAAATACTAATTGACACTAGTTCATATAATAATTTTGTTAAAATGCCGTAAGAATTATTGCTGCCTTTCGTAGGGTCTAATATAATAGAACTAAACAAGTTTTTAAAATATAATCAAAAAAAAAGAATGGAAAAAGGAGACTACTGGAGCTCCTTTTTTATGAATTGCCTGTATGCAAGCGCAAACGCAGGAACTGTATATGCAACCATCGTTGCAAGCGCCATACGTACGGACGGATGGTACACTAACATCTTGAACGCGCCCATGTCCTGTTCTATGGTCTGTGGAAATGGTGTAGTAAATATGTCCCCTATAACCATTGGCATGGATGTTATGATAAACCATGGTTCTATCCCGACAATGGTAATCATGCTCCCCATCATTGGGAACACCAGGAAGAAGAGGGCAAACACGAGGACGCTTGCGGATAAGGTCGAGCGCATTGTTGTTGATATGAGAAATGTTATAGACATTAGCGTAGCCATATATGCTATTGCTAAAAGCAGGGAGTAAAACACCTCAAAAGGCACCGTCCCATTGATTGCAACATCAAGCGCTATACCAATCATATAATATATTACAATAATTGCTACTGACATTATAAGCGATGATATGAATTTGCCTGCAAATATCGTTCTCCTGCGCACAGGATTTGGATACAGGACAAAGGCCGTGCCTTTCTCGAAGTCATATACTATAGCATCAGCACCAAAAAGGGTAACTACAATTATGATGATTATATTTACAAAGTTTGCAAAGAACTCTATGAACTCTTTCGCGTTCGGGTACGGATTGCCCGCTATAGGGGGTATAATCGCCATGGCTATGGATATTATCCCTATAATAGCTAGGATTATGAAGAACTTCTTTCCCCTAAGAAACTTTAGCATCTCGTACTTTATTATGGTAGCTAGTTGTTTTTGTCCTGATGCAGCGCTCATTTTATCATCTCCATGTAAATATTTTCAAGAGCAAGCCCTTTGGGATTGAATGCAATTAGTCCTATGTCTTCTTCTACCATCCACTTTAGGAGTCCTTTTCTGCACTCCTCCGTTTCTCCTGTGAAGTATATGGTATAGGAACGTTCGCCCATCTTTGTTACATTCTTCACCTCTGTTGCGCCCCCGTTGCACTCTTTACGATATCCTTTGATCTTTTCAATCAATTCGCCTGTTAGAGGTTTTATGGTTTCTATCGTCACTTCCTTGACCGTGAAGTATTTTTGTGAGAGGGCATCAATGGAGTCATAGGCAAGTATCTCTCCCTTGTTAATGAGCGCCACCTTGTCGGCGGTCTGCTGCATCTCAGAAAGCATATGGGAGGATATGAATAGTGTCTTGTCCTTCTTAAGCTTCAGTATGAGGTCACGAACCTCCGCCATGCCTTTTGGATCAAGGCCAGAGGTGGGTTCATCAAGTATGATGAGATTAGGGTCGTGCAGAAGCGCTTGGCCTATTCCCAGGCGCTGTTTCATCCCTTTGGAAAAAGATCCTATTCGGATGTCTGCCCATTCACTAAGCTTAACTAGCTTGAGGATGTCCTCTATCCTTTGTTCCAGGCCGTCGACCCCGCGTAAATCCCCAAGGTAATTTAGAGTGTCTATGGGCGTAAGGTATGGATAGAAATCCGGTGTCTCAACTAGGCATCCAACACTTTCAAGTGCCAGCTTCTTGTTCTTTGTTATGTCGTGTCCGTTTAAGTAGGCCTTTCCCCCTGTCGGGCGTATCAAGCCTGTGAGAATCTTTATTGTTGTGCTTTTACCTGCACCATTTGGACCAAGGAATCCAACACAGCTCCCCCCTTCTACATTAAGGGAGATTCCATTTAGACCCACTATCTTATTGTATCTTTTTTGAAGATTCTCTATCCTTATAACGGATTCTACATCTTTTATAGTATGTGATTCCATATTTTTCATAGTGTGTGGGAGTTTTGTCACATATTTAAATGTTTCCCCGAATATATTTCTTATAAATATGTTTTTCACTTTACCTGCGCTCTCTTGCATTTTGGTTTTATATACAGTGTTGATAATCAATACTGGTGAAACATATGAATGATAAGTACATCCCATTCCCAAGACTGTTAAGAAATGGCCTAATGCATGCAGATACCCCACTCCAAGAGAGGGCTCAAATAGTGGAGTCCATATTCGGCGGGTAAGATTTTAAATGATATAAGGGCATTGTTGATAACATGGATATAAAAGATATGCTCATGTCCGATGAGACCATATTTCGGGATGAGCAGGTATTTAACCCCAATTATGTGCCTGACACACTTCTTTTCAGGGACAAGGAGACGCAGTCCTTAGTGGCGCTACTAAGGCCGGGCCTAAGGGGCGGGAAGCCGCATAATACCCTTATAATAGGCCCACCTGGAACTGGAAAGACATCAATTGTCCATCATATATTTGACGAGGTAGAAGAAATCTCGGACAAGATGATAACTGTGCACATCAATTGTAAATTATCAAATACCAAGTTCTCTGTGCTCTCTGAGATACACAAGAAACTGTTTGGATTTCGCCCGCCGGAGACAGGAGTGCCCTATACACGCATATACGAAAAGGTAATGACGCATATCGAGCGTAAGGACATAAGCATGGTAGTGGCGCTTGATGATATAGATTTTCTATTTGAGCAAAAGTACGCCAATGATATAATGTATGATATCCTCAGGGCATATGAGCACTTCCCTCGTGCTAGGACGGGCATTATTGCGCTCCTGTCAAAAGAGGATTTCAAAGAGGTCCTCGCAACGAAACTCTATAGCGTCTTCCAGCCACAGGAAGTAGTATTTGCGCCTTACTCTATGGGAGAAATGTACGAGATACTTCTGACCCGTGCAAAGATGGGGTTTTTCCCTGGTGTGATAACTCCTGAGCTAGTTGAATATGTAGCTAAGCTTACTGTAGATCAGGGCGACCTTAGGGTCGGAATAAATCTACTATCTGCTAGTGGCATAATAGCAGAGTCGAAGGCTAAGCGAAAAATAGAGAAAGAGGACATAGACACAGCATATGAGAAGAAGTCAAGGTTCGTGATATTAAAGGAGAAGATAGTTGTATTATCTCTGCTTGAGCGTTCACTTCTTAAGGAGATAGCCCTTAACAAGAACATACGTTCCGGGGAGTTGCGAGAGAAAGTAAAGGAAACAGTAAACACAAGATCATTTTCCCAAGCGATATCAAAGCTTGAGTCTTATGGGATTATAGACAGCAGCGTTGTAACAGTCGGGCGCGGGCGAAGCAGAACGTTTCTTCCAAGGGATTCTCCCAAGGATATTTTGTCTGTTTTAGAAGAGCTTTCTAAATGTTGAGAAACTCTTTTTTTACAGAGGGTTTTTTCTTTTTTGGAGCTTCCTCAAAGATCTGTTCTAGGTCTATTTCTCCTCCTGATTTCTTGGCCTTTTTTACTTCCATTTTCCAGGCATAGATATCCATAGCTTTTTCGATAACGACATTAAGTGATTCAAAACTAGAGATTTCTACGTCTCCTATCTTTACAAAATTAGTTGTTTTAGTGGTGGGCATGATTTAAGATGGCATAACATAATAAAAAAGGTTTCTGCTAAGAAAAAGCCCTAATACCATTCTAATGCTAGGAAGGGCTTTTAATGTTGTTCTTATCACTCGTCTACTCCAATATGTGGTCCACTAGATTACCTATATTGTAAAAAGATGCATCTGCAGCATCGATTAGCTCTTGATGCTTTGGATTAAGGGCAAATTTTCCCCCAACGCCCTTGAACATGGATATATCATATTTTGTGTCACCAACACACGCAATATCACTTAGCGGCACGCCTTCCCTTGCAGCTATATCCTCTACAGCCTCATGCTTTTGGAGAGGGTCAACAGCGCATGTCCCAGAACCGGTAAGAACGCCATTATCATCCGAGTCAAGCGTGTTTGAGTACACGCCGTCTACACCAAGCTGCAAACCAATTAATTCTGCAAGCACATCTATGCCGGAGGATACAATGTATATCTTTACCCCCTCATTCTTGAGGCGTGTTATTGCTGCCTTTGTTTCGGTCGGGATTTCTATCTCACTAAAAGCGTCGTGAACATGCGATAGGTTTGGATCTTTTGTTTTCCACAAAGCGATGTCAAGTTCCATCCATTTCTCGTAGTTTATGTGGCCATTTACAAATGCGTCCAAATTTGCATTCACATCACGGTCTGTTACATCAAAGTATCGGTGCAAGGTTTCCCATGACGATTCGCGTTCAATAAGTGTTCCGTCAAGATCGAAGATGATTACTTTGTACATCACGTTCCCCGCAGTATTTTACTTATATGAGATTTACGGCCTTTCCTGCTTTTTCAAAGGCATTAAGTGCATCGTCAAGATCCTCTTTTGTGAGGCCTGCATTCATTATTGTCCTGATACGTGCCTTGCCCTGCGCCACCATAGGAAATACTATTGGCAAGGCGAAAACACCGTTTTTGAACAGTTCTTCAGATAGCTCTTTTGCAGTTTTTGAATCACCGCACATTACAGGCGTTATCGGGGTCACGGAATCGCCCGTGTTAAATCCAAGTGATTGGAGCTCATTTTTGAAGTAGTTCGTGTTATCCCAAAGGCGCCTATGGTGTTCAGGTTCGCTTTCAAGCACCTTGATAGCGGCCAGCTGTGCAGCCGCAACACCGGGAGGGGCTGATCCAGAGAGCAGCCACGTGCGCGATTTGTTATATGCATAGTTGACAAGGTCCCTGCTACCTGCTATAAGGCCCCCGACAACACCGTATGCTTTGGAGAATGTCCCTACCTCTACGTCTATTTTTCCTTCAAGGCCGAAATGCGCCGATATGCCTTCTCCATGCGGGCCTAGCACCCCTTCTCCATGCGCGTCATCAAAGTAGGACATTGCCCCATACTCCTGGCAAAGCTTGACTATCTCATCTGCTTTTGCCACATCACCATCCATGGAGAACACACCGTCTGTTATAACAAGTATTTTCTTGTAGTTTTTCTTGTCTGCTTCTGTTAGCTGGTCTTCGAGCTGGCCCATATCTTGATGTTCGTATATGGCTTTATCAGAACGCGACAGGCGCACACCGTCAATTATGCTTCCGTGGTTTAGGGAATCAGATATGATAACATCGCCCTTGTCTGCTAGTTGTGGGATTATCCCTGCGTTTGTTGCAAATCCTGTCTGGTATACCAAAGCTGCCTCACTACCCTTGAATTTTGCAAGTTGTTCCTCTACTTCCATATGAATTTTCATGTTCCCTGCGATAGGGCGAACAGAACCAGAGCCTGCCCCCAGTTCCCTGGTGGCGTTTATTGCTGCTTCAATTATTTTTGGGTGGTTTGATAAATTGAGATAGTTATTTGAGCATAGCATTATGCTTTGCTTCCCGTCCACTAAGACCCGTGGTCCGGATGGGCCTTCCAGGATATGTAGTTCCCAGTTGAGTTTGTTTGCCTTGAGCGCTTCATACTCCTCTCTTAAAAATGCGTTGGGGTCACGTTTCATATATATCACCATCAAAAAGTTAGCACTATCTTTCCGGAATTGCCACTTGCCATGGTTTCCATTCCTTTTAATATATCGTTGAATTTGTATTTATGAGTAATTATCGGGTCTAGATTGAGCTTTTTTGATTTTAACAGGCCGTTAGTCGTTATCCAGGTGTCCCATATTTTCCTGCCGTATATTCCTTTGATGTCCATGCACTTAAATACAATATCGTCAGTTAGATTTAGTGTCACTGGTTCGTTGAATATTCCGAGAAGTGCAAGCGTTCCTCCTGCCCGGGCCATATGAATCCCCTCGATAACTGCGTTGGGATTGCCTGTTATCTCAAACACGGCGTCTGCCCCGATGCCATCGGTAAGACTCTTTACCTCTTTTATAACATCATCTTCTTTTCCGAACACTATGTCTGCACCCACTTTTCTTGCAAGGTCCATTCTGTACTTGTTGCTGTGCCCAACGGCTATTACCTGGGCAGCACCTGCAGCTTTTGCAACAGTTATGGATAGTAGTCCTATGGGGCCGCACCCTAACACCACCACGTTCTTCCCTGTTATGTCCCCTGCTGAGAAGACGGTGTTCACGGCATTTCCCAATGGGTCCTGAAGTGATAAGTACTCGACTGGGATTTTTGGATCGTTTACCCATAGATTTTGTGCAGGAAGCGCTTGGTATTCGCAGAATATGCCATCAGTGTCTACTCCGAATGCTGTCATGTTCTCGCATATATGGGCATTTCCCATTTTGCATTGGTGGCAGTGCCCGCAGTAGACGTGGCACTCGCCTGATACACTGTCGCCCTCCTGGAGATAATCTACGTTCTTTCCAGCCTCAACTATGGTACCTGAGAACTCGTGGCCGTATATTCGTGGTGTCTTTATGTGTTGTCGTGCCCACAGGTCCCAGTTGTAAATATGCATATCCGTCCCGCATATGGAGGTCGCATCCATCCTGATTAGTGCATCGTTTGGCCCTGGGATCGGGGTATCCACTTCCAGTAGCTCGGTCCCACCAGGTTCAGGCCTTACTTTAACAGCAGCTTTCATGGTTTTAAATCAATAAGTTCATTATTTAAAGGTTTTGCAATCCAATATTCTTTATTGTTGAGGTTCTATATCCAATAATGACTGGAAAATATCTTTTTTCTGTAAACTTTTTGTCCAATAATTCGTTCCCGGAGTCTATTAGGAGGTATTTTATTGTCTTTAATTTAGCTGGAGTCGATACAATTAGTATATTTTCAAGGCCTACTTTTTCAATCACTTTTGGTGATATCTGGAGATTTCCCCTGCCTATCACAAATCCCTGGGCCCCTATTGGAGACAGGATTATGGTAGCGCGTTTTTCAGACTCAAGCAAAGATAGAAGTTCGGCTTCGTTTGCATCCTTCTTTATAAGTTTCTTGTCCTTTACCACATCTATGCCAAGAAGGGTGTACTCTATGTTTAGCATTTCTGATATTGCGCTTACCGTGCTTCCGCCTCCTAGAATATAAAGCACGCCATCTTCCATATCCTCTGTTACGGTCTTTGCAATATCGTATTTGATGTCTTCTTCGCTCGGGCCGTGTATTAGCATTTTGGATGATTGGATGAGATTGCCCTCAAATATTGTGGTCGCTATTCCAAATACATTAAATGCGAACTGATCGTGCCTGTAGGCTTCCTCGTCAAGGTCCACTATTTCAGCTTCTTTGAGGTGCGACTGGCCTTTTAAGAAGAGGGTTAACAGCTCTGCGGCAAGAGAAGGATTTAGTGCAAAGACGCCTGAGAGCATTTTTACTCCACTAGGCACGCCAAACATCGGAACGCTGTTTTTGATGGCTGCATAAACGTCGCGCGCAGTCCCATCACCACCACAAAATATTATGAGATCACACTTTTCTTTTAGGAATTGCTTGCATGCCATAATGGTGTCCTTTGAAGAGGTTGGCGTGTTTGGTGTATATACTCTTTTTTGAGGGATATTGTGGCTTGATAGGACGTCCTCCCCCATTGGTGATGCGCATGAAAGGAATGTAACTTCTTGGAGGCTGTCTTTATGTAAGTGGTCTAAAAAGGCATGTGCCCGGCCTTTTGACACCTGCATGGCCCCAAGTTCAATTGCCTCATCTACCATTCCGTCTGTCCCTTTAAGACCCACTCTTCCCCCCATTCCGGCTATTGGGTTTAGGATGAATCCTATTTTTTTCATGGTCATAATATCCCTTTACTTATATAAAAAAAGTATTGTTCATATGTTCCCCAAATTATTTATAGCCAGGCATCATTTCCGTTTAGAGGATATTTATATGAACAAATACTCTTATACATTAGCAATAATTGGTGTAATCCTTTGGGTGCTCTCAGAGTTTGTAAATAGATCTCTTGCATACGTTGGATTTGGTTTTTTGATATTGGCGTTTTTATTGCCAATGATAGTAACCAAAACGACAGGCAAGCATTATAAGGGAAATTAGTGGGTATTTTACAATAGATTTTGAAATAAGTGTTTGTAAGCTTGCTTTTATACAAACTATGTACACGTGATGCAGGTTGTACAATATATTATGGAATCCTAATTATTATTGGTTTTTTGCACACATCTTTCTTTGAAAATGTTCATGATACAAAAGAGAAAAAAAGTTTAGAAAAACTAGAATTCTTATTATATTATTTTTTTTCTTCATTAAGTTCTTCTAACTGTTTGTTGATGGCCGTGAGATCTTCTTGAAGCATCTTCTTGGTTCGTTCTAACTCCTCTTTTTTATCCAATATAGGGATGTTGTCTAAGAAGCATCTTCTACAATATAAGCCTCTGGGGCCTAGTCTTTGATTTAATCCCCTTTGGCCAAATCCTCGGTCTTGTGGGCCATAAGATTGTGCTCCTCTTCTCATTCCTCTGTTTCGGTCTGCCCATAAGGGCCCTGTTCCGTCTTTTCCTGGCATGTTGTCTCCTCCTCTTTTAGGATGTAGCTTCCCCCTTCAATTCTTATTGCGTGGCCGTTTATTAGCGCTGACACTAACTTTTTTCTTGCTAATTGTAGGTCTTTCCAAAGTGTTTTTCTTGAAACACCCATCTTTGATGCAGCTTCTTCTTGAGTAAGCTCTTCAAGGTCAACTAACCTTAGTGCCTCAATTTCTTCAAAGACTATAACAGTAGTTTCTTGTGGGCCAGAGCCCATGCCCCATGGCATGTAATCAGTAGCCATAGGTATTTTACCTATAATCCTTTGCGATTTGCATCTTCCACGGCATCTGTGTCTTGGAGGTATTGTTTCACACCCTTTTTTACTCATATGCGCTTTTATTTAAAAACTTTTCTCTCTTTTGAGTAATTTATTCTATTAAATCCAATAGTGTGAGGTTGGAGAACATTGTTTTTCACAGTGTGTTTTAGCTGCATAACTTAACCAAAACAATAAACACCCTCATTTACTGATGCTATATATATCCTATCTCTTGCAATAATGGGAATATAATTAGAGGATTTCCCTATTTCATATGACCATATTATGTTTCCATTAATGGAGTTTAGGCATAAAAGCATGCCTTCGTTGTAGGAGCACACATACACGTTATCTTTTGAGATTGCCGGAAATCCCCCCATAGTGTCCCCAAGGTCGGTGCTCCAGAGGATCTCATGCGTTTTTGTGTCAAGGCAGTTGAACAGGTGCGAACCGCCAGAAATATTTGTGGCAAAGAATGCAAACTTGTCTGTTAGGGCTGCGTGGCTTACTGATGCGCCCTCTCCTGCATCGTATGTCCATTTTGTGTCGCCTGTTGTCGCGTCAAGGCACATCAGTTGCCCTGTACTACCATCCAATCCATTCACGTAGATGCATGCGTTTGAGAACGCCAGAGGTCCTATCATTCCCGGATTCCAAAGTTCCCTTTTCCATTGAATATCGCCGCTTTCCCTGTCCAGACAGTAGACAGAACCATTGTACGTGCTGGCGTAGACCATGTCTCCTGCAACTGCGACAGTGTGCCATACCTCCCCATCGACTTTTGTGGACCACACGACTTCACCGCTAAATGCGTCTATGCACTCCACGTACCCATCGATTTCAGAGTCTCCAACTCCAATGTAGATATGGTCGTTCGTAGCTATTGGAGATGAGCTTACTAAAGGTGAGCTTTGCAGTTGTGATGCCCATAGTTCTTTACCGGTTCTTACATCCAGGCAAGACAGCACGTTTTCAAAGGAGTATTCCTTTGTTCCGGAATCGTAGTGTTTTATCACTAGCGGCACATAAACTCTTTCATAGGCAACCACAGGCGTGGTTTCGGACAAGGCATTTGCGTCTAATCTATGCCTCCATATAAGCCGGCCAGTTGTAGTGTCAAGGCATGTGACAAATCTGCCTTTGTTTATTTCCAGAAAGAATACCCCTCCGTACTCAACAACTACTGATGAGGGTATAACGGATCCTATGTCATACTTCCAAAGGAGTTTGTTTTCACTTGGGGCACAGTTAGTGGCATCGCCTGAGTTCTTGGGGTCATGGTGAATCATCGGCCATCCTTTTTCCATCACGTCAAGTGGCGGTGTCGGGGCAGGCGTCGTGGTAGGGGCAAGTGTTGTCGTAGGAGCTGGCGTTGTTGTTAGCGGCATTGTTGTAGGCGCTGGAGTTTCTCCCCCACCAACACACCCTGATAATGACATCAAGGTTATTATAATAATACACATAAGTGACAAGAGTTTCTTTTTCATAGGATCTCCCCAATTAATTATACTATTACTGCAGTATCTACCATAATTAAAGGTTTTCTCTGGCAATTTTCCTTGTAGTGATGCAGTATAATGGTTTACATTGCATGCAGACAGAGATGCATGCGAGGGG
Source organism: Methanomicrobia archaeon (assembly GCA_030603445.1). GTDB lineage: Archaea > Methanobacteriota_B > Thermococci > Methanofastidiosales > NM3 > NM3. The sequence continues at coordinate 14,111 of JAUVXU010000012.1, read as the reverse complement.
AGCACTGGTGCCCCCAAAGAGACAGCGATCTTGACGTAATCGGCCTCTAAGTGCGCTATAATATAGCATTTTACACGCCAGGCGCTATTTTTTTTAGTGAAATAAGGAGAAAATCATAAGGATTGGTGCGGCTGCCGGGATTTGAACCCGGGTTACAAACGTGGCAAGAGGGACCCTTAGTTTGTTGTACAACTCCTTATGCTTCTTGAGCCATTCACTGCTTAAAGTGCTTTAATCCTATTAGTAATTATCTTTTTTTTGCGTTATAAGCTTTCGTGGCTTATAATATTGTTTTAGTGTATTGCATTGCTCAATATTAATATACAAATGACCATATTATGGCAGAATAGTGCCCCATAGGAATAGTAAAATATTATTCTATTAGTTAAACAAATAAGTAAATACTATTCTTTTTCAGCAGTGCTCTTATCCCCTTATCCCCTTGGCCATTGCCGGATAGGGGCACTCGACCAACTTTTCCGCTGGTATTGGATTCAAAGCTACAGGGACAGAGGCGACCGTTATTAATGTGAGCTAAGAGTGGGGTTATAGTAGAAGAAGAGAGTCACAGCATATACTTCCTGCCAAACACCGCCAGGAATATTGCACACATGAAGAGGCCGAAGATTGCCTTGGGCAAAGGGAAGCCTGGCCTGTTCTGCGATTGCTGATAATAAAAAAGGAAAGAAAAAGAAAATGAGGAAGTATCCAGGAATGGGGTCTTCAAGCTACTGCAATTCCCATTCTCCAGTGTGCAAAGCGTTCACTGCTATTCGTACTCCAACGTGTAGCACGTCAGACCCGTTCCTAACACGAACACGAATCGGTCGCCGATGGTCACGGGCCACTTGAGGCCCTGGTCCGCTTGCACGGACATCACGCGGGCCCCGGTGCCGATGTCCCACGCCACGAGCTCACCAACAATCTCTGAGGGGGTGTCGGATGGGTCCCACGACCCCTGCCCCGTCTTATACATGTCGGGTACGTAGGCGATGCCAGATATGAGGACGTTGCCTGAGACAGCAAGTCCCCCGCGATACATGGCGTCATCGCTCCAGATGAGCGTTCCTGACTCCATATTGATGCATAGGACCTGGTCGTCTATCGTGGAGACAATGGCATATGGGTAGTCGACGAACGCGGGGGTCCACGACCCTCTCCCGGGGAATATGTACTCCCATTTTGTGTTCCCGGAATCGGCGTCAAGACAGGTGAGACAAACCCCGCCCATGGCGTACACCGAATCATCACGCACGAAGATATTGCCCATGTCACAGCGTGCATCCCACTCGTTGAGTATTGCACCAGTGCCGGCGTCCACCACGGTCACGTTGTGAGCGAACGTATCGAGAAGTAGTTGATCACCGCAAGGGACTATGCATGAGTAGACAGTACCTTCCGGAAGCTCGACACTCCATACATCATCCCCCGTTTCTGCCAGAAGGCGCAGGAGGTACCCATCTGATGCCACATACAGGCTTTCCCTGTATGCACACACCGGCACTGCAGGGTAGGCATCGACAGATTTTGTCCATAGCACCTCACCGGTGGCACCGCCCCGGCGCTCAACGCGACCGTCGGCGTAGACGAGGTAAACAAATTCGCCTGCGGATATGGGAGCTATTTCCGTATCTCCCGATAAAGGCTTGTCCCACAGCACGTCGCCTCCGTCCGAGACGAGCAGGATGCGCTCCTCCGTGACGACGCAGATGGAATCCTGTAAGAGAACGGGGGGAAACTCGGGTTCGCCCCCAATATCGAGTGTCCACGCATCGGCAAGCCGCACGGTGTAGGGCGGCTCGGTGGGAACGGGCGTCGTCGTGGTTGGCATGGCGGTAGTAGTCGGTACCGCTGTCCCATTATTTTCACCTGATATGCAGCCAGACAAGACGCTGGAAACAAAAAGAAGACATATGCAATACAGGATTGCAGATCGACAATTTGACATAGTACTACATCCCACCTATTGTGTCACCATGAAGTTTTGGCATCCTGTGGGATCGCATGCGAAGCATCCACCACAATGCGTATTACACCATCTCCAAACATTGTACGTTTGTTCGCAACAGACCAATATACAATAGGTACTTATGTAATGATATCCATTGGATGGAGTAGTGGTAGTATATTGCTCATAACCATGTGGAGTACTGGAACCATATATGTTTTTGTTCACCACCCATATAGCATTATGCCGTGTCGTGCTCTTGTAGGCGCTATGAATAAACTTGATCTGGATTGATTGTGTTCCATCAACGCGCCTTGACCAGTAGTAATCATAATCGTTTGCCATAGTGAAATATGTATAGCATTGTTCGTCTATCATTGAATTTATATTTGGGGTGCTTGTGGAATAATTGCCTACCCAAACCCGAACCTGGGCAAAGTTCGTAAGATAATGCTGTGTGTATTGGGCAAGAGGCGTGGTTTTATCTGCGCAAAGGATACTATCGGTCAGCAGTCGCCCATCCCCCCATGAGGACATCTGCACAAGGTAGTACTCCTCAAGGTACGAGACGTGAGCCGCGACATACGCTTCCACAAGGGCGTTGTACTCCGGTATCCTTGCCTGTATGTATGGGGCATTCTCGGCGACCAGCAACTTCGCCTCCATGGTGAAAAACTGTTGGAAGGCGGCTTCGCTGGTATTAAGCTTATGCGCCAGCTCTTTCTCAGTGGGGATGGAAGTCAACGAGGCAGAGACAAACATAGCTAGCCCGTCTTTTGTTTCTTCTGTATGGGCATATATCGTCTCCAGTTGTGCCAGTTTGGCGCTTTTTTCGATATAGGTATTCATGAGGTCAATGTAGCTGTTCGCGGCAGACATGGCGAAATCCTTGGCGACGCTTTCCCGCATCTTGTCCTCAAGCAGCTCGACCTCAAGTCGTATCGACTCGATGTCGGACTTCGTCGAGGAGATCATCTCCTGGAGATCCGCATATGTCAGCAACGCGTCGGTGCCGCACCCGCTCGAGCAGTCTGTTGTTTCAAGCCCGGATTCTTCCAAACTCTCCGACGTGTACATAGTTACGTTTTCAGTACTACAGCTTTCACAGTCCCCGGAGATCATCATTCCCGGGAAGAGTGCACTTATCATCAATACCATCACTGTTATGCAAATGTACTTCCTTTTCATGGCATCACTAGAATGGCATCGTAATATTTAAATATAAACATATTCCCGAATTATATATAATTTTAAATTATTATTTATAATATAATAAAAATATGGAGTAATAATAATATAATTAGTCAATTATATAAAAATTATTTTTTTTATCTTCCATCGGATATGACGGGGCAAGACACCCGAGAAGTCACAGAAATGGTTTGCCATCTTGATCATGTTAGCAATGTACGAGGGTGAGAGGTCTCGTTCTACCATGTCAAGATAGATCTTGCTAAAGTCTTTAGGGTCTGACATGAGATTGTTTGAGCGCTTGGCACAATACAAATACAGATTTTTCAGGCTTTTGCAGTACCCTTTTGCCAATCCTTTCTGTATACAGTACAAGTAAAATTTGTTACCCCACTCCTCAATTTCTTCTTTCATGTGCGGTTCACTTACCTGAATGGCTTATAGCCAGCACAAGGAGGTGTTCCAAACACAAATAAGACATATTATCCTATTATTTTTGATATGGAACCAGGAGAGAAGGGGCATGGTGCGGCTGCCGGGATTTGAACCCGGGTTACAAACGTGGCAGGCTTATGTGCTAGGCCACTACACTACAGCCGCATTTTATATAGATAACACAAGTGATATCTGTTATCTTTTCACTCAGGACAGCATATTTAAAAACTTTTCTATGTTTCTTTTTTCATCCTGGCGCACCCTTGGATTACGCTGTGTATAGGCAATATGGCGTTTGGATATATATTGTTTTTGCAATTAGATTGTCAACGAATAAGTCTCCTGCTTACTACGACTACAAAAAATGCAAGTATAAAGGCGCCTATTATCGCCTCACTTGTTGCAATTAACTGGAAAGATGGTTTAGGGTGGTAGTCCCCGTATCCAAGTGTTGTGAACGTAACTACGCTAAAGTATATGGATTCTGAGAATGTTGGCACGTAAGAATCTGCACCAGGCGTTATGCCGTGTGATGTCCAGTAAAACGTAGCGTATAGGAATATTATGGTAAGTGATGAAAGCAACACGCGTATCGAACTTTCACCATACCTAGACGTGTGATAGACGATTTTATTAAAAATCCATTTCATCCTGCTTTCTATTGCAACTAATAGAGGGAACATCCTGTTTTCCATATATTTAAACGAGATTGGGAGGTAGTATGGCATGAATCTGTTCGTCTTAAGATGCTCTTTGTCAAGCAAGCCTGCGGTACGTTGCACCTTGCCTTTTACTATCCATTCCCTCACGTAGTATTCTCCTGATTTCTCATAAAGCCCTTCAGAATTGAAATAGTTCTTCAGGTCAATGTAGGACTTAATAGCCTCGTCGTATCGCTTAAGCGCAGAAATGTATTTGGAGTTCTTCAGGTCCTCATTCCCTTTTTTTTCTGTAATGACCATATTATCTAGGAGCGCGTAGCGCAGATTCATCATACCGTTAACTTTGGCGTTGAACAAGTCTGCATTTTTAAGGATGGTGTTATCGAAGTTCGCGCCTTTCAAGTTGGCTCCCCTAAGATTCGCGCCTTTCAAGTTGGAGTTCTTGAGATTAGCGTTTCCCATTTCACTTTCCCTGAAGTTTGTGCGTTGCAAAAAGGCGTTTTGCATAAGAGTGCCTTTTAGCTGTGCCTTGGCAAAGTCTGCGTTTTGCAAATTTCCATTTGAGAGTATCGCACCATCAAGCATGGCATATTTGAAGTCTGTTCCCCTCATATCAGCCCCCCTGAAGTTGCATCCCTTCAAGTCAGCCCCTCGCAAATCAGCTCCCCTAATATCAGCCAGCTGCAAGTCAGCCCCTCGTAAATCCGCTCCCCTCATGTTAGCTCTTTCAAGCGATGCATGCAATAGTATTGCCTGTTCAAGATTTGAATCAAGAAGCGAAGCGTACTGGAGCTGTGCTCCGGGAAGAAGCGCCCCTTTAAGTTCGGCCCAGGATAGGTCTGCGTTTTTCAAATTGCTGTTTGCAACTATTGTTCCTTCCATAATCGCATACTTAAGGTGCGCTCCCTCAAGATCTGCATTTCGCATCTGTGCCTTTGTCAGATTGCATGCGTGGGCCATGACCCCCTTAAGATTAGCCTCATCCAGATTGGCTTCCTCTAAATTTGCGTTTGCAAGCATGCAGCCTTTCATGTTGGTTTTGGAGAGGTGCGCTCCCTTAAGATATGCCTCATCCAAATCTAGGTTGCGAAGGTCCTTTCCCCTTAGATCCTTCCCATCAATTTTGTCATGCCATAGACAGACCGTCTTATTGTCTTGTGCATTATGGGGGCATTCTTTTTTGTCATGATCGTAAGTGTAGGTGCATTTCATGCTTACCACGCAATAATACTTTTAGGTTGAAGCTAAAAATAGTTTTTTATCTTCTGCTTGGAAATATTTCATATGTGTTATTATATATTAATATATCCAAAAAAATCAGGATGGGAACTCACAAAGGTGCCTGAAAAACTATATATGTTCTATAACAATTCATTGAACTTCTTGTGATGCATCCCAAATGATTTCAATAAATAAGTATATTACACTTCAAAGACAAGAGTAGTTGTATGGTAAAAATATTGTTATTTGCAAACCTGCGTTTGGCTGCTAAAAATAAGGAGATAGAGGTAAGAGCGGCAGATGTTTCTGAAATGATAGAATCAATAAAGCGCAACCACAGGCGCGTCTATGATGAAATAATGGATAATGGAAAGACCCGCCCCTTTGTAAAGATACTGGTAAATGGGCGCCATATAGAATTTTTGCAGGGAATGAAAACACAACTATCAGACGACGACGATGTGGCTATTTTTCCGCCTGTTGCTGGCGGATGATCATACTAATGATGCAAGATATGGCAATGCCACCAAAGTCCCTATAGTAGAGCCTATATTTGCAAACGCCACAACGAGAAGAGTTCTTGTGATGGTGTTTCTCCAAAGGTCCCATACCGAGTCTATCATGCGAAGCGCCTCAAAGTCCTTGACCTTTGGTTTTCGCACATAAGCTTCTGAAAGCCCTGCAAACCAACCTGCTGCGATGGTGGGATTAAGGGAAGTGAAAGGTGCAACAAGAAATGCAGTAGCTGCAGATATTGGGTGTCCAAGAGCACAAAGAACCCCTATTGTGGACAACGTGCCGTTTATGAGAAACCATGTTTTTAGCATTTGCAGTGTCATTTCCCCTCCTTTTGAGTAGAATCCCCATCCGATAAGTGCAATAAAAATCGCAGGCACAATCCATGCTGCCACTTTCATCCAGTTTGTTTTTTGTGGTATGGCCTCAAGCATTTGGAAGTCGGGCTGTTTATCAAGATGGGCTATTATGCCTTGCATATGTCCGGCACCAACAACAGCAACCATCTTCTTTTTTTCTGATTCCTCAAGTGCATTTTTTATCTTGCCCGCGATGTAGACGTCTCGCTCGTCTATTAGTACGCCCTTTATATTTGGTATTTCCTCAGAGAGCTCTTTTAGCATGCTTGATAGCATGTCCTCTTCTTGGATTTTCTCTATCATCTCCGCATTAATGCCCTCATTCTCTTCAAGGAAGGAAAACAAGATGGAGTAGAGTATTTTTAGCTTCTCGCGAAGAGACATTTTCATCCAAGCCCTTTTGAATGTGATGTTTATATCCCTGTCCAGGAGTTCTATTGTGGCGTCCCCGGCATCATTTATGGCTTGTATCATTTCGGCGCCTGGTTTGGTCCCTAACTCATCCCCAAGTCTTCTTTGAAAATTTGATAACAAGATATTTGCAATAAACATGTGGGACTTCCCTTGGCGGACGACTTTATAGATGTCCATCTCTTTCCATGCCTTATTGTTGGCAATGGTCTCAAATCTGCCTTTATCAAGTTCCACGCCTACTATGTCGGGTCGCTCCTTCTCAAGTGTGGCCTTTACCTCTTCTTTGCTTTTTTTAGATACATGGGCAGTGCCGACAAGAATTAGTTCATTGGCCCCTACCGTAACCCTTTTTAGCACCATTGCCTTATCAGAAAGATGAGGGTTTAAATAGCTTTTCAAAAGTATTGTGTGAGATGATTGCTTGAAGATACGTTCTGTCACGTTATGCGCCGATATGGAGAAAGTGAAGCGCTCATGTGTTGAGGAGATGTTATGTGACGCACGCACGGCGTACTGTCATGAGGTCGATACGACCAGAATAACAACTGTGCCACAAAACGGGAGGTTCTCAGATAAGCGCGATGCACTGCGCGTTGCCGTTGAGTACGATGAATGGGTGCAAAGTGCAGGCATTGATTATATCGGGGGATTTGGGCTTGGGAATTATCCTTCTAAGAACGATCTTTCTTTTCTTGATTGGATACCATCCATATTGTCATCGACGCAGAGGGTATTTTCCAACTGCCAGCTAGCTTGGGATAGGACTGTGAGTATTGCAGGCATATCAAAGTGTGCAAATATTGTGCGTGATATTTCCTTAATTGATGACGGTTTTCTAAACCTAAAATTTGCTGGCATGTACAACTGCGAACCTGATAATCCATTTTATCCCGCATCATATGCCTCAGGCGATGAGCCATGTTTTGTCCTGTCCCTTGAAGCAGCAGACCTTGCCGTTGCCGCTTTTAAGAACAGCGAAACACTTGAAGATGCAAGGGATAATCTGCTTTCCCTAATAAGGGACCTTTACTGTGAGATACTTTCCACTTCCCTAATGATTGAGGAGCAACACAAATTCACTTTTGGAGGAGTGGACTTCACATTGGCCCCATCCTCTAAGGATGAAGGGAGCATTGCATATGCGCTTGAGAAGCTGGGCTTGGGGGCGTTTGGCAGCCATGGGACGTTATTCTTGTCCTCTTTTCTTTCTGATACGATAAAATCGTTGGGGGAACAAGTTGGATTCTCCGGGCTTATGTACCCTGTGCTTGAAGACACAGGAATTGCTGCAAGGGTTGCGGAGGGTTATGTATCAATCGATTCATTGATGGCATATAGTGCTGTGTGCGGTACAGGGCTTGATTGTGTACCGTTGCCAGGCAACATTTCAAAGCAGTCGCTTAGTGCAATCATGCTAGATATCGCAAGCCTGTCAATAAGACTCAAAAAACCGCTCACAACTAGGCTTTTCCCCGTACCTGGTAAAGTTGCTGGAGAGAAGACCACATATGATTTCGATTATTTTTCCAATACTACTGTAATGGGAACTAAACAGGGCGCTCTTGGTACTCTTGATGGGGATGAGTTCAAGTTCATTATATGATCACTCTCTTTTTCCAGATAACGTTTCCAGATGCGTCCTCTATTCTCTTCACCCTATGAAATGGGATGTAGCTTTCCATTCCGTCAGCACGAATTATAAGAAAGTCCGAGGTGAAAAATGCCTCAATCTCACTAAGGTGAATAGATCTTTCATCATGAGGGGCGCCACGATGTATATATACAATTGTGTATTCCTTTTCTTTATGGTCTGGATGCCACCTGAGCATAGATAACATCTCTTTTGCACGCATACGAACACATGCGAAATTATTTTATAAGTATTATATGTTCAATCTATTATGGATGATACGTATGTTGAGCGCTTTCGTGCATTGGTAGCAAAAAAGGAAATATCCTGCTCCATTCAGGTCTTTGATACGTCATGCCACTCTGTTGCCGAGGCTTGCAGGGCAACAGGTGCAAAATCGGAAGTTTCTTGCTCAATATAGAGTAAAAAACACATATTTTCCTGTTCTATGAAATATATTAAATATTTTTTGCACAATAAATCCAGTGATTATACTTTTACGTAATACGGGACAAAACATTTAAGCAAAAAAAATAACACATGGATCTAAAGAGATGGCGTAATAAGTAGATATTTAGGAAACAAAAACAATATAGAAGTACATGGTATATATAATGAGAAAATATGATGTCAGCTGAATAAAATAAAGATTGAACATATAGTATATTTCTTAAATATATCTGATGCACATGATCATGGCTTTGATAATTTCGAATATTGTATAAGGGATTCAAAGCGACAAATATTAAATATGGTTCTTTTAAATCTTATATTTTTATATTAAAGGGACCATAATACCATCTATTGTGCAAGGTCTCGAATAGGGAAAAGTTATTGAAGATAAATATTCATAGAGAGATTGGGCTAATAAAGTGGGAAAATGTTTGATATAAAAAAAACTAAAGAGTGCTTATTAAAAATAGTTTCTAATCCTCAGAATTTTAAGCAAGAAGATTTTAAGAATTATAAAAAATATTGGTATAAAGAAGGTATATCCATATTCTTGGAACATAAAGATGAATATGAATTTTACGAAGCCTTGAATGAGATATGTAAAGACGAATTTATAAAAAACAATTTCACAAAAGAATGCGTGACAAAAAAATTGGAGATTATTATATCAAAAACCATTATCTTGCCAGAAGAAAATAAATCTAATTTTTTGACACAACAACTTAACAATTTAAAATCAGATTTAAAGAAAGATATTGAAGATTGGATATTTATAGTCCCATTAGAAAATATATCTATAAAAAATACGTTTTCTTTAGGAGACGTTAAATTATATGTTTTAAATACGTATAGAGAAAACAAATTAAAAGAATTCATTAAAGATTTTTTTAAAGACAATATACACTATAATTCTCATCAAAAAGAAAATCTGTCTAAACTATTTTGGAAAAGGATGATTGAACCCAATAGTGGATTGACTTGTGCAGAGGTAAAAGTTAAAGGATCATTAGAAAAGGCACAACAAATTGCATTCTATAAAATTAGATTAATTCTTGACATTTTAAAACTCTATAGTTATAACATGAAAAATAAACATAAAGGTTATTTTGGGATAAAAGGAGAAATTATGAGTAATTCTAGTAGGAGCATTATACGATATACTGCAAATAAAAATAGAATTGCCCCTATCATAGAGCATATTGGGCAACCCTTTGAATTAGATAAAGATACAATAGAATATATGAAAAAGAAAGGATTAAATGAATTAAATAAAATATTGATAGAACCAAATGCTTTTGAAAGTAGAGTACTAACTGCTATATATTGGTTTGGAGAATCTTTAGATTTGCAGAATCATCGTTATGAAACCTTTGAAGAAAAAACTACAAAACTTGAAAATTTAGGCTACATAAAAAGAAGTGAAAGATTTCTTTATTTATTTAATGCATTGGAATGTATATTTATTTTCGATGAAAATGAACCTATTACTAATAACATTGCCGAAAGAACAGCGCTTCTTTTAGGAGACAACTACGAAGACAGGAAATATATAAAGAAGGAGATAAAAGATAAGTATAACAAACGAAGTAAAATAGTTCATCATGGAGAAATTTATATTTCAAAATACGATTTAGATTATTTAACATATATTGTTTGGTCTAGTATAATGAACCTTCTCAAAAAAAAGAATAAGCTTAAACTAAAAACTCCGGAAAAATTAAATGAATATTTTGAAAAACTTAAATTGAGTTAGAAATTTATTTTTAGAATAGGGTGAAAAAACACATAACAGCACAATTTATAAATGTTAGTTCATATTATTGTGTTTAAGGGGTAAAATATGGGTGATAAAACACTATCTGCTTTAGCCTCATCTATTGTTAGTAGAAAGTGTGCATTATTTGTTGGTGCAGGCGTAACTGCTGCTAGTGGTGGGGTAACATGGAAACAATTAGTAGATTCTCTTATTGATGAATATAATTATAAAAGTCCTTTGAAAGATAATTTTGATATTGTAAGTGATATATGTAGAAAAAATGGAACTGAAGAAGTTTATCAAAAAATCAAATCAAAATTAAAAAATGTAAAAATCTCTGGTTCTCTATTAAAACTAATGGAGTTACCTTGGTTTTCTGCATTCACGACAAATTATGATACAGCTTTGGAAGATGCATTAGAAGCCAAACAAAAATTAACTGTTAAAACATTAGTTACCGGAAATGAATTTGAATTAGATAATTACCCATCTGAATTACTTTGTATTAAATTAATGGGTAGTGTTTCTTATCCTTATAATCAACCCGGGTCTATGATTATTACTAGAGAAGAATTAGCTAAAGCGAAAGAAGAAAGGTCAAGAATTTTTGGATATTTGGAAAGGCATGCACATAATCTTTCTTTTATTTTTATGGGTTACTCATTTGATGACGAGGTATTTTTAGATATCCTAAACAAATTAAGAGCATACTTGGGCCCAAAAGATAATAAATATTATGCCCTATTTAGAGAAGAAGATAGAATTGGAAAAGATAAAGAATGGGAAGAAAAAAAGTATCTTCTAGAACAGATGGGAGTCACAATTATTATTGATGATATCAAGAGTTTTTCTGATAAATTTTTAGAAGAAGTTTCTTTGAGAGATGTAAACGATCTAACAAAAAAGAGGATTTCTTTAGGTAAAGATATTATCCCTATTGATACAACTAAGTTATCAAGATTCTTATATAATCACCCTCCAGTTTTGTTTGAAGAAATGGAACAAGACATCTCCCTTCATCAATTTCTTAAAGGAAATAAGAGTAGTTATAAACCATTTAATTTAGGGTGGCATTTTTATAGAAATCAAATTGGTGAAACTATATCCCATGCTCTTAAATGTAACAATGGATTAAAAGAGCCATACATATTTAATATTAATGGAAACCCCGGAAGTGGACGGACATTTATTCTTTTATCCAGTTTATGTGATTTAATACTAAATCACAGGAGCATTGGAATTAAGATAGACATAAACAGCAACATGAAAATACCAAAAATAGATGAACTAGAATTTTTTATCAATGAGATTGAGAATACTATTAAAGAAAGAGGTTGGCAACAACCTGAAAGGATTATATTCTGGTCAGAAAATCCTTTAGATGAAGATACACTAATAAATTTTGATAGACTTAATCAAAATTGGACATATAGGAAAACGCATCCTTATCCTTTAATTTTATTATATGAAGATACCCCTAAAACGACTTATGGGCAAGAAATATTCTTACCTAAAGTTACAATAAATATTAATGCTAATAAAAAATTATCGTCTGAAAAAAAGATAGAACTATCAAAATATTTAAAGAATGTTATAAAAGAATGTAAATTACCTGAAATAGATGAAGAAGAATCTAATAAAGTAATTGAAGAGGAAAAAACCTTATTGCCTATTTTATACAGAATCTTAGATCCTTCAAGGCGTTCCATACAAGAAATAATTCAACAAGAATATAATGGAATAAAAGAGCCAGAAGTTAAGGCTTGTATTGCTTTTTGTGCTCTAGCTTCTTCTTTTCAACTAGACTTTCCAGTTGCTTTATTAAAAAAATCCTTGGGAGATTACTTAAAAAAATATTTTTCATACCCCGATATTTTTAATATTACTGTGGATAAGGGAAATACTTTTATTCTTCATCATGAGGACCCTAAAACTAATCCATTAGTATCAATATACCATCCGGTTATTGCTCAACATATTGTAAAAATAACTGACGAAAAGCAATTTGATGATTTTTTAATTTCAATTGCTAGTATAATCGATTTAAGGCAAAGCCTAGATTCTACATTTATATTCTATTTACTAATTATTAATGGAGTTAACAGAATCTGCGATGATTTTACACCTTTTTCTTATGAAGGATTAGAGAAAGCATTACTGATAATTAAGAAAAAACAACCTGTAAGAGGGATTATGCATCACCTTGCTCGAATGTATTTTAAAAAAGACAAACAAGATGCAAGGATTATTCCATTATTAAAAGAGGCTTTAACAAGTCAAAAAGAAGAATATCTGTTCCGTGAGAGAAAAGAAAATGTTTATAATACTCTAGGAAAGATTTTGTGGGAACAAAAAAAGGAAAAATTAATTGGAAAATCTAGGACAGATCCAGAAATTACAGAAATATTTGAGTATTTAATTCTTGCAAGAAAAGGAGAATTCCACAATATCTATCCATATGATGTACATGCTAGAATTCTTAGAGAAATTTGGCAGAATAAGAAGGAAGAAGAAAGACTACCCTTAATAAATGAAGCCATAGAAGTATTAAATGAGGGATTGGACAATTGCGATGAGATAAATATCATTTCATCCTCTCTAAGCCCACTTTTAATACACATATTGCAAGAAGTGGACATTGAAAAAGCTAAAGATGCAGCTAAAGAGTTATTTGAAAAAAAAGGAGATGGAAGCGGATATTATACTTTAGCATTAAATGAATATTACAATGAATCTAATCCTACAGGTGCTATTTCTTACTTAGATATAGCCATAAAAGCTAAGTCATTTCCATTGAAAGCTATAGTATTAAAAATGGAAATTATGCTCAAAGATAAGAATCCTAATTATGATGAATTATTTAAGCTTGCTAATACATTATCTTCATCAAGCTATGTGGATAATTGGAAATCTGCTTATTTCAAGGCTGTAATTTATACAATAATGAATGAAACACATAAAGCAGCAAGATGTTTTAGATATTCATATCGTTTTGCCCCTTCTTCACTTGAGAAGAAAATTCAGATATTCTGGATGGATTCAGGTCATCGTAAAGTACTCACTGGAAGAATTGGTACTACTTTTACAAATAGGGAAGGAAGGATATTCCCCCACAATGTGGATGGATATAAAGGAGAAATATTCTTTAATCCCAACCAACAAAAATTTAAATTGTTCCTAAGCCAAGGGGTTTCAATTAATTTTGAGCTTGGGTTTTCACCTAGAGGCCCTATTGCATTTGAAGTACGACCCACTAATTTAAAAACAAAAAGCAAATGAAATTCTTGCTTATGTTTTTTCACTCCTAGAAATTTGTTCTTTATGTAGTGCTTCGCTCTTTAGATTGGATGGAGCCCCCTATTTTTAAAGAAATTCAAATTTTATTGAGAATTACGATTAACTTCTATTTTTAGTTTTCTATCTGCTGTTTTCATGTTTTGAGTACTCCAAAAGGAGTACTTACTGCCATCTATGCCCTTTTTGGGCATTTCCTGGCAGCAGTAAACCTGGCTTGCGCTAGGCCAGG
>JAUVXU010000007.1 GCA_030603445.1 Methanomicrobia archaeon | reverse complement strand
ATAATTTTTCCTCTTTATTTATATAGAAAAAATATCTAAAATTTTTTCTTATATTCTCTAATTTTCTGATAATAACAGAGTTTAAACTAATAATTGTGGTAATAAACACCAAAAATGGAATGAACAACCATAAAGAAGAGAATAAAAAAAATAAAGACAACCGTATCAACGATGTATTACTATTATTTGATATTATTAATGGAAAACAAATGGAAAATATTATGTATATTATATAAATTAATACTTCAGCTGAAAAAACAATTGGTTTTAGTGGATTAGTAGTTATTTTTGAAGATATTTGACCTGAAATAAAAATCAATGATAAAATAATTGCAAATATTGGTGCAAGAATTTGGCTTATTATTAAAATATTATTTTTTAAAATATTTATATTGGGAAAAAATAATGCTATAAGAAAGGAAATAGTAAACAAAAGGCCTAAAACTATTTTTACATAAAATTTATAATTATCTTCCAAGGTCTTTGATTTTTCTGGTCTATTGTAATATTTCCATTCTTTTACTCTTGTTTTATCTAAAAATGAGTATATTATCAATTTTTTATTAATCACAATATTATATTTTCAAATACTTATTAAAATATTGTCCTTGGTAGTATATTATAGGCTTCATAACAAAAACACTTCTTGGGAACCATTATCAAGTTCCAGGCCTGGATGAGTGCAGGCTATTTGAAAGGGGAAAGGAAAAGAATTGACAGTCTTTTTATAAAAAATTATATTCATATTCAAGAATTTTCTTTTGTAATAAAATTAATTCTTTTTTTAGTAGACAACAAAACTCTTCTTCCAGAATTCATTATATCTTTAGCTCTCAAATAAAAAATATTATAATACTTAACTCCTTATATTATTTCAATGTCTTCTGAAAAATTGCCTGTAACTGTAACACATCACTCTATTGAATCTTTAAATGTATTATTACAAGAGATAAATCCTATTATAGGCCGATGTGAATTATTATATTATCCAACATATGAAAATTTTTTGGAAAAAGATATCAGAAAATCGGTAATAAAAAGATTAGTAGGCAATTTATATAGTTTAAGGCTTTTATTCAAATGTACTAAAATTGCTAAATCAAAGGAGAGTAATACTTTTTGGGATTTCGTAGGGGATACACAAAATAAAAATTATGATTTTCAGATAAGTGATTGGCAAATGTTTCATCAATTTGGATATATTTCACGTACCCATTCTGCTATAGAAAATTTTCTTAGAATTCTTAATGAAAAATTGTATGGTGGTAATATATTTAATTTTAGCGACTTGTATCCAAAATTTTTAAACAATATAAACTTAGAATACATTGATACACAAAATAATAAATTATTACTCAAATTACTTACCAATATTAGAAATTCTTCACATAACAATGGTATTTATAAACATCCAGATGATACTATCGAATATAAAGGAAAAAATTATGAATTTAAGGAAAATAAATTGATTAATTTTATAACATGGGATTTTTTATTGCCTATTACCAATGACCTAATTACTCTTATTGAATTAGTCAATAAATCCCCCATCATTGAAAATGAAAAGCTAATAATAGATCCAAATTACTATAAATATTATAAATTAAATCATGTGTACAAATGATTATTGAAATATTAGTTTTTGCCTATATTAATGCATAAAAAAGAGGAAGAGTAGAGTGTATGTAGTGCCTTATCAGGGGACATCTTTTTATTATTCTTTTGTAATAATTTTTAGAAGGAATTATTATGAAAAAAGTTTTACTGCTTTTTAGTATTATTTTGATGGCTTTATTTTCAGGATGTATTAATTCAGGAAACAACGAAGATGCACAATATGATGGCAATATCAAAGAACTAATGCTTACTGCAGATGAATTGAGCATCTTGGGAGCAAATGTAAACGAATTCTATGATGAAGCAGCAGCAGACGATTATATTAAATGGGGGGCAAAAGAAATAGTATTTTTGCAGATATATGACAAAAATAATCTAGCTTTTGGACTCCAAAGTATATCTAGATTTGATATAAATCGTATAAACGAAAAATTTAATGATTCCATAGATAATACAAGGCACAATTATAGGGGTGACCCCACATATAAAGAATTAGATCTTTCCCAGATAGGGGACGCATCGTTTTCATGTAAGATTGCAACTCTTTACGATGAGAATGAGTTTATGTACAATATTGCATTTATTAAAAAAGATATAATGGTAGATATTTATTTGATTGATGATAGCGATGTTGATTTACAATTTAATTGGGGAGACGATATCGAAAGTATTATAATTTCATTGGCACAAATAACAAGCGATAAAATAGTTTAAGAATAAGTTTCAGGAAAGATAAATAATGAATAAACGACTTGAAAATATATTCTCTATTCTTGGAACCTTTGGTATTATTGTTCTAATGGTAATAGTATCTTTACTTGCCATAGCAGTGGGAAGATACTTCCTTTTATGGATTGGTTTTTGGAATGTACCCTCAAACATTTTGGGCATTTTCGTTTCGTTTACTGTTGGGATGCCAATTGTAACAATACCGTTCATAACTGTTTGTGGCATTTTGATTTACATTATCGATAGGATCAAAAAAGACAAGTAGTTGTTTTTTTTCCCTATTTTTAAAAAGAATTTATAGGGAGATACTGTAAAAAAGAACATGAAAGAAAGTAAAGAAAGTAAAGAAACTAAAGTAAAAGGAAAGTAAAGAGTACGTAAACTTTACTTATTTCCTGTTTACTTTTACTTTACTTTAGTAATAACTGTACGCACATGTGAAACAACACCCGTTGCAAAGCTCTTTTGTTCTCATGGCCTCATGCTTCAGCATCCCACAGAATCCACGTTCTTCTTTCCAGTCAATTTTGAGGGATCGCCTTCCCTCTTCCATTACCCTTGGGGTCTTGTGCTGTATGAGGCTTTCCCTTATCTTGTTCATGTGCCTATACGAGTAGTCTGCCTCTCCCTTTACGTAGAGGTCGAGCAACTGGTAAGGTGTCCCCCAGAAGCCATGGGTTGCATACTTCACGATGTCCTTTTCCAATTCTAAGTTACCAAGATTCTTCGTAAGATACGCCCTGAGGTCTCCCTCGCCTTCCACTTCCTTCTGGATATCCCTGCTGAACACAAAGTACATCTTAGGCCTTATGAGAAGTCCCAGCCCCTCGCATTCGAGCTTGAGATCCCCTAGCTTCTTTCCCGTCCTGGCCTTCCTTGTGGTCAGGAAGCTGTCTGTTGCACACATAAGGGCTTCATAGCTGTGGAGATCCTGGTGTAGCTGTGCCCTGCACAGGGAAGTTATCCATGCCCCGACATGGGGAAGATAAAGGCCACCAGCCCTGTACCTTATCTCCGATCTTCGGATAGATCCATTATTCCAGGTGTACTCTGGCGTTTCCTGGTACTCATCTGATCGTATCGTCTGGTACGTCTTGCCATAGAGCTGATTGAGAAGGAGCTTGTACATGACATACCTGGGGTCATCTTTTGGAGTTGTGTTCTTCTTTTCATAGAACTCATGGACATAATCCCTGAATGGATTTTTGCTGTCCTCATTGGGAACCCATATCCATCCCTTGATACTGGAAGGGGCAAACTCACAAGACCCCAACGCCTCTTTAAGCTCATAAGAGGATATGGCAACGCCCTTGATATCCTCATTGTTGGCGTATGCAAAGTTCCCAGGATTCTTAAGGACAATCGGCCACTTGCAGTCCTTCACTTTCCCGTCCACCAAGTAGAATCCCTCAGACCCGTCAACGAACTCTTCCACTTTCTCCCACTTCCCAGAGGTCATTGGTTGAAGGCTGGCCATCGCATGGGGGTAGAAGCTGTTGTAGTCGTAAAGCCTTACATCGGGGATCACCTGTATGCCTTCAACAAAGTTCCCAGCCCTTCCACCATGGAGGCTTTGCTCCACGGTTTTCCTGATCTCCTGGGGGCACTGGGGTATCACTTTGTCAAGGAAGTGTTTCTTGAAAACTTTAGAAGCAAACTGCGAGGAGGACACGCTGAAGTTCACGTTGTAGTGACTGTGCATGTTTATTATGTAGCTGGCAAGGTCGTACTCTGAGAGTATCTCCTTTTCAACATAGCTCTTGAACTCTGGATCATCCAGGCTTTGTATCTTCTTCCCTTCCTCCACGCCCTTTGGCCGTTCTGGTTTCTTGTGCTTGAGATTGAGCTTCCTTGAGAGGTCGTAGAGGCTTCCCTGCATAAAGTTCGCTGAATCTACCAGATTCACCGTTGCATTATTCGGGAGTTTTACACTACCGTACCAGGTCTTCTGGCAGTATAGCTTTACTCTTCCTATCTCGTTGCCATCCTCACCTGGGCAGATAACGGTGGGGGACTTGTTGTACTGGAAGATCTCTGGATACTTGTCAAGAATTGCCGTTATGTCAAACTGCATATTGTGGAAAAACACTATTCTTGACGTGCCCTTGTGCATACATTTCTCATTGAGATACTTGATGAACACAGGGAATATAGTGTCCGTGTCAACTTCCCTTAATGTGATATCCTCCCCGTCATAGAACTGTATGAGGTACGGCTTCCCCATGGCCGTCTCGGTATCGCAGACTATTATCTCATGATCTTTGGGAAATCCCCTCTTGGATGGAAACACGCCCAGGACGAGGTAGTGGGGTATTGTGATGTGTTTATCCATTGACAACACCCCGTTCAAACGTGATCTGCTCAGGCTTGTCCTGTGGATTGATGAAGGTGTAGCCTATGATCTTAACGACTGTTAATGGCGTCTCCAACCAGGAGTTTGCAAGTATGTCCCTAGCATTTCCCTTAATCCAAGCATGAATCTCGTCAAAGGGGGCTGATTCCTCAGAATAGCGTATCCGTGTCCTGTAGATAAGATGCACGCCAGAGTTCTGGGCTACGTAGTATACTCCTGCTGTGGTGTAGCTCCCCTGTGGATTGGCCTTCGTGTCTGAACACACCTTTGTCTTCTCGTTGATGTAGCGTGTATGGGGGTACTGGAGATTTACAAACTGATACTTTCCCCTGAGCTTGTCAATGTAGCGTTCCACTGAGATCCATTTTCCTGATGGCTTCTTTCTCTTTGGGATAATTGTTTTCCTTCCAGGCTTTCTTATTCCCTTGAGATCGTATTCTTTTATCCTTCGTGCTATTGTTCGCTTGCTGACCTTGAAGATACCTGATAACTGCTTGTTGGTCTTCCCTTGTTTTACCAAGGTCGTTAATTTAGCCTTTGGAACGTCTTTTTTTTGGAATCTCTTTAGAAATTCCACTTTACGCTCCAGTTCCTTGATTCGTTTTTCCTTTTTAGAGAGGAGGCGAATCATCTCCTCTTGTGATATGCCTTTAAATGACATGCTCAATACTACTATGGCAATCTATACTTAGAAATGATGCCATAGATTCATTTTCCAATGATTATAGTAATCATTACCTAATGAACAGCTTGTTCATAGGGTAAAGTTATTATTATTTGGATGTACATCAAAAATAAGATGGCACGCCCCAAAAAACCAAAACCACGTAAACCACGTAAAAGACAAGGTGAAACACTAGGAAAAGAAGTAGCTGAAAATAGAATTCTTGAGTATCTTATTTACAATGAAGCTGAAACAATAGATACTAATGATATTATTGACGATTGTTTTACTATTTATCCTTACAACATAAATAAAAATTTAGTATACTCACATATTAACAATCTTATTGAACATAATCTAATAAACCGAGATGAATCATATAGGCCATATCAATATTCGATAAATGAAACCTATTCAAATTTTGAAATAATTTTTGGAAGATTAATAAAATCTGACAATAGAGTAGAATTAATGGATACATCCCTATACAAAAAATATCTAACATCAGAACGCATTGCAGAATGGGTATCAGATTGGATGAAAAATGGTTATAAATATCTTAAAAAGGGATATCAATTAGTTGGAAGAAAACTATATCCTCTAGAAAATAATCCCCGATTTATGGCAATAAAATTTATAGATGAAAACGAAAGATTTTTAGAAGATTTTCCAGATGAATATATACATTACCTTGTTCCACACTTTCAAAAAACTCCAATTTTTGCATATACAATAATGTTCAAAGAAGAAGGATCTAAAGAGTTTTGGATTTGGTTGAATAATCTTTTGAGTGCTACAGACGATCTGAATAGTTTTGCAAATTCAATTTCACCAATAGTTAAGAAACACATGCCTGAAATTTACAATAGTTTTGAAGCAACGAAAAAACTAAAAACAGAAGAAAATTTTAATAATTTAACTTGGGAAGAATTTCTAAAAACTGATGATGATAAAAAATGAAAACCGACACTAAAAGGATGAGTTATAAAGATATATTTTATTTTTTCATTGCATATACAATTATTTCAGCAGTAATATTAATAATTGCAAATCATTATGGGCTTGATTTAATAGGCACTGGCACTATAATTTTAGCCACTGGTACGCTACTATATGCAACTTTTACTTTCTTTTTATATAAATCTACACAAGAACAGACTGAATATGCACAAGAACAAACGAAGATTATGCAAAATCAACTTAGATATATGTATATGCCTTATGTTGGTATAGAATATAGTAGTGGCTCCTTTAAACTTGATCCACCAGAATTCTCAATAAATCTCAAAATAAATAATTACGGCAATGCTCCAGCTTCTCATTTAAAATTTGATTCATATATAAAATATGATGGCAATTCTTTGAGAATGAAAGAACAGCGTGAAAAATGCTCATTTTTACCCCATACTAAAGAAACGGTGCCTCATTCTATAGATTTTAATTTTTTAAAAGAAGACAAGCTTTATGATAGGATACTATGGCATGAAAATACTAATCAGGGGGATATACCAATTTTGATACTGTATGTTACAGCCACATACTTGGGATTATATGATTATGAGATAAAGACAGAATTTAAATGTGAGGTAAAAATACAAAAAGATCCAAGTGATAAAGATATTTATGATTTAAAACTTAATAGAGTTCTTAAACATCAAATTTCCCCCATAATAATATAAATCCCCTTTAGGGGATTTACTAAAAAAGGAACAGTGTTCTTTTTTTTTGGTATCCACTCCATTTTATCCTTTTTTAAATTATTTCTATAAATATTTGTGATAATTCCTCATTATGACAAAAGGATACTAATCAAAAAAGACAAAATCTATATAGGTTTTCATCTATTTTCGTTCTATGTATGACATGCTCCCTGTTCCAGATCAGGCAGCGCTTGTTATTGATGCAAAAGTGCGCACTTTAGTCATTGCTGATATACATCTTGGCATAGAATACGAATTATTAAAAAAAGGCATCAATTTACCCAATCAAACTGCTTTGATAAAAGAGCAAATCGAAAGATTAATACAGCAAACCCAGGCAAGAAAATTAATCCTGCTTGGAGATATAAAACATAATATACCTACAATTTCAATGATAGAATCAAGAGATTTACCTTCATTCCTAAACTTCTCAATAACGTGCGATATTGTGAAAGGAAATCATGACGGTAATATAGAAACCCTGACTAACAATAGGGTACATCAATATATGTCAATTGGCGATATTCTTTTAATGCATGGACATACAAAAATTCCAAATATTCCATTCAAAACAATTGTCATCGGACATTCCCATCCCGCCGTAGAGATAACAGATGAATTAGGGAAACGTTCAAAGGAAAAATGCTGGATAAAAGGTGTGCTTCCAGATGGAGAAGAACTAGTTATTATGCCAGCTTTCAATACTCTTATTAAAGGCATATCATTTAACAACCCAAAAACTCACATACCTGGCCAACTTTTTATGAAATATTCGCCTGAAAAACTATCACTCAATGCATATCTATTGGATGGAACGTTCCTGGGTAATGTGGGCAACATCATTTGATGGTGCAAAAAAAGAACATGTCTTCACTGAAAGAGAAACATTCCTTAACTTCAAATATTGTGCGTATCGATCTACCTATGGGATCAAACTCCCTTTTGTCAAGATATGTAATCACCAATCTTCCTGATAATTTTAACACTCTTTGCATTTCATTTAGCGCAAGCTTGTAATCATGTATATTTTGTAGCGCTGTAAATGAAAATATCCAATCAAAGCTATTATTAAGAAAAGGCATCGATTTAGCATCACCAAAGATTGGATAGATGCGCCCTTTGGAGTGTTGCAACATTCCTTTAGAAGAGTCTATGCCCCATACTTTTTGATCAATATATTCACCAAACAGTCCTGTGCCACAACCGACATCTAATATTTTGCCTTCAACAGATCCACAAACCATCAAAGCACGATTATATTTTGCAAATTGCAAATCCTTATATCTGGTGTCATAACACGGCGATGTTGAGTCATAAAGTTTCCCCACATCTTTTTTCATAGAATATTTAGATAAATGTAGCTAAAAAAGCTTTCTAAACTCTTTTATAGTTCCAAAATATAATTTCATCTGGAAAAATTAGTGTATGTAAAATAGGAATGTTTTCACAATATATATGGTGTATAATATAACGAATTTGTGCCACTAATAGTAACACAAAATATTCGATTAAATATATCACAGACGTTTGATGCGAATATTTAAAAGCATGAATGAAAATGTGTTCATATAAAGAAATTTGTGTGTGTAAAAGGGGAGTATAAATGGAAGCTGAGAGCAATATAAAACCAATCGATATCGAAGATGAAATGAAAGAATCCTACATGAACTATGCTATGAGCGTTATTGTAAGCCGTGCGCTCCCAGATGTTAGGGATGGATTAAAACCTGTACAGCGCAGGATACTCTACTCAATGTATGAAACTGGCATAACTTCCTCAAAACCACACAAGAAATCTGCACGTGTTGTCGGTGACGTGCTTGGTAAGTACCATCCACATGGTGATAGTGCCGTGTATGATGCAATGGTACGTATGGCACAAAAATTCTCGATGCGTTATCTTCTAATTGATGGGCAAGGAAACTTTGGTTCCATAGACGGTGACTCTGCCGCAGCGATGAGATACACCGAAGCACGATTATCAAAAGTAGCAGAAGAAATCGTTCAGGACATCGATAAGGATACTGTCAGTTTCCTGCCAAACTATGATAACTCGCTCAAAGAACCTACTGTGCTTCCCTCAAAAGTCCCTACTCTGCTCATAAACGGCGTTTCTGGAATAGCAGTAGGAATGGCCACCAAGATACCGCCACACAATCTTTGTGAAGTAGTAGATGGTATTGTAGCTATAATCGATAACCCAGATCTCTCTGACAAAGAACTTTTCAGTATAATAAAAGGACCTGATTTTCCAACAGGCGCAACTATCTATGGCGGCCATGGGATCCTATCAGGATACAAAACTGGAAGAGGATTAATAAAAGTGCGCGCTAAAGCCGAGATAGTGGAAAAGGAATCTTCCACTAGAATAATAGTGACCGAGATACCATATGAGGTTAACAAGACAACGCTAATAGAGAATATAGCAGAACTGGCAAAGACTAAACGTATTGTTGGCATACGTGACCTCAGGGATGAGTCAGATAGAAAGGGCATGCGTATAGTCATTGACCTAAAAAGAGATGCTAACCCTAACGTCATACTTAATCAGCTTTACAAGCACACAACTATGCAAACAACATTTTCCATAAACATGCTGGCTTTGGTAGACAATAAGCCTGTTATACTAACGTTAAGAGACATCATGACATACTTCCTTCAACACCGTTGCACCATGGTTAGGAACAGGACAAAATACGAGCTCAAAAAGGCACAAAAACGTGCCCATATACTTGAAGGATTGATAGTTGCCCTAAATAACATTGAAGAAGTCATAAAGATAATAAAAACAGCTCCAAATCCTGATGTAGCGAAAAAAACGTTGCTAGAAAAATTCTCACTTAGTAACGAACAGGCACAGGCAATATTAGATATGCGCCTTGCACGCCTTACCGGCCTAGAACAAGAAAAAATACGCAATGATCTCAAGGAACTTGTAATACGAATTACAGATCTAAAAGATATTTTGGAAAAGGGCGAACGTATTTATGCCATAATAAAAGAGGAGCTTATATATCTTAAAGACAAATATGGGGACAAGCGGCGCACTGAAATTGTATTAGAAGGTATTGAATTTGAGGACGAAGATCTAATTCCATCTGAAGATGTTGTTATAACAATCTCTCATGATGGTTATATCAAACGAATTTCAGCCGACACATACAAAATGCAAAGAAGAGGGGGCGTAGGCATTATGGCGTCGGCTACTAAAGACAACGACTTTATAGAGCATATATTTGTCACAAACACGCACCACTATATCCTTTTCTTCACAAACAAAGGTAAGGTGTACTGGAGGAAGGCTTACCAGATACCTCCTGGAGGAAGGCAATCCAAAGGAAAAGCGATAATAAACCTTCTAAACACAGAACCAGGAGAGCTCATTTCTGCCCTGATACCCATACACGAGTTTAACGATAATTACCTGTTTTTCACAACGAAAAAAGGCATAGTAAAAAAAACACCGTTAAGGGCATATTCTCATCCTCGTAAAGGGGGCATAATAGCATTGACCTTGGATAAAAACAACGAACTCATGAAAGTGCGCATGACCAATGGCACTAATAACATTATCATTGGGACGAAAAAGGGATACACAATAATGTTCAACGAACAAAACGTAAGAGAGATGGGGCGAACTGCAAGAGGTGTGCGAGGTATACGTCTCTCCTCCAAGGATGAGGTG
This sequence comes from Methanomicrobia archaeon, assembly GCA_030603445.1. Lineage (GTDB taxonomy): Archaea > Methanobacteriota_B > Thermococci > Methanofastidiosales > NM3 > NM3. The sequence continues at coordinate 75,270 of JAUVXU010000007.1, read as the reverse complement.
ATAGGAATGGATATAGCCGAAACGGATGCCAATGTGTTCACAATTACTGAAAATGGATTTGGGAAACGAACAAAAATAGAAGATTATCCTTTACAAAGACGGGGAGGTAAAGGCGTCATAAACATAAAAACCAAAGGGCGCAACGGGCATGCAGTTGCACTGCGTACTGTTAAAGATGGGGACGAACTAATGATAATTAGCAATGACGGCACTATGATACGCACCCCAACTGAAAACATATCTGTAGTTGGAAGAAATACACAAGGTGTTACTATGATGCGACTACGCAAGGATGACAAAGTCGCGGCAGTTGCAAAGATTGCCGAGAAACTAGAAAAAGAAGAATAGATTATGCCTTCTTTTTCACTCACTATATTTTGGGCCCCTATAAAAAATGATACAAATATTGATTATAAAAAACTGAGAAATATATAGCGGGCTCGCCGGGATTCGAACCCGGGATATCAAGGTCCGAAGCCTTGCGCCCTATCCACTAGACTACGAGCCCACCCTATTAACAGATGCACTGCTTAAAAATATTATGGGTGTGTTTGTGCATCAATAAGATAGTACATATATTATGGAAAATTTTTGTGACAAGTGGAGTGGAACAATCTTAATGTTCGAAGAACTAAATGGCTAAATCTCGGCTATGTGTCCTTTTTCACTATAGCGCCCTTAGTAGGGGTCATGTAAATGTCCAAAGTCGTCCCACATGTATTAGACTCAACAACATTTCGTGTTGAGCGCAGGGACGAATACGTCATGTTCTTATGAAAATAAGATAGATTCCTTCTCTTTGATCTATATTGGCTTTTATAGTATATATCCCAAAGATCCTTTTGTGAAACGCAACTGTCATCTTCTTTAATAAAAGAACGAATATGATCAAGTGTTGATTCAAGAGGGCCGTTTGAAGTATTATAAAAGCCTTCGGCAGTATAGAGCGCAGCCCAAGAACGATAGGTATTTCCTAAGATAATTATATGATGGGGATAACGGTATGCCAAGACCTCCGTTACAACATCAGCTATATCATGTCGTGGATTGAGATATCCATAAAGCACGCACTCACCTAATTGCGTAAGACGGACAAATCCCCTTAACTTATGAATCTCCATACGTACCACAGACACCATACTACGTATCCGAACACCTGCACGATCTGTGGCAAGTTCTATCTCCTTTGCGCTTCGTTTGTTTGCTACTGCAAGAATTTCTCGGGTACATTTGTTGTGACGCTTAAGGTATTTCATATAGTTAATCGGGGTTTTCATGTCATCCACCTATCAAGCAATGAATCCTGCCATCCACCCAATGAAATGTATGGACATGCCCGTTTTATAACAACGCCAAGTGCTTGAAGTTGCATGCGAGTTGAAATATGTGTTGACTTCCTTACAGAAACGATGCGTGAAGCACTTATAGGCCCAATACCTGGCACTCGCAAGAGCTCCTCATAGGATGCGGTAGTAGGATCTAATGGATCGCCGAGCATTTTTTGTGCAATAACAACCTTTGGATCCCTATTCATCAAGTATCCATCATCTGTGAATGCCTCAAAGATCTCATGCGATCTAAGGTGATATAGCCTATATAACCAATCTACTTGATAAAGCCGATGTTCACGCCACAACGGTTGAATAGGCGTATCTTCAAGCACTGTTCCTTCCACAGGGGTAAATGCGGAGTAATATACTCTTTTAAGGCCAAGTTTTTCATATTCTCGTATCATGGTGCGAAAGATCTCCACATCATTTTCACCTGCCCCGCCTATGACAAGCTGCGTTGTCTGTCCTGCCGGAAGTTCTTGACGCTTCATTAAGGATTGTACCATGCGTTGTCTTGCTATGATATCTCTTTTGAAATCTTTTGTAGGGCTCATCTCATCCATATATGAAGAAAAAGGCACCTCAATATTGATACTTACCCTATCAGCATACGACATTGCCCGGCTGATAAGGTCCTTATCTGTCCCTGGAAGGATCTTAAGATGAATGTATCCTGCGAAATTATAATGCTCTCTTAGCAGCCGAATAGCCTCGATCATCTCCTCCATAGTTACATCTTCATCTTTTCCAACGCCTGAGCTCAAGAAAAGCCCTTCAACATAGTTTCCCTTGTACAAGTGAAGCATTACACGGCAAAGTTCATGTGGCGTATATGAATATGTCTGCTGGCGATTAGAACACGTTGCATTTGAACAATATGTGCATTGATGTGAACACTTATTGGTATATAATGTTTTAAACAGACTAACACACCGCCCATCATGGGCATATGCATGACAAATGCCTCCGCCCGTAACATCACCCACTCTTGATGTGCCCGATACAACGCGAGGAGATGACGTAGAAACGCATATGTCGTGTTTTGTTGCCTCACCCAATGCAAAGACCTTCTGATTATCAAAAGTAGCCCCAAACTCAGGTCCATCTGTATCAAAAGCACTTGCTTGGGCAAGTTGTATCATCTTATTAAGCGTTACCACATGCAAAAGTATGTAGTAAAGAGATAAAAGCATAGAGAAAGAGCAGCTGTAAAGTCAACGCTCGTGGCAGTGTGTATATGCGGTCTTTTCAAATACCTCAATCCCATATACATAATACTTACCAAAAGTGATAATATGCCTCTACACCCGGCATTGTAATGCTGTGTAAGATATTCGAACCCGCCATATGCTAATGTTGTTTGTCTTCTGATCTAAATGTGTGCTGTTCCATCAACACTTTGGCAATGTAATGCACCATTGCATCGTCGCCACCTTTATCGCCTTCTTCAACTGCTTCGTAATATTTTATCTTATCCCTTAGCTCTATGTAAAACAGAGGGGACTTGTTCTTCATTAATATCCAGTTCATCACAACTCTCGATGTTCTTCCATTTCCATCAGCAAATGGGTGAATTCGCACTAATTTATTATGCAAAATCGCACCTAATTCAACAGGATGCAGTTTCTTCTTAGCAGAATAGTACCACTGAAAAACTTTCCTCATATTCTCCTTAACTTTTTCATGAGGGGGTGGAGTCCACTCAGAACCAGAAATTCTAACTTCATGGTCCCTGTAATTACCTATAATTTTGCAGTTGGTGTTCTTAGTAAGTAATTCATGAATCTTCAGCAAGAACTTTTGATTAAACTCCCCGTTATGCTGTTTCATGAATTCGTTGCAGTCTTTTGAGTTTATTGCTTCGTTGTAATCATTAGGAGTAACGCCAGCAGGTATCATGTTCTCGGTTAATATCATACTTGTCTCACGAAGACTTAAGCGATTGCCTTCAATTGCATTTGAGTTATAGGTGAACCTCACAACAAAGTCTTCTTCATGTTTTTTTTTCTCAGCAGCATTTAGTTTTCCGTACCATTTGTTAAAAACTTCTTTCAAATCCTGTAACTTCTCTGTTTCATCATCGCTTAGATAGTTGTGTTTAGAAACGGTTTTCATGAGCCCTTTTTTTAATGCATCTGCTTCAATTTCTTCAACTGCTTTCTTTATCTGTTCTTTGAAAGGAGTTTTGTTACCGACATACTTTCTTATTTTCTTCCACTTTTTGTCACTAACCCTAAAATTTTTCGTGACGTAGTAATATGTTTTATCATTCCTTTCAAGCTTCTCCAAATAAACCATGTTAATTGTATGGGCACAAGGTTATATAAAGTTATCTTTTTTTGTTAAATAATGTGCCCATATAAGTTTATCAGAAATTTCCTTGTAAAATAGCTAACAATTGCGAATTTCAGATTCATTGCCTTTTTCAGCTAAAAACATTGGATTTGTTTTTATGGATCTTAATTCTTGTTGCGCGTTGGTGCGGGGGATGGGATTTGAACCCACGAACCCCTACAAGACTAGGCCCTCAACCTAGCGCCTTTGACCAATCTCGGCAACCCCCGCAAATAAAATAGTTTTAACGTATCTTTATATCAAGACAACGTACATAATTTAGTCGCATAAAGTGACCAAATTCAAAAGAACAATTATTTTTATATTTATAAACATTGTGGTTTAAATTCTCATTGAAATTCTTTGTAACTAAATAATGCACTTGCTATAATATAGTTATGATTTAATTGTTAAAAAGTAGAAAACATTTGGAAAAAGGGAATCAGTTTCTCAATCGTTTGCCGGTCAAGGAAATAAATACATCCTCAAGCGTCGGCTCAACAGACATGATAGATTTAATTGACCTATTAGACAAAGCTTTAGCTATATCAAGAAGCAATCCATCCCTATCAGTTATATAAAGTTTTAGGACTCCATCCATATAAACGGCTTTATTAATACCATTGACTCCCTCAATATCTGAAATAAGAGTAGTGTCATTGTTAATTTGTATCTCTATTACGTCTTCCATTTTTAACCGACGCTTCAATTCTTTAGGGGTGTTCATTGCTTTTATTTTTCCTTCATCAATAATAGCCACACGATTACACAAAAAGTCAGCTTCTTCCATATAATGAGTGGTAAGGAAAATTGTCATTCCTTTTGAATTGAGTTCCTTTATAAAATCCCAGATCGTTCGTCTAGCTTGTGGGTCCATACCAGTTGTAGGTTCATCAAGGAAAAGTACCTTAGGTTCGTGCATAAGAGCTAGAATAACGTTTAAACGCTGTTTCATGCCCCCGGAAAAATTTTTTACAAGATCATTTTTGCGTTCTTCAAGTCCCATGGCTTTAAGAAGCATTTTAGATTTTTCCTTAAGAACCTTTCTTGGAACACCATATAAAGACCCATATAAATGCATATTTTGCTCAGCAGTAAGAAGCTCATTTAACGAAAGTTCCTGTGGAACTATGCCAATTATCTTTCTTATTTTAGCGGCCTCTTCAATATTTAAACCACATATCTTGGCACTTCCAAATGTGTGTTTAAGCTGGCATGTCAATAGATTAACAGTAGTGCTCTTGCCAGCACCATTTGGACCTAAGAATCCGAATATTTCTCCTTCTTCAATAGAAAATGATATACGATCAACAGCCGTGAGGTCACCGAACTTTTTCTCAAGTTCATCTACAATTATGGAACTCATGATTCCTCACCCCTATTTAGCAACATTATCCCTATTGAAAAAAAGAAGATAGTAAATGCAATAGATATTGCCAATGGCACAGAAACTTCTGAAAATCCCTTGCCCCTTACCATTACATCCCTCAATGCGTCATTGACGTATGTCAAAGGGAAAATCTTCGATATAGAACTCATAAAACCTTCTGGTATGACAAAGAAGATCCCAGATAGGAACATCATGGGAAAATTGACAAGCATTGCTAATTGAGAAGCTTCATCAGATGTCTTTGCAATTGTAGATATGACAAGTCCTATACTTATCATAGAAAACGTGCCTACAACAATAATGAGAAACATCAACCACAACGAACCCACAATATTTAAGTTATACATCACAGTGGCTACAAGTAACAGAATAATTACCTGAAATAATATTGTCACTAAGTGTGAAAGCATATAACCTAAAAGTATGGAACCTCTTGATGCTGGTGTTGATAATATTCTTTTTCTAATGCCTTTAACCCTATCTTCAACAATATTTGAGGCAACACCCGTAGTTGCAGTCCAGAGAATTGACATTGCAACAAGCCCCGGAATCAAAAAATCAATATAGTTTAGTATGGTCTCGTCTGAGGATGTGACAGGCTCCATATCTGAGAAAATTGGATTTGCCGCACTACGAACAAACTGGACCTGTTCGTCTGATAGAAAGCCCATCATTTTGGCATTTGACATCTTTTGCTCGAAAATAACAGATGAAAAACCATCAATTACCCCTTCTGTTATTCCCAGTGCTATACTTTGAACTGTCAGATCAGCCCTATCATCATAAAATACTGGTATCTCAACAGTGCTACCATCATCTGTCATGAGATGGTCTGGAAGAAACATTACTAACATAATGCCTTTATTCTCTATTAGCTCCTTAGCTTGGTCTAAAGGCGGTATATCAGAAGAAATTACATACTCAATATTTAATGCATCGATATTTTCAAACTGCTTGATGAATTCTTGAACAAGGGGGTCTGTTATATCCTCATATGGTTGTACAATGGCCATATCAACATTGACAGAATAACTTTCTCCACCGAAACTACTGCCAAATATTACCATGAAAATTAAGGGATAAGCTACAAGAAATAACAATACTTTTTTCTGATGCCAAGTTTCATACAAACCCCTCTGGGCAATCAGAAAGGTATCCCTTATCATATAAACACCTATATTTTTGCTATTCTTAACCGTTATCCAAGCGGACCCGCCGGGATTCGAACCCGGGATTTTCGGCTTAGAAGGCCGACGCCATATCCAACTTGGCCACGGGCCCAAAACCGATTTTTTATAGTCTTTTTATCTTTACGACTTCAATACGTCGAATTGGGTAGATTTTCTTTGATTTTCTGTATATGTCAGATGTGATCTTCCCTAAAATCAACTCTTGAATTAAAGGCACCATATCCATTTGTGATGCAGCATCTTTTATATGCGTCCTGACAAGGGCATTTACAGCATCGGACTGTGATCTTTGCATTCTTCTGGGGGCGATTGCAGTTATAGTTACACGCAATTTTTCGTCATCCTTCGTTCTCAAGTCAATAATATTGTCCAGCTTAGTGTTGTTTCTTCTTGTCTGTGATCGTATATAGGAGCGTAAAAGTTCGTGCTGCTTGAACTCTGTGTATGCATTTTCTCCCTGCACCTCATTGACCCTGAAGTACAATTTTATATGCGTCTTTGAAAAGTCACCTGTAAGGTCCCTTAGCGAAGTCATCATTACACGACCAACAATGTTTTTTGGGTCATTTGACACAATCTCACCCAAGCTCTGTTTTCCAAACATGTCGGGGGCATAAACATTATACCATTTCTTGTCTTTCCAAGTGTCTTTGATTTGTCCTGATCTTCTTGCCATATTCTCACCATTGACATTTTAAATCATTATCATCGTAATTGATATGGTTGATGCTGTTAGATTTTATAAAATCCTTTTTAACACTTTCGGATAAAAGGCCCATGTTACTATAGTAATAAACAATCATGATCTATCAAAAGGATGGGTAGTTTTCTTTTTTGTCATACGCCCATTATCATGTGTGCTTAACGTGTGCGATAATATTTTTTACATTAGCGCCTATGCCTGATTAGCTCCATAGTAGAGGTTCTTGTGTGTTCTTAATGCCAAATGGCTTTATAAATTTTTAAATATATTTCAGAGGATATTTTTGTAAGTTAAAGAAAAAAAACTAATTATGCAAAGTCGCGCCAGACGAAAGTTTTTTAAATATAATAATATTTTTCATATAAAGAGCTCCGATAGTGTAGTCCGGCCAATCATCCAGCCCTTTCGAGGCTGAGACCCGGGTTCGAATCCCGGTCGGAGCACTTGCTTTTATTAAATTAATCTTCGCATGACATGCCACAATATATTTTTATATCCATAATATATCTGTTTGATTGTATGCTATCTGTATTAATAGTGGATGATGATGAAGATATTAGATTCATATACTCTAAAACACTTGAAAAAAAATACAATGTGTTTGAGGCTGAAAATGGAGAAACTGCTTTAAAAATCTACAAAAGCAAACATCCGGATCTTGTTATAATGGATACGAAAATGCCTGATGGCGATGGAATAGAGATTACAAAACAGATTCTTTCCATCAATCCTGATGCACGAATAATCGGTGCTACAGGGTTTACCGACAAGACAAGGGAATTTTTAGAAGCAGGAGCGAAATGCGTTATTGAAAAACCGTTTTCACTTGAAAAGCTTTTGGACACTGTAGAAAAGTATATTTCTGGAAATTAACATCCTTTAGAAACAATTTTTATATGCCCCAATATTTTAGTAAAAATGACTATAAACGTATGATACGAAAGGCTTTTAAATACAACTTTCTGAATTGTTACTACTTTGAAGCGGGGTGGGGCAGTTAGGAGTGCCCGGCGGGCCCATAACCCGCAGGTCAGTGGTTCAAATCCACTCCCCGCTACCATTGTAGAAGATTTTATCGTTTATTATCACTTTTTTTAAAGAAAAAACTATTTAAATACTAATTGATAATATTCTAGTGATTTAAATGAGGGTTTCCAAATACTACGGATTGAAGATTTTTAATGATAAGGCAGAATATGTTGGCATAGTCAACGATGTGGTACTAGAGTTCACAAAAGGAGACATCTTTGGTCTTGCTGTTGGACAAGAACAGGGGATAGATAATGTGGCCATACCATACAGTGACGTGATAGCTGTAAACGACATAGTATTAGTAAAATCCCAATCATAAAACAAAAAGCACCTAAATATAACACAAAATATGGTGGTATAGTAAACACCGCATTATATTTTTCCAACAGGGGCAGAAAGATAGAACTTTTTATCAAGGATACGGTCTTTTAAATCTTCACAAAGCGAGTTTGCCCGTGCCCGATTGGATTGACGCAATGTAATTGGGATACTAGTACCATCTATTTTCATGCTGCCAAGGTCGGCCTTGAAAGCTTCTCCAGGACACTCAGAAACGCACGCACCACAATTAAAACATCTATTCTTATCTATACCTTTCTTAGTTGCAAATGCCGATGTTGGGCATATCTCCTCAATATCACATACTTCACAATCTATGCACTTCTCATAGTTATAGACAACTACTAGATCCGTTCCTTGCCATACGTCAGCATATGAACAGTTAGTAAATGGCACCCTGTCGTGGATCTCGCCTAAGGGCAGCTTCACATCCTCATCCAGAACTTGTAGATATGGCAATGTTTTATTTGTTACAGGTATTGGTACAGCAACTGATGTTATACATTCCGGGGTCTTTGATGTCTTGAATCCACCCATATACTGTGCATCCATCCCTTTTAGATCGGCGTAGACAGAAAGGTTCGGCTTCTCCTTGCTGCTTCTGGTTCCCTGACCAATTACAAATCCTTCACCCCCGTTTACCAGGATTCTTGTGCCAACACCAATCACATTTAATGGGGGGTCGTTTTCCACAGGATTCACTTCCCCACAACCACTTGTTGTAATCTCCTTTTGAGGACCTTTTAATCCTGTGACAGAAAAAATGGTTTTGAATGTCTCTTGTTTGCCGTTTAAGAATGCAACATAGTTTTTGAAAGCTCCGCGTGTCGTGAAAAGTTTAGAGTAGGAAATATCATCAAGTACTACGTTTTTTTCATATATGTTGCCATCAGCCTCTACACGAATCTCTACTTCCTTACCCTCAACTAAGTCCCGCAGAACATGGCCGCCCCCATATCTTGAGTTTGCATAAGATGTCCCATATAGTACTGCATCCACAATGCCAAGGTTCTCGTTAGGACAAGGGCCTGGTATTGCAGGTACACCATTCATCCATAAAGACTGCGCCTTGGCAAAAGTTCCCTTCTTAGCAACAGGTATAGTCAGTATTGAAGCCGTCCCAGACATTAGCCCGCATGTGCCTGTAGTGACAACATCCACAGTAGAAGGAGTAATGCGCTCTCCTTCCCTTATAAGTTTCTTTAGTTCATGAGCAGTATAAACAACAACCTCGCCCTTTCTGATTTTTTCATTTATTTCATCTATGGTCTTTGTCGCCATATCCATTTCCCCTGCCTAATATGCATTCCAGCAAAAAGAGATAGTATTATCATAAAGCAAAAATCCTTTCCACCAATAAATTGAACTATCCAAATATAATATATAACTTTTCAATGTGTGCAGAAAATTCCTGTTAATACATATTATTTAGAACTCAATTTCTATTTAAATATTATCATATAGTGTTAACATAAGATGGCAATATAAAAAAATAATTAGAACTGATTATTAAAAACGTATATTATGTATTCTTATTTTCGTCTTGCAATGCGTTTAAGTTCGCTGCCACATACATTGCAAGAATCAGTATATGTTGAATTGTAAATCTTACCACATGCAACGCACTTCTTCTTCCAGACCAGCACTTTATTAATGCCCTCCGTTTTTGGTGATATCCAACTTACCCCAATTGTGCTAGCAACGTTTTGTATTCCATAATCATCACTGATTATAGTTGCATCCATATCAATGGCAAGAGCTATTATAGACATGTCCGGTCCAGATATATTGTCCCCAGTAGTTTTCAACGCTATTTGCACTGCATCTATGGCATCTTCACTTGCAGTTCGGATAATGATCTTTCCTGCACTAATATATCCCTCAACAGCATCTTTTGAACGCTGATCTTTTATCTCTAAAACAACTTCTGGCGTGATATAACAATTATTTTCAGGGATATGGCGCGAAAAAAGAGCAGAGGCGTCAAGTACATACCTCATTTTTTTTTCCTCCGGATAAAGCGCGCAGTCTCTGAAGATTTTGTCACTGATATATGCTCTCCGTTATGTAGCATTGAGATTGGTTGACCATCAAGTATGATATAACATTCTTTTCCAGAATTCAAAACTACGACTTCGCAGTCATCAGGCGCAATGTATGGGTGCGCTTCCCTAAACAGAGGGCATATTGGTGTAACTATTAGCACATCTGCCTTAGGGTGTATAATAGAACCCCCTGCAGAGAGGGAATAAGCAGTTGAACCATTAGGTGTTGCAACAATAACGCCATCCCCATATACCTCATAAGTTTCCTCATCGATGGATATAGTAAGATGATCCATTTTTATTGGGGAAGTTGAACGGACAACAACTTCGTTTAAAACATGCCCCAAAAGTTCGCCATGGTAAAATACCGCCAGTTTACTGCGCCTATCTATATCATTGTCTTTTAATAGGGCAGGTATTTCGGATATATTCCCTGAATTGAGTTCACACATAAATCCGTAGGTGCCCATATTCACAGCTAGTATGGGTATGTCCCCATATTGTTTACATGTTCTAAGTATTGTGCCATCACCACCAACGGCGATAATCACATCGACACTTTCAATTATAGGGATGTCAACATAAGGTTTCAATAGTGGGTCTATAAATATTTTATAGTCTGATAGTAAAGAAATAATTTCTTTTGTAAGTTCAATAGAATCATTACGATCCGTACGAGAAACAAGGCCAATTCTCATTTTATTCACTTACTCCTTTAGAATATTTATAATTTTCTTATGTATTTTTGGGTTGCAGGCAGCAACTATGTTCATATGCTCTGCATCCATATCCAATATTTCCCCATTTAAATCGGTTATTACCCCTCCTACATTCTCAAGCACAACTTTGCCTGCTGCTATATCTGTGGTACGCACCTTGTCACGAATGTCAACTAAAGCCAAAAGGCTTCCTTTTGCGACATAACATAGTTCTAATGCCACGGACCCAAGGCAACGCATCTTGTTGTAAGATTGACGTAATTCATCTATGTAACGTCCTTTTTTTGTATAAACAGAAATCATTTGAGAGTGAAGCTGCTGTTTTAATGGCTTTCCATTCAAAAGAGAACCATAATAACTTATTCCTTCAAACCATTCATCCCATACAAGATTTCGTACTAATCCATACTGTTTTTCTTTTCTAAAGAGTGCAATAGATGTACAGTAAAATGGAAGCCCAGAAAGCGCATTATTCGACCCGTCGATTGGGTCCAAATATATTGTATACTCATTTCCGAAGTTTAGTCTGCCTATCTCTTCGCTTACAAATTCTACAGGAAGCTCATGTTTAGTTATATAGTCGATTACAGCATTTTCAGCCACCTTATCAAGATAATGCGTCGTTCCTCCAAGTTGACCTTCACCTACAATCTCATGGGCCCTTCCTGATCGCATTGTATTTTCAAGCGACAATTTTATAATTTCTGAAAGTTTCCAGCAAAGCATCCTATCATTCATTATATCATCTCAATACAAAAGTAGACAAAGAGAAACACTACATCCACATTGCTCCACAACAAGTGTAGAGGATGTTATATCGATGTTATTTATTGTGGCATCCTTTCTTTGCTCCACCATAATCTCTGCTCTTTTCAAAGCTTGTCGTTCAGCTTCTTTCTTGGAGCAGTGCCCACTATATTCAGTAATACATCCAACAGTTTCTTTTGTCTGAACACATGCTATTGCAGAAGATATCCTATCTTTAGGTTTTTCACTATAAATGCGCGACATCACACAATAAACAAATGAACCTAATTCAATTTTTTTTATATCCTGTATATCACCTTTACTACATTCTTTAGGAAGAATGGACGAAACAGTGATATAATTAAAATCTGCAATATCTAAATCAATCAATGCTTGGTCAAAAGCGTTTAATGGTGTTTTTCCGTTTGCAGATCCCGATAGCAAAACGTAAGTATGTGGCGTTATCATTGCTGATAGTATCATAGAATGGCTTTTAAGTTTTTGGATAAAAAGACACCATGCGTAAAATGCATATGCCAGATATATCCAAATACTTATTGAAACAATAGAACGTTTTACTTAAGTAAGATTATATAGATAACTTTATAAATTATATTTTTTAGTATATATCTTATCAGGTGAAAATAATGGGTACAACTAAGCCAGAAAGAGTAGGACAATTAAAAATTGGAAGATATATTGTCATTGACGATGAACCATGTAAGATCATAGCATATTCGACGTCTTCACCAGGAAAACATGGGTCTGCAAAGGCCCGTATAGACGCCAGAGGAATTTTTGATAATCAAAAAAAGAGCATTATTAAACCAGTAGATGCCAAGGTCCATATACCTATAATAGACAAAGCAAGTGGAATGGTAACTGCAATAATGGGATCTTCAGTGCAAATAATGGATATGACAACATATGAATATTATGAACTGCCCATTAATGATGACATAGAAGGCGACATCCAGGAAGGAGTACAAGTAGAATATATGGAAACCATGGGACGGATGAAAATTTTACGTGTAAAGGGGTCCTGATGACAGAAGACCTTACATTTTACACATTCAAAAAGAATTGTATCCCACTAAAATCTCCATCTATTGATGAGGCATCATACATTCTATTGGGAATACCGTTTGATGGCACACAAACTGGACATACTGGCGCCAGATATGGGCCTACAAGCATTCGCAATGCTACTTTTGAACTTGAACTTTTCGATATAGAGACTGCAGTAGATCTTTCTACAATCACAGTATATGATATAGGAGATGTTGATTGTGTTCCAGGTTCCCCATCAAAAACGTTTGAAAGGATAGCTAGTACTGCTTCACACATTCCACATGGCCCCATCTGGATCGGGCTTGGTGGCGAACACTCCATTACGTTTCCTCTTGTAAAAGAACTTCAACCAGATTTTGTAATTTCATTTGACGCTCACCCAGATTTACGCAATGACTATATGGGCTTATCCCTCTCCCACTCCTGTGTGATGCGACGCATTCACGAAAAGGGAATAGATTGTGCAGTCATTGGTGTACGAGAAAGTTCAAAAAACGAGTACGAATATGCAAACAAGCACAAGATACAATTAGTACACCCATCAGAACTTTCTTCTTTTTCTCCTCCAAAGAATAAAAAATTGTATATAACAATCGATCTTGATGTGCTAGAAGGTTATATTAACGTGGGCAATCCGGTGCCAGGAGGAATATCTTTTAATGATATGACCATACTTCTCAAAAAGATAATAGACTCCAACACCGTTGTTGGATTTGATATTGTAGAACTTTGTTCCAGATCCCCAGATGCAAGTGCCTTGGCCGCTGCAAAGCTACTTTACAAACTTATCGCATATACGTCTAAATCCAATAAGATCTCCAATGGTAAGTAAAAATCCAAACAATATTATCCCTAAAGCCATAATTTCGTTAAAAGCAGAGGAAGAGATTGAACATTTTGAAACTTCTAATGGATTATTCCTTACTATAAGGGTATTTTTCCCAAAACGGTACACATCACTGTTCGGAAACTGTACTGGGATTGGGCCTTCAAAAACATAAGCTTTCACAGGCACCTTATGCAAATTAGCAACATTTGGCTGAATTTCATTGAACATGCCGTTTGTAGTTGCCCTTCCTGTAAACGTAGTTATCATGCAACCAAATGGCCCATTCTTAACAGCGATGATATCATCCGAAGATGTTGTAGCAATAATAGTTTCCATAAGCTGTAATGTATGAGGGGAAATAAGATTAGGACGCATACGTGAGGAACTATCAAGCAGCCATTCAAGAGTGGTGTCTTTCACATTAATTCCGCCATCTATCATTTCGTTGGGTTGATGTTGTTGAGGAGATGTGTACACAACATTATGAAAAAGGAGAAGGTAAGTAATTGCTAATGTAGATACAGCCAATACTGGAAAAGCATTTTTAGATCTATTTTTCAAATAAATGGATAAATGTGACAATGCCAGTCCTGCAAGCACTGCTAGCGGGATTTTTGAATGAAACCAAAAGCGTTGAGTGTATGAAAAAAGAATTGGCATCATTCCTACCAAAATAGCGAAAGGAAGAATATAGTGTTTCCCTTTGAAACGCATTGAAGAAAGAGATACGTACGCCCCCACTAATGCAAATAATAAAAGCACGACATCAACACTATATGAAGCTGAAAAATGCAACGTATGAAAATGTTCTCGATTAAGAAATATATGAAGCGCCCAAGGAGTATAAAGTAGATATGATACTAAAACAGCATATATTATCTTTCGCCGATATACTGCATCAAAAATAGCCCATATTATCAGCGGCATTACAAGAAGGTGTGGCATGCTCAAATGTGAATATAGTGAAAACGTCAACATAATAGTAGCAGCGATGAAGCGCCTCTTGTAGACAAAATAATATGCCCAAAAAGACAAAACTATTGAAAGTGCAGACGCGGTGACTATAGCGGTAGACTCATAAAACGTCCACGAGGAAATAATAAATAACAATGAAAAAAAAGCAGCTTTGCGTGAGAAAAGCTCTCGCACAACAAACCAAAGCGTCAAAAGTGTCATAGGATATAAAACAGCACTGAAAAACTTGCCGATATTTAGAACAGAACAGCCCATCTTATATGGTATAAGCATTAAGAGGTGCAGAAAAGGGGGATAAATATGCGGTCGCCCAAAAGGTGAGTATTGTAAAAAATCATGCAGTACTATGCCACCTGCATAGTCAAAGGACAGCATTACGGCTAGGTGATAATACATATCTACAAAAATAGGAAAAATCGATCTTCTGTAGATTGTTAAAATAATAAAGATAAAAATAATAATAATGCTAGCAACATCATAAAGAGATAATCGCTTCATATAGCTAAAGTGACAAAAAAGTTTATACGGTTTTTGTTCCTTCTACCAAATCCACTGCTCTCTCAAGAAAATCTGCCCATGATTTTGCCTTTATTTTAAGGCGCATGTCCCACGCCTTTTCATATAATTCTTCTTCACAATTTTTTATTTCTATGTTTTTCATGTTTTTCACCATGCCATTTTTAAAAAGATAGGAGAAACTGAGGGGATTCTCCTATCACCTATTTGAGGGGAGGCTAAACGAATGTATATAATATTGCTCATCAATACTATTTAAATTTATCGGTAATAATATCATAAAAATAGATAAAATATTGGTGTTCAATACAAATATGTAGTTCCTTGAACTATTTGTTTTTTTCAAAAAATGTTTTGTCAACGATAATAATATCACTACTAAGTGAAATATCATCCACGAAACCAGGCCAGTAGGCAACTATACCTGGACCAAACAAATCTACATAATGTTTGAGTTGTTTATTATAATCGGATTTCGCTTGGTATGGTGATCCAAAGCTACCCTTGCTTTCAAACCAATACGCCTTTTTCCCAAGAAGTATCTGCCCGTCATGAAAAAGAAAATCAGGGGTTTTCTCCCTACCCATTTTTCTTGAATCATCCTCAGTCATATAAGAGATAGACGCAATATCAAGCCATTCCTGCATACGACACTCACAAGATATTCCCCGCTCCCTTTGGCTGTCTGAACCAGAAGGAGAATAAATAAAATCAGCATTTAACGCATCTATTATTTCATTCTTCAAACGTTTATTCTTGATTATATCTGGCTGTGATATGTATTGTTTGAAATCCCTCTTTGATAAGCCGTTTTCCTTTAAAATAAATGAAGAAATGAGCACTGGAGAAAATTTACGTTCCTCGGCTATTTGTAACAATGATTTTCCCCTATTCCATTCCCTCAACATAGCGGCGCTTTGCCGGGCCACTATATGGAAATCCTTCTTGGTCATTCTTACTATTTTTTGGGAAAGGATACTATACAAAATATCGTCATCTACCTCATACTTCTTCGCCACATGAGGAATATCTTTTACTGATTCTAGGCGCCTATAAATCTTATAATATCTGTCTCTGCGCATAACTATAACACGCCCTCTATCTCATCTTGTAATCTACTAAAATATAGACGCATAAATGTATCACGCCCCTTGGCTATACGTTTTCCTTCATCAGTCAGCATTTTATCCCTTATTTTCGATAATTTTACATTATATTCCTTAACTGGGGAGTGAGTATTATGATCTATAGTAAGATCTTCAGAAAAGCTATCAAAGCTTGTCACAAGCTGTTGATTATGTTCTCCTGCATATGAGTATGCCCTCGCAATACCGATAGCGCCAATCGCATCCAACTTATCCGCATCATACAATATTTTAGCTTCTATAGACGTTGGGACATTATTATTCCTGAATCTATGGGCCAATATACAATGAAGCACTGATTCTATAAATTCTGTTGAATATGCATTCGCTTTCAAAAGAATCTCATGCGCTATCTCCGCTCCCTTTTCCGCGTGGCATACTGAAGCGTCTTGTTCTTCAAAAATTCGGCCTATGTCATGAAGATATGCAGCACATGACAAAATATCCATATCTGCATTTTCCACAAGACCAATATGCATACATAATGCATGCACGCGCACTACATGACACCAATCGTGAGTAGGTTTTGCATCATTGAAATATTGTTTCGCTTGCTGAATAATAAAAGATCTATCAATTGATTCTGTCACAAAGTGATTTTACAACTATCATTTATAAGCTTTATTGGAAAATATATAAAAGAAGTAATTAACATTTGTAGCATAATGGAAAAAATACCTGTGACCCAATGGAAATTAGACAAATGTTACAAGGTAAATGATGATATTGCACATGAGCAAAAACTAGAACTTTCCTGTGATAAATATAATTTAACTACCTACATGACCCCTGAAGAAATAACAGAATTTATTACTGGTCATCTTGCCTCAATAGGCATTATTAGTAAAGCAGAAAATATTAGAGATATTGTAATAAGAAAAGAAAATGAGACAATCTATGCAAAGGTTGTTGTAAATAATGGAAAATATACGTCCCCAAAAATCAAGATGCATCGCCCTTCTGCAAAAACAATCTACTCCATCAATAGATATGTCACAAATAACACCCCCCTCTTTCTACTAACTGGAGCTTTTCACTATGCATTTATATTCGCGTCTGATGGCACACAAATAAAACAAGGTTATGATATTGGCAGATTTAATGCCATTGACAAAGCATGCGGGAAATGCATAATAGAAGAAATCCCTCTTTCTGATAAGATATTATATACTACTGGGCGCATATCACAACGAACTGTGGAAAAGGCCATAGCACTTAACATTCCTTATATTATCTCAAAAGCCCCCCCATTCTATGAATCCATTGTAAAAGCAAAAGATGAGGGGATTACGATTATAGGTTTCTCACGGGAAAAACGTTTTACAATATACACAGGATGAATCACAATGTTGAGCATAGCAATACTTTGTGGAGGATATTCGAGGAGGTTTGGCAAGGATAAATCATTCCACATGTATAAAGGAATTCCCCTTTACAGGCACGCGTATGATAAGCTCCTTCCAATGACAGACGACATATTTATACAATGCGGGAAAAAAGATGCGGCATCGTACTCTGAGCACTCAAACAATGACGACTACCTTGATTTGGGCCCGATAGGGGGAATCTATTCTGCGCTAAAACACGCAAAATACAAACGTATGTTTATAGTTGGGTGTGATATGCCAAATATAACACGTGTATTTGTCTCCTATCTTGACAAGATGAAAAACGATATAGTTGTTCCATCTTGGAGAAATGGAAATCTAGAACCATTGTGTGCAATTTATTCTAAAAAGGTAATCTCCTTGTTAGAATACAACATTCTTAATGAGAATTTTAAGATATCTTCTATCTACGATCATTTTGATGTAAAAAAAGTAGGGATAGAATCCCTAATAGAACAGGGATTCATTAAAGCATCGATGTTCAAGAACATCAATAGGCCAACTGACCTATGATTCACAAGTATTGGATCGTACTTCCCTATAATGCTCAAAGATATATTTTGTTATTATCACAGAGGTAAAACCTATAGTCCCAAGCTTTCCTCCGCCACCGGGAACCAAATCCACAGTAGCAGTATATAGTATGGCCACGAACACACCAGCGACTGCATAATGCAAAACGCTATCAAAAATACGTGGATAAGCTGTCATTCCGGCAAAGGAAGCAGAGTATGCTACAAAAGACAGTGTGGCGCCATATGTTACTGAGATCTCCGGGAATATCAGTCCTGCTATTAGTCCAATTGTTGCAGACCCTAAAACAGCGTCTGCACACTTGTTAGAAAACAGCCTTATGAAGACATCCTTTCTCATGTAATATGTTGCTACAGAGGCTACGACCCCTACAACTAAAACTAGCAAGAACCAGCTAACTGTCAGGGACTCTACAGCTGCATGGCTAACTGCCTGATAGTCTTTGCCTGCTAATGCAACTAATATTAAGGAAAAAAGAACGGCCATAAACGCAGTTGTTCCTAATTTACCTCCATGCCCATAGAAGTATCCCTTCCAGGCCACGTATATTAGCCCTGCCACAAATCCAAATAGAAGTGTATAATAGATGTTAAAAATAACTATCATTGAACACATTCCCACAAAAGATCCACAAAAAATCTGTGGAGAATATTTATTAAACAAGGCCCCTCCGATAAGTCCAACTATTGCTGAAGCCACGACAGCGCCTAATTCTAATTCATTGTTGAGGTACCATGTACTAATTGTACCTGCCAACACCGCTACTATCATCATCATATCTGGTTTATTTAGTATCTTCATCTTATTCACCTATTGACTCTACTTTACAGGCACAGACTTTTAATTCAGGTATCTTTGCTATTGGGTCTAGTGCAGGATTTGTTAAAATATTTGCAGCACATTCTTTGAAGTGGAACGGTATAAACACTATTTTTTCTGGAACTTTTCTTGTGATGTATGCGGGAATATTAATTGTTCCTCTTCTTGTGCTTACTTTTATAATTTCACCATCTTTGATTCCTAGCCTATCAGCATCGACAGGATGTATCTCAACGTATCCAGTTGGCACCTCTTTGTCAAGCTTTGGCACACAGCGCGTCATCGTTCCAGTATGAAAATGGAACAATATTCGCCCGGTTGTCAAAGTAAAAGGGTATTCTTTGTCTGGAAGCTCAGCTGGTGGTTTATACGTTATAGGAAAGAAACATCCAAGGCCTCTGGTAAATTTACCTTTGTGTAAAAATACGGTCCCTTTATGATCTTTGTCTAAGCAAGGCCATTGTAAATACCCGAGATCATCTAGTCGCTCATAGGATATCCCCCCGTAAAGCGGCGTTAATGAAGCAATCTCGTCTTGTATTTCCTTTGGCGAGTTATATTCAAAGGCTGATGATCCCATCCTGCTAGCAAGTTCGGATATAATAAGCCAATCTGGTTTGGATTCTCCTAAAGGTTCAATAGCCTTGCGCACCCTTTGAACCCTGCGATCAGTTCCGGTAAATGTGCCATCCTTCTCAAGGAACGATGTTCCAGGAAGGACTACATCGGCAAGCTCGGCGGTCTCGGTGAGGAATATGTCCTGCACCACAAGAAAATCCAACGATTCCAAACTCTCTTTAACATGATTAATATCCGGATCTGATACCATTGGATTTTCGCCCATAATATATAGGCACTTGATATTTCCAGCATGGGCTTCGTTTGTCATCTCTACTACAGTTAACCCAACGTTTTCTGGAATTTTATCATCCATTTTCCAGGCTTTCTCGAATTTTTCCCTAAATTCTCCATTTGCCACTGCCTGGTAGCCAGGAAACACATTTGGAAGTGCCCCAAGATCGCATGCGCCTTGTACATTGTTTTGTCCCCTTAGTGGGTTTACACCTGTACATGCCTTGCCCATATTTCCTGTTATCATGGCAAGATTTGCGCAAGACTTCACGTTATCAACTCCTGTTGTGTGTTGAGTGATACCCATGCTATAAATTATAGAAGCAGTCTTGGCATTGCCAAATATATGGGCCGCAGAGATTATATCTTCTTTTGGGACACCTGTTATCTCCTCCACCTTTTCAGGTGGGTAGTTCATCACTTCTTTTTTTAATTTCTCGTAGTTTTCGGTGCGATTTTTCACAAACTCCTCATCGACTAAACCATCTTTTATTATGACGTACATGAGTCCATTGAGCCATGCCACATCGGTTCCTGGCTTTTGTCTTAAGTGAATATCAGCAAACTTTGCTAATTGTATCAATCTGGGATCTACAAGAATTATCTTTGCTCCCCTCTCCTTTGCACGAAGGATGCGTGAACCAATAAGCGGATGTTGCTCTGTTGTATTTGACCCTGTTATCAAGAAACAGTCGGCATCTTCAAATTCAGGTATGCTATTAGTCATTGCCCCGCTCCCGAATGCTGCTGCAAGACCTGCAACCGTAGATGCATGACATAAGCGAGCACAGTGATCAACATTATTGGTAACAATTATGCTGCGCGCAAACTTCTGCATGAGGTAGTTCTCTTCGTTAGTCGTCTTGGCAGAAGATAACAGGCCAAATGCCTGTGGACCATGCTGCTCCTTTATCTTCTTAAATTTAGAAACAATTAAATTATATGCCTCATCCCATGACGCTTCACGAAATTTACCATTTTCCTTAATAAGAGGTTTTGTAAGTCTACCTTCACTATATACAAAGTCAACAACGTTCCATCCTTTAATACATAATTTGCCCTCACTAACGGGGTCTTCCTTACATGGCATAACACCTTTTGCAACTCCGTTGATGACTTGAATATAATATTTGCAACCACATCCACAATATGGGCAAGTCGTAAGAATATTGTCATACTTCATTTAGTATTCCTCCTTTGTGTTTATTGGATTCTCATCTTCGATATCCTGCCCTGTCATATACCCAAATAAATCTTTTATATCTTCCCTTAAGAGGTGGTTTAGTGTCATCAAAGGTATGCCTACGGGACATGCATTTTCACATTCCCCACACCCAACACATTTTCCTGCCAGATGAAATGCTCTAATCACGTGATATATAGGAAACTCTGGAGGCAAACGGCCATGTTTTACCCACAAAGCGTTCTCAAGTTCACAATCACTGCAAAAACATAGCGGGCATGCATTTCTGCAACCATAACACTTATTACATTTCTCAAGTTGCCCCTTCCAAAATATCAGCTTTTCTTCGGTGCTCATGTTTTTGAAATCCTCATAATTGTTTTTAGGGACCCAATTACTAAGTTTCTCACCAGTTACTATCTCTTTAGGGTATGGTTGTAAACAGTTGCATTTATCTGCCATTTCCTCATCACACGGTATGCCGACAAAGACAATATTATCCAAATTGATCTGATTTCTCTTTGCCAACTCTATAAGTGCCCTTTCATCGCAACCTCGGCATACTATAGCAAGTTTGATTGATGGATCTTCCTTTTGTAACATTGACATAACAGATGCCAATGGGTATTTTGAAGTTAGAACCAGATCGCCAATCTCATTATTTTTTGTGAACAAGTATGGTTTAACTGCACCTAATTCATCCTTTAGTGCCAAAACTCCGGCAACGGTCCCTGAATCTAGTAATTCTCCGACGTAATCTCTAAGTTCAGGCTCCATCTAAATCGCCTCCTCTTTTATTTCCCTTAATGGACTCGGGCCTAAGGATGTTATCGTATCGGTAAATTCAGCCATAGTCTTGGAAAACTTCTCGCCTTCTGCAGCCGAGACCCATTCCAGGCGCAGGCGTTCCTGCTCTATACCCATGTGAGAAAGCAGACGCTTCAATACATCGATGCGTTTTTTAGTGCGATAATTTCCATCTACGTAATGGCAGTCCCCAAAATGGCATCCGCCGATAAATACGGCGTCCGCACCTGTTTGAAATGCTTTTATTATCATCTCAGTATTTATGCGCGAAGAACACATTACGCGTATAATACGGATATTCGAAGGATACTTCATGCGTGATGTTCCTGCCATATCTGCACCTGCGTAACAACACCAGTTACATAAAAAACCAACAATTTTAGGTTTAAATTCCTCTGTCATTTAGATCACCTCAAGTATCTGTGCAACTATCTGTTCGTTCTTGAAATGATTCATCTTTATAGAACCAGAAGGGCATGCTGCAGCACAGCTTCCACATCCTTTGCAGACAGCACGATTGATTGTCACGACTTTCTTCTCATCGTCATACAAGGGGGCCTCATACGGGCAAAGTACAATGCAAGTCTTACATCCTACGCAGGCATCCTCATTTATCTCAGCGATGATAGGTTCGGCATGTATCTTCTCTTTAACTAATAGATTGACAACATGTGAAGCAGCACCTGATGCCTGTGCGACCGAGTCAGGGATATCCTTTGGCCCTTGAGCCGCACCTGCCAAGAAAACACCATCAATGACAGTATCAACTGGGCGGAGTTTTGGATGCGCCTCTAAAAAGAACTTGTCAGCACTTCGTGATAAGTGCAACATTTGTCCTATAGAATCTGCATCAGGGGAAGGCACAAGGCCTGTTCCCAAGACAACCAAATCAGCAGGCAGTTCATAAGGTTCACCAAGAAGTGTATCCTCTGCACGCACAAAAAGCAGGTCATCCTCTTCATACACCTCAGCAGCATTTCCCCTTCTGTATCTTATGCCTTCTTTTTGTACACGTTCGTAGAACTCTTCATAGCCTTTACCAAAAGCCCGCATATCTGTATACATTACTGTGATATTGGCATCAGGGATCTTCTCCTTTAGCAAATGCGCCTGTTTTGCAATATACATGCAACAAACACGTGAACAGTAAGGATTCCCTATGCGTTTGTCGCGTGAACCTACACAAGAGATAAAAACGATATTCTTTGGTTCGGTGCCATTGATTATTGGATTACCGCCTGTTGGTCCTGATGGGGAGAATATACGCTCTAGTTCAAGCCCAGTCATAACGTTCTTGAACTTACCGTATCCATACTCCTCTTTTACAACAGGAGAGAATTCATTATAACCTGTGGCAACAACGATTGCACCCACATCAATATCTATATGTTCCTCTTCCTGGTCAAAACGAATGGCTCCAGGATCACATATATCTTCGCATTTTGGTGATTTTCCGCATTTGCCGTGTTTTAATAACAAACAATTCTCAGGATCTATGGTATATAGCAAAGGCACTGCCTGTGGAAAAGGAACGTATATTGCACCACGCTTTCCAATACCCATATCAAACTCTGAAGAGATGCGCCCTTTCAAGCGGCATGCTTCCGCACATAGGCCACATCCTGTGCACAGGTCAGGATCAACGTATCGTGGCTTCTTCTTAATTTGCACATGGAAGTTGCCAATAGACCCATCGATATGCTCAACCTCGCTATAGGTCAAAAGATCTATGTTAGGATGACGGGCAACATCCACCATTTTTGGTGTCAGGATGCATGCGGCACAGTCCAGTGTTGGAAATGTCTTATCAAATTGTGCCATGCGTCCACCAATAGATGGTTCCTTCTCTACAAGGTATGTCTTAAATCCTGAATTAGCAATATCAAGTGCAGCCTGTATGCCTGCAATTCCGCCACCTATGACAAGCGCGCTGTGGGTCACAGGTATCTCGGTGCTTTGTAGTGGCTCAAGAAGTGATGCTCTCGCAACAGAGCTCTTTACAAGGTCTATAGCTTTTTGCGTAGCTTCTTCTTTATCCTCGTGCACCCATGAACACTGCTCACGGATGTTAGCCATCTCAAAACAATAGGGGTTCATGCCAGCGTCAGCTACTGTCGCCCTAAACGTAGGTTCATGCATACGAGGAGAACATGCGGCAACTACCACACGATCTAACCCCATATCCTCAATATCCTTTCTTATCATGTTTTGGCCAGGATCAGAACACATGTACTGGTATTCTTTGCAAACAGCAACATTAGTTTGGCCACTTATCGCCTCAACAACTTTTGGGATATCAACCATATTTGCAATATTAACCCCACAATGACAAATGTACACGCCTACTTTCATTTCATCGACTCCCTTTTTGCGCCCTTAACCTTCTTTACTATGTCACGAGTCGACACCAGATTCGTATGAAGGCCCAGATGCTTATGCTTGAATCCAAAAGCAAGACCAAGTAATTGGTTGAGATGAAGCACAGGTATATCATATGCATGCAACTTCTTCTGGCTCTGGTCAAAGTTCATGTGGCAAAAAGAACAAATATTTATTATACAATCCACATCTGCTTTTTCAATATTCTTCAATTTACGATCTATTATCTTAAGAGAGAGATCTGGTTCCCCGCTCATTACGCCCCCTCCTGCACCACAGCACGTAAGACGGTCCTTGAAAGGAACGCTCTCGCATCCAAGAAGCGACACTATTTCATCGAGAATTTTAGGCGCCTCGCTGTTTTCCCCTGTTACATCAGAGGGTTTAAGATAGTGGCAGCCATAATGCACAGCCACTCTAAAATCTAAATCAATCTCCTTATTCTGCTTGATTTCATCTCTCATTTTTGAAAGTAAATCAACAAAATGAACAGGCCTAATATTCCCCTTATATTCTGTATCAATACGGGAAAGATGCTCGTTCACAAATTCCATTTTATCTTGGTCTTGTTTTAGCGTATGCCAAACGTTATGCAGTGTACCATAACATCCTGCACAAATTGTCATGATATCATGATTATCTTTTTCTGATAATGAAAGATTGCGTGCGCCAAGTGTTAACCACGAGTCCTTATCATAACAGGCAATAACACCTGGTGGTGGACAACAGGAATATTCATAATCAACTAAGTCAATGCCAAGCTTAGCAGATACTAATCGTGTGGCCTTCTCTATTCCAGGATAGACATTCTTAGCGATACAGCCAGGGAAAAATGCATATTTCATTGTGTTTCCCCCCATTGCATGAGTGGCAATCCATCAAGAAGTTTCTGGAATTTTTTAAGTGTATCCTTATTTGTGGAAGCATCCAATGGTTCCTTATTCAAGCCTATGATAGAGCGTATCTTGGATACTTCTGGGGACAACGGTTGTCCATTTCCAGTAGAATATAGATTTTGGATAATTATTTTTGGTACCTCGGCCATTGTCGGATAGAAACTATTCTTAACTGCCATATTTCGCAGTTCTATTATAATATCTGTTATCTTAACGTCTTTTGGGCATCGTTCCTGACATGTATAACATGTAGTACAGTCCCATAGCTCTTCCGTTTTATATATGTCCATACCAAGCCTGGCCATATGTATGACTTTTCGCGTCCTTAGACCACATTCCCTTCCTGAAGGACATGACCCGGTACACTTGCCGCATTGTATGCAAGCATACGCGCGCCCCTCATTCACAATGCTTTCAACTGTCTTTTCTTCCATTAGTCCACCACTCATTTCTTTTTATATTAAAATATGATTCAAATAGTCCTTTTGATAATTTTTTGGTGTGTTCAATTAGATAGCTTGCCTGGATATTAGTACTTTTCCCTTCTTTGGATAAAACATGAATCTCGGCAAGGAGGGAGTGTATTTTCCTTGCATTTTCTTCCAGCTCTTGAGGCCGCTCCACGGGTAGTGCACCGTATTTCTGCAAGATCTTAACAGTCTTCCAAATTTCATTCAAGAAGTATATGATTTTTTCATCTTCCCATATCTTCTCCCCGATCTTCCACCTCAGATTTGTCATACCATTAGCAATGACTCTTGCTGAAGAAAGCTCTCTTTTTATACTCTTTATCCAACGTTTGAATTCATTGCCCTCAAGAATAGAAACTTCATGCCGTGGAGGTCCTCTTGCATATGGTGTCAGAGTGCATAAAAGCGAAAATAAGAATTTGTTTGCCTCTGGGTAGTTAGGATGTTCAAAATGGGGGCCAAAAAGAAATAAATTGCCTTTCCCAACTGAAACCTTCACTCCGGCTGCATACCCTAACATAGTTCTTTTTGCTTCTTCTTCATTAGTTAAGTACAACGTTTTGTCATCAAAGCCCTTATACTCCGCTAATTGATTCTCTTTTGGAGCCAGCATTGGTGGTCCCCCAAATAAAGGCGCTTTAAAAGACTGTCCATTGCATGACACTTCTAAAGGGCCCCGAACAGGATGATACACAAACCCATCGCGATAAGGCACAAGATACTTGTACTTCATCCGTATCGCTTCGGGAGGATTCAAAGAATAGTTATTGATTGGCATATCAACAAGATTCAACCAAGGCATTGGATTGTTGCAAAACATTATTGATAAATAAGCACCTGCACAAACCCCAATATATGTTCCACCACACTCTATAAAAGATCGAATTTTCGTAAGACCTATCTCGCCGAGGCCTTCGGCCACTTGAAATGGATCTCCACCAGGCAAAATGAAACAATCAAAATTTGTTAAAGCATCGTTTAGCACATCACTTTCATCAATGAAGTATATTTCATTGAAATCTAGTAAATCAAAAGTCTTTACGAACCAAATCCATGAATAGGATGCGCCTTTGCCTATGAATATCCCTATCTTTAATGACAAAGAGATGCTTTTCACCCTCCACTCCACAAAAAAGATAAAAAAAGGAACCAAAAATATGGTCCCATCTACATTTTAAAAGCATCTGCTTTAAAGTCTAGACCTGTTCCTATGCTTGCAAGTTCTGCAAAGATATCTGCATTTAGTGCCTCAGCCTTTGCAACAAGTACCGGGCATATTCCCGCTATATAAGCTGCCTCGGTTCTATCACTCATTGGAGCAATTGGGCTAAATACAGCATCAAACTTGTCAGCCTCTGAGGACTCTGCAAACTTCTCAAGTTCTGCAATTGCGCCGGCCTTGTCTTTTGCTGTAAGCTTTGATGCCACAGCTACCGGATTAAGACCTAACTTGAACATTGCTTCTAGTACCTCTCCTGCATCAGCTGGCACAACACCTGCATTTGCAATTGCTGCGTAACCAATAGGATCTGATACAAGAACGCCAGGTTCTTCCACATCTGTGGATAGCATGACGCTTGGATCCTCCCTGTACTTTAGAAAGAACTTGTATGCAAGAGGACTATTAAAGTCTGCTTCAACACGATGTAGCTGCTTCTTTGCCGCATCTTTGAGATCTGCTGGGATCTTGGCATAGTCAATGGCATCTAATCCTTTTGCATCCCCTACCTGGGATTTTACATCATCAAAAACACTTTTAGTTTTTTCAATAAATGCATCGGGATCGTCGACCTCAAGCTCGCCCATTCCCCTCATTGCAACTGATTTAAGATTCTTTTCTCCGAAAAGTGCTCCGAAACCAAATCTGTCTCCGGTGCCCCAGTAATTGTTCGTAATCATTGCAGTGCTTAGTTTATTTTCTCCTGCCTTCCCTATTGATAGAAGCTGGATCCTGTCCTCTCCTTGTTCATCCCTAATTACATCAACAGCATCCCATGTGTTCTTTCCCCATAGTTCTGAAGCATCCACAAAATCAGCTATCTCATCGTGTAACCACAAGTAGGTTGGATTTGCAGCCTTATTCTTTATGACGACAAAGGAGTAACCAGTCAGCTTTAGTTCAGCTCCTGCGCTCCATGTGAATGGTGCATGAGCAACTTTTCCGGTGACCGGACTTTTTGCTGTTATTACGCCCAAGCAAGAACCTGGAACAAGTGTGCCAGTGAGTAATCCTGTACCCAGAACAATTGGGTCTCCATCCTTGTGCTCTTCGTAGAGCGCCATATTTAGTTTTGCTCCACCAACATATTCTTGTACGAACTCCTCTTCGAGTTCAATCTCCTCGGCTTCGCCAGTGGCAAGATCAACTACAAGATAATATTCAGTATACATGTTATCCATTTAGTCCACCTCTATCAAACAGCCTGTTGGGCAGAAACGCACACATAATGCGTCTTTGCACTCATCACAAGGTTCCCTTAGGAGAATAGGTTTCGCTGATGCTCCTGCATCGCTGTCGGAAGCCTCTCCTTCCTTCTGTATTTCAACGCCTTCGGGTCGTCCGAGAATCATATCATCTTCTCTTTTTAGCATAAGTCCAAAGTAATTTCTCTTTTCCTCTCGGTACATCATAACAGATGAAGACATCGTGGTGAAAACTTCATCCCTGTAAAAGCTACAGCCTAATTCACAGGCACCACAGTTAATGCATTTTTGTGGGTCAACTTGAATAGTCATATTTAAACCTCCTAAAAAATAAAAAAGAAAAAAAAAGATTAGAGTGCTTCGTCAAGAAGCTCTACTAAATCGATAGTTTTCAGTGCAGAGTTTTTAACCTTGGCACCATCGTTAAGGTTGGCGTGGCAGAATGGGCAGCAGGTTATTATCTTCTCTGCTCCAGTTTGCTCTGCTTCTTCAACCCTCAAAGCTGCGTTCTCGGCTGCCCAATCAGGGAATGCTGTCTTTACGCCTCCGCCAGAACCACAACAATATGAGTTGTTCTGGTTGCGTCGCATCTCCTCGAACTGGATTCCAGGAATGGCTTTAATGAGTTCACGTGGTGATTCAAAGGTTCCTTTGTCTACAAGATCCATGTAAGAACCCTTCCACTGCTTGCTTCCATCCCAATCTATGATCCACTCTTTGATGTGGCGGCCAAGATGGCATGGGTCGTGGTAGGTTACTTTCATCTTAATCTCGTTCTTAGGTTCGAACTTTCCTTCCTTGTAAAGTTTGTAGAGGTAGTCTGCAGTATGCATGACCTTTATGCCATCCATGTAATCCTTGTATTCCTCCGAGATTGCGTAGTCTTCAAGAAGAGAACGGTAACAACCTGCACAAGATGAAACTATTGTATCAACACCACGCTCATCGTGGAGGTACTTAAATTGTTCCAGATTCTTCTCAGCAATACGCTTGAATTCATCTCTTGCACCAAGTCTTAGGACTGTTGAACCACAACATACTTCTTTCTTTCCAAGTGCACCGAAGTCAACGCCTATTTTATTAAAGACGCTAACAGTCTTAACAGCTAGCTGACGCACTGGCGCATTGTAAGCTGGTGTGCACCCGGCATAGTATAGCACAGGTGAACTTTCTTTATTAATGTCTTTGACATCCAAACCTTTCATCCATTTAGCTCTTATACCTCTGGGTCCGGTGTACGGGTTGTCATTGTTCTTCATTGAAGTAACAAGTATGTGGTGTTCTCTCAAAGGGCCTTGTCCATCCTCTACAGCTTTTGCCCTCATAGCTTCTATAGTTTCGATAATGAATGGCTTGAAATCAACAAGGCACTGATTCTGACAACCTCCGCATCCTATACAGGTGTAAAGAGTATTAAGGTACTCCGGAGTCCATTCAAATTTATTTTTGAGGATAGGATCAGACGTCATCCAGCGCGCAAGTGCTGCTTTGCCTTTTGAAGCGAAGAAACCCTCAAATCCAAATTTCTCACCTTGGGGACAAATCCTCCTGAAAGTAGGTGGTGGACCATAGGTATAACCACTCTTACATGTACCACATGCTGTACACTTCCAGAAAAAGTGTTCGAGGTTAAATTCTCCCTCATCGTCTATGTTTTTAAAATTCCACTGCATCGATATCACCTAATCCATAACTTCCCAGGATTCATGATCTGATTTGGATCTATGAAGTCCTTAACACGTTTTAGGAGCTCTACATACCCTGGATCCGCACGAGAGTAAATCTCCTTTGCGAAATCTACTGGTGGCTTGTAGGGGATGCCTCCTGCATCGAGAATAGCCATAAGAGCTTCTACAATAGCAAGTCTTGCATTTTCTACCTGGTCTGGGTAATGTTTATTGATTGGTGTCATTGCTCTAAGCATACCGTAGTGTGTACCTCTATACATGGTGACACGAACTGCCGGTGACAAGTTCCTCTTCTCATAAATCTTTTCCCATTTATTCCACACCTCTACCCACTTGTTAGCAGGTGTAAATGTGCCTGGCCATGAAATTCCTCCACCAGCCTGTTTTGAGTAGTTCTTCGTAGAACCGATAATTTGTGATGGAAGTGCTGTTCTTGCCCTTTTTGCTTCCTCAGGATACTGGGTAACTGAAAGTGAGCTGCCGTTCTTTTGCTGATTCTTTACAGTTGTTTCGAACATCTCGACCTTCGCTTCCAACTCTTTTTCCGTATAACCATACAAAACAGCATAACTGTTCCATTCTGGCGCATCTTTTGGTTTCGCCTTGAATGGGTATGGAATTGGAACTTGTGAAAGCCACCAACTTACAGCTGTAAGATCATCAGCTGCCTCGTACTTTGAAAACTCAAGCATGTACTTATACATATCCTTTAAGTTATCAGTTGCTGTGGTAACAATGTCTACATGTGGTGGTACTGCTGGCGTAAAAATACCCAACTTTGTAACAATACCTGTAGTTCCAAGCCATCCTGTAAATAAGCCATTTACCAAAGGCAGCGGCAAAAGTGAATGCCATGCATCCTTTTGAAGGGCGCATGACCCAGCACGGGTAAGCTCACCAGTTGGAAGGACTACCTCCATACTAGTAATCTGCTCACTGTTAAGGCCATATCGTCCAGTTATGCCCCCGATACCATGACAAAGTGCACAGGCCATGACAGACCCAGATGGTGGGCCAACAGGCCAACCGAACCTTAATCCCCTTTTATAGAGTTCTTCTGCAAGTTGCGCATGGGATACGCCTGGTTCGATTATTGCGTATCTGGATTCCTCATCGATTTTGATGATTTTATCCATCCTCTTAAGGTCCATTACAATAGTACCGTCTTTCTCTGGAATACAAAGTCCGCCTATATTAGTACCTGCTGTGTATGGTATCACAGGGGTTTTAGTTTTGTTGGCAAACTTCATTACTTGTTGAATTTCTTCGACTGTTTGGGGCATGACGACATATGCTGGCAACCTATTCTTAACAAATGACATATCGTACGAATATGCGTACATGATATGTGTGTCTGAGGTTGCGTGCTCTTCGCCGACTATCCCTTGAAGTTCTTTTAAGATATTTGGATCTCCTGCCAAATTTCTTCCTCCTTATTAATGTAGGTCGGTAGTTCTTTAAAAGTATTAAATATATATCTAATTACTACCGCTGTTGAAACATTTATGGTGTTATATAAAAAACTTTCGTTATTGTTTCAAACATAATTTAAAATAAAAAAATCACAAGACATTTTCATATATCGTATGTGTATTTTATTCATTACTTATGGAATATTATACGCTTTTTTCCCTACAGAAAAGTATAAATGCCATCTAATATATTTTATTTTATATGACGACGACTACAAAAGTAGAACCTGGTCCTTGTGGCTTTGTAACTATAATTGAAGCCAAAAAAGTTGCACCATGCCATGTATATGTTTCAATTAAATCCGGATGCGAAGACGTTTTAAAAATGAACATTGGGATTGTGGATGCTACGAAAGATCTATTCAATGGATATAATAACTCCAAGGTATACAAGAAGGCATCTGAATGTATAAAACACGTTGCATGCCCTGTTCCATGTGCTATCCTAAAAACTATTGAAGTTGAAGCGGAGCTGGCAGTGCCAAAAGATGTTACAATAGAAATTACCAAAGAGGATTAACGAGCATATAACACTTTAAATATTTTAAACTCATCAATAAGCCTCTCTTCATATACCAATACTTCATCAACTTTCGCTATGGTGGGTCCTTCCCACATCCAGTCAACGATTTTTTTCAAATCCTCTTCCTTTCCAATCGCCATAGCTTCCACATCCCCATTGGAAAGATTTCGCACCCACCCAACAATTCCTAATGATTGTGCTTTTGCCCTTGTTGAATCCCTATAATAAACTCCCTGAACTTTTCCCTTAACTACAATTCTAATACACTTGCACATATGCACTCAACCTTTTGATCTTTACAGTTCTTTGGTAATTAGAGATTTTTAAATTTAAGTATAGATGCCGCCCATATAATAATAGTTTAAAAATGCCCATTCATAAATAAGCTATAATTATATATAAGAGAATCCCAAACTAGCATTATGGGGGGAATATGTGGTTCTTTTGGAAGCAGTGCCCAACTTGAGTCCATTGCAAAAAAAATAAGAGAAAATGATGAAAGAGAATTATATGTAAAAAACCCCGGTGTTGCCTTGATAGGCAATAGAGGCCGCTGTTTTGGTGATGGATTCTTTTATGGAAATATATATTCTGATGAAGAGATAGATGCATGTTATGAAGGCACAATAGATGATATAGCTAAATCCTTTGCTGCAATAGCGAGAAAAGCAGATGGCGAATTTATCATAACAGCATTTCACTCTGATAAATTATGCATATCTAGAGATTATTTTGGAAAGATGCCCCTATTTTTTCAAAAGAAACCAGTTTTCCAATTTTCCACTTCACAAAAAGGATTTGAAAAATCAAAAAATGTGGCTAGAGTACCCGAAGGTTCTTCTGTTGTTGTAAAAAACGGAAAGATAACAAAACGCCATATTAGGCCAAAACTAAAATTCAAGAAAAAACGTTTGGATTTTTTCACTGCAATGCCACTTATCCAAAAAGAGCTTGGGGCGGCCATAGAACGACGGGCACAGCACCACAAAAAACTCACTATTATGTTCTCAGGAGGGCTTGATAGCACCCTGCTCGCAAAGATTGGTATGAAATACGCAGATATTTCACTTGTCACCATAGGCTCAGAATGTGCAGAAGACAGGATAAATGCCGAAAAGCTTGAGGATCTATTTGGATTGAAACTTGATATAATCGAGCTAGATCCAGAAGTAGTAGAAAAGCATGCTAGAACTGTTATCGATGCCATTGGAAGCAGGAGCGTGCTTGACTTTGAGATTGCCTTGCCTTCTTATCTTGCAGCACTCCACACTAAAGCGGATCTTTTGATATCTGGACAGGGGGCCGATGAGCTTTTCGGAGGATATTTCAGATATAATGAAGCATATAAAAAATCACCAGAAGAATTCGAGAAAATACAGCTGTATGATATTATTAATCTAAGCGAAAAAAACTTGGAAAGAGATCAGCTCGCTGTAAAAGCAGGAGGAAGCCACCTCTCAACACCATACCTCACACCAGAACTCGCATCTATTGCACTGTCTACAGAAACTATGACAAAAATTAATGTACTACATAATAAAATCGTGCTTAGGAAAATAGCTGAAAAAAACTGCCTCCCTATGGAAATATGTATTCGCAACAAAAAGGCAATGCAATATGGTTGTGGCATACACACCATATTACAAAAAATGGCAAAAGAACGCTCGTACACTAAAGAAAAGGCAAAAGAAGAGGGATATACTGGACCTCTTGAAATGATAGTAAACTCATTCTAAAATCTTTTCTAATTCAAACTCTACTATCGCTATAGGAGACTCAATTCCCCAATTTTCAATAACTTCTGGGTGTATCTCTCCTATGATGCCCCGTTCCTTTCCATTTACCATTATCTTACCTATGCGCCCATCAAGAAATGACGGGTGAGTATCTGTCTCCACACAGTATGATATGCCTGTGTTTAACATAAAGCTATCCAGGACCTCTCTTGCTTTTGTGTAATTCGCCTGTGAATGACAAATTGAGAAAGCTAGCTTATATCTGCTGTCAACCATCGTCTCTTTGTTTTCATCTGTACTTACCACTTCAGATACCTCAAAGAGATTTTGAGGATAATCATGATGCGTGTTCTTAGATAAGAACGCCATCAATGATGGTGTTAGCCAGTTCCTCAATACAGACCATGACACGGCAACAGGATTCTCTATCTCAACTATATCATCTGGACGTGAAAGCCTCATTTTCCCAAATAATGCCTCGTTGTTAGATAACGTGAAAGACACAATCTCCTGAAAACCAAGCCCTATCATTAGCTCACGGGCAATAAGCAATTTCCTGGAAATGGGCAACTGTCTTCCTATAGTGTAAAGAGTGGGTGTTTCTGGGAGAATATTATTATAGCCATATGCTATGCAGATATCCTCTATGACATCGCTTGCATGCATTATATCCTTGCGATACGGCAAATAGGTCACACTTATCGTTTCATCCTTTATCGTTGCATCATAGCGCATATTGCCTAACAAGCGTATGATATCTGAATTATCTAAATCTATTCCAAGCGTTGAGCAAATGTATTGTTTTTCAATTGAAAAAGTTACAGGCGTCATGTCTGGGACACTTATAGATTCATCAGGATAATTAACGGTCACGCTGTATACCTTACCTCCACGCTCTGCAAATGCAGATACGATCACATTGAGCGCTGTCTTAAGGGTTTCTATGTTAAATCCGGTCACATCGATGAATATATTTTTTGTTTCTGTGGTAACTTTTCCTGTATGCTCCGAATTTATTATTGGCGGCATGGTAAGAACGACACCATCTGAATCTACCAAAATGGGGTATATCTCGCTTTTATCTACTAGATGCCTATACTCCTTTCCCTTTGGGTGCCGCTCAAGTATATCTCTAGGAGTAAGTGGCTTTTCAAAAGCAAGCGGGATAAAAGCATTCTCATCTGGTTTAGTTGCCTTGTAGTATATCGGTGGAGTTATCTTATCAAAATCTATTATTCCAACAGCCACCTCGCGTCTCTTCCTGCCAAATGTCAGAGCTATCTTTTCCTGTAATTGTATTATTTGGGACAAAAACGCCTCATCGATATCAAGCCCTTTTACCACTGCATTGACGCAACAAGGCCGTACATCTTTTAGTAGGGGGTCCACATAGATGTTGATATCGCTTTTTATTATTTCATAATTGGGCATCCCACTTTCCACACCTAACGTTCCGCGCAGCTGGCGAACTATACCTTCAGTAGACCATAAATCAGGGCGATTCGTGTCCTTTTGATCTACTTTAATCAAATCCCCATCGACTCCATCGATCTCTCCTTTTGCATACAAGATAAGTTCATCAAGTTCTTCTAAAGATATTTCTTTTCCCAAAAGGCGAGAAATATCGTCCTTAGAAATTGTAATGGTAGGCATTAGATCATCGCCTCATCACGCAACCAAACAATATCATCCGAAAACAAGAAGCGAATATCGTCAATCTCTAACTTGAACATGGCAAGCCTATCTACTCCAAGCCCCCATGCGATAACAGGTATTGATACGTCCAATGGTTCTGTAAGCTCTTTTCTGAAAATACCGGCTCCACCAAATTCCACCCACCCAAGTTCTGGGTGTTTTGCAGACATCTGTACTGAAGGTTCAGTAAATGGATAATAATCTGGATAAAAACGTACATCTTTTGCGCCCGCAATCTCGATTGCGAACTGTTTTAATACTCCAAGCAAATTCTTGAAATTTAAAGAAGGATCGCAAATTATGCCCTCAATCTGATTGAATTCTATAAGGTGCGTCTTATCGAGCACATCTGGTCTGAAACAACGGGCGATAGAGAAGTATTTCCCTGGCACTTCAATACCCATTTGCAATTGTCGTGCAGAAAGGCAAGTGCCGTGTGCACGAGGCATGAGATTTCTTGCTTTTTCTGGCCCCCACATATATTTCCAAGAAGATTCATGGGCCGCCTTTACTGCCTGAACCACACCTTCATCTATCAAATGCCCCTTTTTTGGGTGTATTAAACGATATGTATCTGTCCAGTCCCTGGCAGGATGATTCTGTGGTTGGAACAGTGCATCAAAGTTCCAGAACTCTGTTTCTATTAGAGGGCCACGCATCTCTTGGAATCCCAATGCAACAAGAGTAGATCTTAAATCATCGAGAAAAGCGAGATAAGGTTGTTTCTTGCCAGGATAAATTCTTTTCACAGGCAAAGAGACGTCAAAACGCTTGAATTCGCAATCGCGCCACTTATTATTTCTTAGCAGCTCTGCTGTTAGCTGTGAAATCTTCTTATGAACCAACAGCTCTTCTGGTGCTATTTCCCTGCCTCTGACTTCAAGTTCAAGATAGCGTTCCTTCTCCTCCCTTATATCGACAGCTTTTCTACCTTTCAAGATAGAATATTGTTCAGATGATATACCCTCGTCAAGATAAACGCATTCTTTTTCTACCTTACTTAATATCTCCTGAATCCATGAAGGGCTAGAAAGCTCCTTTATGCCTTTCTCGGTTAAAGAAACCTTAATTTTTCCATCTTCTTTGGATACTATTGCCCATTCTCGTTTTCTAAGCCAGCCCATAGCAATTCCTACTACGCGCTTGTCAATGCCCAGATCATCAAGAAATACAACTTTACATCCACTAGAAACAATCTTCTCCCCAACTTCGCGCTCTGGCACTGATTTTTTGAGAGATTTTCCTTCTTTGGTAATAATAATACGTTTTTTTAAAGATTCTTTTATTGTAATAAGCCTTTTTGACTCCAATCCAAGTGCAGCGCGATTGATTGCAACTGATGGCATGTCCTTGTCCTCAAGCTCTGTCACAGTTGCTTTTTCATTCTTAATCGCAATTAAACGCTTTAACAATAACTTCTCATCATTTGATAAATTATTGATAATGCTAGAATTATCTGAAACATTCAAAGAAGAAGCCCCCTAGTAATAAAAAATTCATCAATGCACAATTTGTTACATCGTTCTAATGCATCACTCAAAATTGGCACATATCACACATCCACAGGGTTACACAGAGAATTTATTAATAAAAATCTTTCGGGGAGTATGTATTTGTTTATTAAAATTAACCGATTATCCAAGCAAATTATAAAAAAGACGATAATAATAAATATCGACACTAATGAATAAAATAAAAAAGAAAATCCCCATAATATTTGCAATTGTTATAATAATTACAATCATTATTATGCCAATAACGTTGAATTGTTCATCTAAAGAGAATGAAAAGCAAGCATTAACTTTAACGATTGATTCCTTAATCAAGCCTAGCACAATATCGTTCCAATTATCCCCGCAACCTAATGCAATATATGATAAAATAGAATTTTCTAATTATATTTGGGATGTAAAAAAATCAGAAAATCGTGTTGGACCACAAAATAACATATTCTCCAATAGTGGGGAAGATATCTGGGTTGACGAGTTTGGATATTTGCACATGACACTCCACTGTAGAGGGGGGGTCTGGTATTGTACAGAAGTATACACAGAACAAAGTTTTGGTTATGGCACATATATATTCTCTTTAGATAGTAGAGTAGATCAATTCAGTGCAGATACTGTTCTTGGCCTATTTACCTATAGTGATAAAAAAAAGAATTACCACACTGAAATAGATATTGAATTCGCAAAATGGGGGGATAAAAATAATAATGGCGCACAATACGTGGTGCAACCAAGCTGCATTGATAAAAATATTTATTACTTTTCCCCAGATCAGTGGTCTTGTTCTTCAATCCATCTCTTCCACTGGACGCCACAATCCATATCCTTCATAAGTATCCAAAGATACCCCTTCCATCCGCTGACAAAAGATTATATTCTGGCCTCATGGGTATACAGAGGAAAGTATATCCCGCCTGAAGGAAATGAGAAAGTACATATGAATCTATATGTTCTTGAAAATACCCCTCCCTCTACTGAGGACGATATAGAAGTAATAATAAACAAGTTCGAATTCATCCCCCTAAACTAAAGGGGCTGATAGGGCGGCCTTATGTATGGTGCCCATAATAAGATATATGAAATAAAATGGTCTCTTTTTTATGCACAAATCAAAAAAGAAAACTTTAAATATAAACATACAGACTGAACACCAAATTATCAAAGTGTTTTGCGGGGGTTGCCGAGATTGGTCAAAGGCGCTAGGTTCAGGGCCTAGTCTTGTAGAGGTTCGAGGGTTCAAATCCCTTCCCCCGCACCATATTTTCACAATATAATAAAAAAAAGACAAATCCCGCAAATTATTACAAAACGTGGAGAATATAACACGTATATCTTTACTTTTAATCGCTCTCTCTAACTAAATATATAAATTGCATGTCAGATAATTGTTTATATAAACAACACATTTCTTCCAAATTATATTTTCAAGAATTTATTTTATTAAACATATAAACAAATACCATGCGCCCAAAGGCATAATTGTTAGGTGAAAAAATGTATGATTTAACGATATTTCTAATAATAGCCATTATTTTTTTGATTATAGGCACATATTTTGGAGTTAAACTAGGAATTGCAAAAACTAACAGGATGTGGGAAAAAGAAGTGCCATCTATACGCAAAGACGCCACGACCCGTTCGCGCGCTGTACTAGAAGGACAGTTCACAGAACAACTTGCACCTTACCTTCCTGATTTTCCTTATGCACCGACAGAAGTAAGATTTATCGGTAAACCAATAGACTTCATAGTCTTCAAAGGCATGGAACATAAAAATATTAATGAAGTGGTCTTTGTAGAAGTAAAAACTGGAAATTCAAAACTTTCAACAACTGAACGCAATTTGCGTGAAACGATATTAAAGGGAAACGTATCCTGGAAAGAATACCGCATTTCAAAACAGAAAAATTAATCTGTTCATAATCTTTAAATAAAATGAAAATGCTTTTTATACAAATGGACCCAGAACACCCAATAACTGTAAAGGAACTTTGTAGAGAGGTTTCAATAGCTATTGATAATCAAGAAATGCTTAAAGACGTCTATGTAGTTGGAGAGATATTTCGCGTGTCACATTCCCACGGGAATATGTATTTTGATTTAAAAGATGAACACGCAAGGATAAAATGTGCCTTGTTCTCAAATAACGTGAGTAAATGTACATCCCTCCCTTTGGAAGGAAAAACTATAATCGTTAGAGGCAAGATAAACTTCTATGCCCCTTATGGACAAATTAGCTGCATTGTAAAAGATGTAATTGACAAAGGAAAAGGAGCACTATATGCCCAATTCTTGACCCTTAAATCCAAGCTAAGCCAAGAAGGCCTCTTTGATATTTCCGAAAAAAAGAGTATAACCCCATTTCCTAAAAAAATTGCAATAGTTACATCAAAAGACGGTGCTGCACTACAAGACATCATAGACCAATTCTTTAGACGCAATCCTTTCGTTGAGCTTATTGTAATACCCACCCGCGTTCAGGGGCAAGGAGCTGAAAAAGATATTGCACACTCTCTAATGTTAGCAGATGACATCCCTTCAATTGACACAATTATTCTAGCACGAGGCGGGGGATCCATAGAAGAACTATGGCCTTTTAATGAAGAGATAGTTGCTAGAGCAATAGCTAAAACAAAGAAGCCGGTGATATGTGGAGTGGGACACGAAGTAGACCACACCATAGCAGAGTTCGTTTCAGACGTTGTAGCAACAACGCCTACCCAAGCTGCAGAGAAGGCCACTGTTAATGTTTATGATGAAATGGCCAAAATGAAGCGCATGTTTGAACAGCTCAAGAAGGCCACAATATACTATATGGCCTCAAGCAAACAGACGCTAGAAGCATTGGACCTAAAGTTAGAAAGAAAGAGCCCCCGCATAATGCTTGAACAAAAACAGCAAGCATTAGTTTATACTTCCCGCGATCTTGACACAACATATAAGCGCACACTTGAAAAGATGTCCAATCTGATATCTAAAAAAATAGAAGTGCTCGAATCTATTAACCCACTTGCCGTGTTGGAGCGTGGCTATACGTTAGTATATAAAGAAGGAAAATTGATAAGATCAGTGAAATCTGTGCATTTGGGTGATATAGTAACACTGCAACTAAAGGATGGTACGTTGCAGGCAGAAATAAGAAAAGGAGACAACAAAAATGAGCAGTAATATTGAAACATTAAGTTTTGAGGATAGTATCCAAGAGCTAGAAAAGATAGTAAAAGAACTTGATATAGGAGATATTTCACTTAATGATGCTATGGATAACTACGAACTTGGAAAAAAAATAATCGATCATTGCAACACACTACTCAAAGAAGCAGAGCTAAAGATATCAAATGTTGAATGATTAAAAAAAATATAATGAGATATTAGGTTATTCATAAATATCTAATACCTTTCTAAACCTTGTGTCCTTTTCATACGATAAAACAACATTCTCAGCGATATCTTGTAACACTGCGTATCGTTCCTTTTTCTTTGCCTTAGGATATAGTCCTTTGCCAACCCTCTTGCAAGGCGTATATGGCAAACCTCTAACTAAGAAAGGATTAGAAATATACTTGTGGCACGGACCACTATCTACTGCGGATTTTGGGACCTCTACAGTGCTACGTTCTGGTATCAATGACTTCCACTTACTATAACGATCCACTGCTTCTTGTGTAAGCGTTTCAAAGCTAAGTTTCTTAGCACCTAATTTTTCTAATATGTCATTGCTTACCCCTGCTACACCTTCCTTGTCTCCCTTGAGGGAAAGAAATCTACCACAAACGTTTATAAGAGTGCCCTTTCGTTCATAAAACAAGGGTAATGGTAGCATTATTGCGTTGTTTGGAACAGATGTAGCACGTGATTGCAAGATTATTAGGTGTTGTAGATTCTGACAAGCATTCCTAAAACGTTCATTGTCTATATAACTCTCATAAAGGGGAGATTCTATCAAAAAAAGAGCTGTTATCTTTCCTGATTCCATGCCTTCTATGATATCCTCAATACTATTATTCTTGGTATCAATACCAAGTACTAAAGACCC
Source organism: Methanomicrobia archaeon (assembly GCA_030603445.1). Taxonomy (GTDB): domain Archaea; phylum Methanobacteriota_B; class Thermococci; order Methanofastidiosales; family NM3; genus NM3. The sequence goes on along the minus strand of JAUVXU010000007.1, from coordinate 34,495 downwards.
TTCAGTATTTGCAAAGTCTTTCATATACATTATGCGAGAATATTGTTTTGTACAATTATTGTTTATCGCTGCTATAGTAGAAAGATCTGAATATATTCCTAATGATGTTATAAACAGTGTTTCTGAGGAAACCGATTCGCACAAAGATTCAAGTTCCTTTTGCATTTTGGAGGGATGTATGAGTTTTACCTCATCCACAATATGGTCTATATGGGGCTTTTCTGTTCCAATTGAAATAATATGGGCGCCGTTGGATTTAGCAATTTGTAGCTTTCTGGCAATTAATGGATACTGATAATAGGGGTCTATATCTACAAGAATAATCGATTTTGCATATTCTATTATGTTAAAATTAGATGACTTGCGAAGTAGTGTCGTACCTCCTATCGTGCTAACTATCTTCCCAAGACCTGTTGCACAGACCATATCTGCTTTTTTAGCAAGCTTGCCCAATACCAACAATTCTTCACATGTTGCATCGCCTGTACACAATATTACTCCTTCACTCATGCCACGAGTATTTTCCCATGATTTTAGTGCATCTGCTGTTGCCGCTATTGCATCGTCATATGAAACCTTTTTCCCATAGACATAAGGTTCCTGTTTTGGAGAAGAATAAAATTTTGGAAGATCTATTCCAAACTTACATAGCTTTCCGCTATTAATAGTACAACTTTTCATAAATTCTATATCAATCCCTTCATCATCATCGATTATATGAACACCGCATAGTATGCTACATCCAGGACAATGTGAATCAATAACCTTCAGGCAGATCACCTCGAGATAAGGGTGGTATGTCCTCAATAGACATCCCAGGTTTATATCCTGTCTTTTTCTCATAGTTTCTAGCAAAAAGCTGATGCAAATGTGCTAGTGGTATGTCAACAGGACAGACGTCACTACAATTTCCACACCCTATGCATGACTCTGTAAGGTGCAACAAACGTATTGAATGAAAAATAGATATAGGGAGGGAATCGTCAGGATCCATCTGCATGCATTTACAATCATCGCCACATTTGCACACTGGACATGCCTTTCTGCATGCGTAACATGCGATACAAGGAGATAGCACATTTTTAATATATGCCAGGCGCTCCTCGTTTGGCATATTTCGCAAACGGCCAATTATTCTTTTATTCCAGCCACCTGCCATCTTCTTCATGATGCCATTTATCTTTGATCGGACGGCTATCATCTTCTCAGAAGGCTCCCCGACATTAATGAAACCTTCTCTAACAGCCTGTTCGAGCGCATTATTTCCATTTTCAGTGAATACTTCTACAAATGTGATGTTCTTTCCTGCTGGAGTGCCCCAATTTCCACAAGCTATATCGCACATCGAAGGGATCTTAACATCGCAGTATCTGCAGTTCTCACGCCTGCCAAATCCTTCTTCCTCGATTTCATCGATGGTTTTCCAAAACTCTTTACCAGAAGTGGTTTTAAAAATGATTTTTCCTTTAGCTATTTCTTCCTTTACAATATCTTCTGGAGCCAATTCAAAATAATTGTCAATAAATCTCATTGTGTCTACTGGCGGCAGAGTCCCACCGCAATTTAAACCTATCAACAGCACATTTTCGCGTTCGACATGATTCCTTTTCATATTCTCTATGACCGCACGTGCATCACATGGTTTTAGGACAATGGCGGTCCTTTCTCCTTTCTTGATGTAATGGGATAGCTCCATACATACAGCATGCAAAGCGCCCTGCGTCTTTATCGCATCCTCTTTACTGTCAATTGACATGACCGCCCCCTCAAAAACGGTGCCTGTCTTGCGTACTGCTAGTATATTGTCGTACTTACCCACAATACTTTCAAGAAACGATGTGACAAATCCCCCTGACTCACCACCCTCACGCAATGCTTCAGTTGATGACCAACCCCAAAATGATTTTGAATTCATTGCTCATCACCTTTTATTGGGCTTGGTCCAAGTTTTCGAATACGTTCTGTGAATTCGGTAACTTTTTGGGAGAATTTCATCCCCTCTGCCGCAGAGCACCACTCTAATGTAAGACGCTCTGAGCCAATTCCAAGTGTGTCAAGATATTCTTTAAGGAATTCATAACGATGCACAGTCTTGTAATTTCCATCTATATAGTGACAGTCGCCAATATGACATCCAGTTATCATCACCCCGTCAGCGCCGCGCAAGAATGCTTCAATTACAAAATTTGGATCTATCCTTCCACTACACATGAATCGAATGATGCGAATATTGGAAGGGTATTGCAAACGGGAGGTCCCTGCCATATCTGCTGCCCCATACGAGCACCAGTTGCACAAAAATGCCAATATCTTGGGTTCAAAGCTCATTCCATCGACCCCTCAAAAATAGCCTTTAACTTCTCTTTTTCTTGCTTGTAAGTAAAACCTGAGATTGTTATTGCATTTGATGGGCAAAATGCTGCACAAGTGCCACACCCCTTACAAGAAACTGTGATTACTTCCATATGTATTCCGTTCTCTGACATCTGCAGCGCCTTGTATGGGCACATATCCATACATAATTTACAAGCAATGCACTTATTCTCATCAATTGATGCAGTTATTGGAATTGCACTATACGTACCTCCCCCCATGGCTATAGATGCCCTTCCTGCAGCAGATACTGCCTGTGTTATGGCCTCTGATATCCCTTTTGGATACTGGCAGCTACCTGCAATAAAGACCCCATCAAGTGCCGTGTCTAAAGGAGCGAGCTTGAGGTGCGCTTCAGCAAAAAATCCAGATGAAACAACAGACATTTTGAATAGTTTACGTAATTTTGTTGTACCTTTTGAAGGTATGGCTCCTCGTTCTAACACACAGTAATCAAACTCTATAGTCCTTGTTTTGGAAGATGTTGTATCGTACACTTCCACTACTTTTTTATCTATATCTATATGTGGCATCATCTCGGGGCTGTAACGTATGAAGTTAGCACCTTTCTCTGATACCTCCCTGTATGTATCCTCATGATAACCATACGCCCTTATGTCACGATACAGAACCGTTACATTTGCATCTGGTTTATCCTCTAACAGACACCGCACATGATTAAGAGAAGAAATACAACAAAACTTAGAACAATATGGATTTTGTTCATTTCGTGCGCCAACACATAAAATAAAGACATAATTCTTCCCATCAAGCATGCCACAATTAACCATTGAACTGAACTTTTCATCGGTAATTACACTTTCAGAAGTTGTGTAACCACTGCTTTTTACATCAGCAGAATCGAATCCAGTAGCAATTATAACTGTGCCGCATTCTATCTTTTCAATACCATTAGGAGTTGACACGTCTAGTATAAAATCTCCAACAAACCCTTCGACATTTTCAACTTCGCTTGATAAGAACACGGAAATGTTATTACTCTCTTCTAGATGATTTGCCATCATTTCCGCCAATTCCTCGGGAATAGTGCCATCTTTTTGTTTGTTTGTAACGCTTGCTTTTCCCCCAAGCTTAGACTCACGTTCGATAAGAGAGACCCTAAAACCATTTTTTGCCATTTCCAACGCGCTAGCCATACCGGTAAATCCCCCGCCAATAACAGCAACATGCTGAACTACATCAACTTCGCGTTGATACAATGGCTCTAGCAATCTGGCTTTTGCAACAGACATACGAACAAGATCTTTAGTTTTCTGGGTCGCCAAATCGTATTGTTTCGAGTGCACCCATGAGCACTGATTTCTGATATTTGCCATTTCAAGCATATACGGGTTCAATCCTGCTTCAATCAGAGCCTCTTGAAATGTGTTTTCATGTGTTTTTGGTGAACATGCGGCAACGACGACGCGATTTAGCTTTTCCTTTTTTATCGTGTCCTTAATTGATTTTTGACCTTGATCTGAACAGGTGAACAGCGAATCTTCCGCATAAACAACATCGGGGAGCTTTTTTGCATACTCTACAACATCCTTCACATCCACATACTTGCCTATATTTTTCCCACAATGACAAACAAATACTCCTATGCGTGGATCTTTACCTGACGCCCCGGGCAAAGACCTTTTCTCCTTTTGTTTGATATCTCCTTTCATAGAGAAAGTTTTTGAAACAGCCCCTATTGATTGTGAAACGCAATCGGTTATATCATTTGGACCCTGACAAGCACCAACAACAAATACGTTGTCTTGTTTTGTATCAATCGGACATGAAATGTCTTTGGATGGCATGAAAAAACCATAGTTATTTACAGAAATATCAAACATCTCAGAAAGTTGTTGTGTTTCCTCGCAGGGAACAAGCGCCGTATTTAGGACAACCATATCAAAACATTCTTCAATAACTTCCTGGGTCTCCGTATTCTCATAACGAATTAATAAATCGTTGCCCTCATGTTCTAATATTTCACCCGGTCGGCCTCGCACAAAGCGAATAGAATCCTTAGCATTTTGGAAAAACTCCTCATAGCCTTTCCCGCTTGCACGAATATCAATATAAAATATTGTAACATTTGCACCCGGGTCGTGGTCCTTTACAAGAAGGGCCTCTTTAATCCCATACATGCAACATACTTTTGAACAGTATCCTCGCCCTGTTTTCAAATCCCTAGAACCAACACAATTTATAAATGCTATATTCTTTGGTTCTTTACCATCACTTGCCCGTACTACATTACCCTCGGTCGGGCCTGATGCAGAAAGCAGGCGTTCAAGCTCCATGGCAGTAATAACATTCTTATATCTCCCATAGCCGTACTCCATACGATCCAGCGGAATGTATGGGCGGGCACCGGTGGCCAAAATAACACTACTAACTTCTAAGGGAACAATTTCTTCCTTTTGTTCAAAATCAATTGCATCTTTGTCACAAAACTTGGCACAGTTGCCACATGTTCCCTTTATTAGCATAAGGCAGTTCTCTGCATCTATATATGGCACAGCAGGTATTGCCTGGTCAAAATCAAAGTGAATGGCCTTTACAGTCCCAAACGGCTCCTCATGTTCGAGCGTTATCTTCTTTGGGCACTTTGACATACAATCACGACATCCAGTACACTTGTCCATATCGACATAGCGCGGACGTTTTCGCAACGTTAGCTTGTAACCAATATCGCTTTTTTCAGCGCCGATAATATCAGTTAAGGTAAGTATGTCTATCATAGGATTCCTATCTACTGCAAGCATGAATGGAGAAAGAATACATATAGAACAGTCAAGTGTCGGCATTGTCTTATCAAGACGAGCCATAATGCCGCCAATACTTGATGTTTTTTCAATAAGATATACTTTAACACCCCGTTCTGCTAGGCTAAGGGCAGCCTGCATTCCAGATATTCCTGCTCCCACAACAGCCGCGGTCTTGTTCATAGCTCCACCTCCAATCCCAAAACATCTTTTGGAATATCCATTGCCAGTGCCAAAAGTTGTGTATAATACAAAACAGGGATATTTGAGACTTGTTCTAACTGCATATGACAAAATGGACAAGGTGTTACAATACAATCTGCTCCTTTAATCGAAGCAACTTTTCTCTTAGCAATTTCAAGAGAAACATCTTTCATTCCGGAGCGGACGCCCCCACCTGCGCCACAGCAAGTGCTTTTTTCTGGGTAATTTATGCTTTTTGCACCAGTAATTTCAACAAGTTCATCGAAGAATTGTGGTACCTCAAAATTCTCGCTGCGCCTATACTTTACTGGTTTTAGCAAATGACATCCATAATGTACTGCTACATTAAGATTTAATTTGTTTGTAATAGTCTCTCTTATCCTATCTAGCCCATAGTCAAAGTATAGGTACTCTACGAGATGATATACATTAGGCACATTTTCAAAAGACAACCCCAATCGATTTAGAGTTTCCTTAACATCAGATAACTTCTCTTTATCTTCTTTTAGCTCCATTGAAGCGTCCTTTAAGGTGCCATAACAACCATTGCACATGGTAATTAGATCATATCCCATTTTTTCACTAATTTGGAGGTTTCGTGCAGCAAGTTTTAACCATAAATTCTTATCAAATGACTTCATCACGCCTGGCGCAGGGCAGCATGATGCCCCATCCATATCATATAGACGAATACCAAGCTTATCACAAACAAGACGTGAAGCTTTTTCGATCGCAGGTAACCTGTTTGGAATTAAACATCCTAGAAAAAAAGCAAATTCATCATTTGTCATTAAAGCCCCCCTCTTCTAACAACAGTCTGACAATTCCGAGCGCTTCCTCGAATTTATGCGTCGTAGGCGGAATACGAGATAAACCTAATGATTCACGAAGGTCTTTTATCTCCTCATTAATGGGCACTGCATGCCCCGTTCTATAAATATAAGACATTATATCTTTGTGTTGAGGTAAGACTTTTCCTTGTTTATATGCTTCCTCACGAATACGCAAAATATCATCAGTTATATCAATATTTCGTGGGCACCGCTCCATACAATTATAACAAGTAGTACAGTACCATATTGCAATGTCATCAAGATCTATCTCACCAAGACAATGCTCCTCCACAAGCTGGCGAGTCCTAAAAGATACGACCCTACCCGAAGGGCAAGAACCAGTACATGTTCCGCATTTCATGCAGGAGTGTATACTATTCAACATACATGTCCACCGTGTGTTAACATAAAACTAAATGTTTATTTTCTAAATAATACAAAGTTATTAATCATTGAAACGTTCACTTTTTTTGACTATTTAAATATTTATTGTCAAAAAACATGACACTTTATTAAAATCTTTAATATTTTAAATACCAATATAAATAATTATTATAAAAGTATTTCTAAAACAAGTGAAACAATCTTTCACAAAATTCCAAATAATATTTTTTTTCTGAAGAAGAAGGAAAAAAAGAGATTAGAACAAAAAGGATGCACCAAGAACAAATATCAGGAAAATCCATGCTAAAATAGCGCCAACTATTGAAAATATCCACGCTATGAATGCTTTTCCCCAATTAGTAGAAAAAATAGACTTTATAACCCATATAGCTATCAATATAGTAATTAAAACACCTATAATACCATTACTAACTATATTTAATGTCATAAATACTATATTTATTATCGTAATAAAAATAGTGATAGCAATTGCTGCAGAAAATGCTTTACCGTATGATGCATTTTTTATTGATGCAACTTTTGCACCGAACCATATAAAGAGTGCTAAGGTCAGAAAAGATATTATAACACCAATTATAAACAGAACTATGCTAAGTCCAATTATTTCCTCTATCATAATTTAACTCCCTAATTCTAAAAAATATTGTCCTCAAAGTTATTAATACTTTTTGTCAAGAATTCTATTCTGATTTTTTCTTCTCTTTTAGTTCCAAAGCCTTGATATATAACTCAATAGCCGATAATAAGTTGTCATAACTTCTATTGTGTTCCATATATTTTTTTTCTTCAAGGAAACTTTCGATGTTTTTTTGTAATGCAATAATAATATTATGAAGTTGATCTAATACGAAAGAGTATTGCTTATCATTTTTTATGATTCCTTTTGCTTCTTTTTCATAATCATTAATAATCTCAGTTACTGAGGATACGTCCATTAGCAGCCTAGCTGCAATCTCCTGACTATGCATGCCACGGGTATAATATAAAATAACATTTTTAGTCGATTTTTCTTTAGACATTTATTGTCACCAAAAGAAGTTATGTTCTACTCCACTATTAGAATATTATGCCAATATCAAGAAAATTATAATTAATTGATTCTTTTGTTCATTAAACAAACAAAAAATACAAAATATTAATATATAAAAAATAAACAATAGATATACAATGGAAAATATGAAATCCCTACACAAAGATGAAATAGATGTTTTACAAAATCAAATAAAGGACATAAAAAATGAATTTCTACAAATTACTGATTTAATACAACAAATGGAATTAAATAAGCCCGAAATAGAAACTCTAAATGTGCTTTACAACTCCTTTTCATACTTAATTTTTAACATGGAAGAAATTGGAAAAAAAAGTAGTGCACTATTTGTAAATAAAAATCTATACACTGATTCAACCGAACTCTCAAAATATTTCTATCAGATCTTATTGAAAATCGAATCCCTAAAAGAAGCATACCTTGCAAAGGATAGAACAACTTACAACAAATATTTAACATCATTAAAACGAAACATCACAAGTACAGAATACGTACTCTCTTTACTTATTGGTGAACTTGCATCTGAGATAACTGAATCACTCTTCAGACCGCTAATTGAAGAGAAAAAAACACAGAACATCACAACAAAAACAGAAGAACTAACAAAAAATATGGCCCAGCTCAATAGTAGAGTAGAGAAATGCGAAAAGAAAATATCTCTTATGATAAAGAAGAATCCTACAGACTTTTTAGAAAATGATGAAGCCCATGTCCTAAAAGAGGTTATTGAATTACACAAACAAAATGTCTCATGGATTGAACCAAGATTTATAGAAAAGACACTTCCTATTACAAAAAAGAGAATAGATGAAGCACTTGAAGAGCTCGCACAATATGAAATATTACAATACAAAATGCGAGGGGGAATAAAAGTATACAAATATGGTGAACAAGATGACAATAATAAGGATTAGGGGAATTTACACTTCTGCCCTTACAAAATTCTTAGTTAGCAAAGGGTATATGGTAAATCAGATGTCAGACGCAATGCGCGAACGTTTTCCAAATCAAGAAACGCATGATGCGCCAAATGTAGATATAAAACATTCCAGAGACTTAAATGGAATCTCATTAGTCGGGGACAGGGAATCTTTAAACAAGATAGCCAAAGACTTTGAAGAATCTTTCACTGACATATTTATCCTAAAATCAAATATCGATTTATATGGCATATACAAAGGCAGGGTAATTAAAACCAATAACGAATCAATCGTTAACCTTGGACAGGACGTAGGAATATTGCCCGAACTCACAAAAGATGAGGATGTATTAGTACAAGTACTTGAAATGAATGATAAACCCATTCTGACAATGCGTATTACATTCTCCGGAGAGTATTGCGTGATTATTCCAGAAGACGATGTCAAAATATCAAGAAAGATACATGACGAAAACGAACGTAGAAGACTATTTGATATAGGGAACAAAGCAAAGCAGAAAAACTTTGGTATATTGTGGAGGACGTCCTCTGAATATGTGGAAGAGAAAATATTGCTTGGTGAAGCAGAAAAGCTTTCAAGCAATGCAGAGTACGTCATGGAAAAATTTGCACAACTTGAAGAACCAGGCATAATTAAAGCAGGTAAAAGCCACATGAATATAATATTCGGGGGCCCTGCAAAGAAAAAACTTGACAACTTAAGAAGTAGCATTGCCCCAACTCTATCTCTCCATCATATGCTAAAATCATCAGGAAGGGACGTATCTTTTGCAGTAGATGTCGTCGAAAAAATCAAAGTAGAGTGCGATGTTCCAACTATAGATCAAATATTTCATTCTGTATTCAGGCAAATAAAAGGCCCAAAGATTGGAGACGATATTGTATTAGAACATGTAAAACCTGCAGCCCGCCCCATTTATATTGAAGGTGGCAAAGTAAAAAAATACGCGCCCCCCTATATTAAGCTAAAACGATATTTTCTTCCACGTGGCTACTATGAAGGATTAAACATAAAAAAAGAAAACGGAGATTATGCCTTAACAGAGATGGAAGAAGGACAATGGCATTTTAAATATGTATATTACGACAAGAACAACAACATAAAAGGCGAATATTACAACATATGCACACCAATAGAAATATTTCCAACAAAAATTCGCTATGTTGACCTTGAAGCAGCTGTCATAAAATATCCTGATGGCGTATCTAAGATACTAAACGAGGACGTTGTCTATAAACGTGTGGAAGAAGGTATTTTCTCAAAAAAAATAGCAGAGATTGTAATGAATGAAGCAGTCACATTGAAAAACTTAGACGAAAGTGAGATACTATGATTACAGAACTAGACATAATATCTATTGTAAGATTTCTTGAAAAAGATGATATTCCTAAGGCCCGTGACATACTCTCCACATTTAAATCCCCGGAGTCAAATTATGAAAAGGGATACCAGTTAGCACTTAATGGACTTGTTGGCGCATGCGTTAACAAAGAAAAAGACAGTATTTTTTATAAACTTGTGAATTCGCAGTTGCCCGCAGAGATGATAAATAATCAACGAGAAATATGCAAACGTAGGATAAAACAAAACTTCAGAGACAATGCAATGATAGGATATGAACATGCTTGGGAATTTATATTGTCTTATTTTTTAGGAGATCAAAAAATGGGTCTTGATAAATATCAAAGGCAATCCACTTTATAATTACCGTAAGTTTTTATATTATTGATTCAAAAGATATATTATGCGAAAGCAAGATGTACCGCCGTTTACAGCGCTTTTTCCAAATCCTGCACTACTCGTTTCATGTGGAACATTCGAAAACCCAAACATCATAACAATTGCATGGGCTTCCACAGTATGCCGTGATCCTCCAATGGTTTCTATAGCTATGACACCTTCAAGATACTCATACAACCTGATACTTGAGAACAAAGATTTTGTAATAAATTTGCCCCGCGCTTCCGATGTAGAGAAAGTAGATTTGTGCGGAAATATTTCTGGAAGGAACCATTCTAAATTCGATGTATGTGATTTTACCATAGAAAGATCAACTAAAGTCAACTCCCCTCGCATAAAAGAATGCCCAATCAGTATAGAGTGTTATCTTGACAAAACAATACATATAGGCTCCCATGACCTGTTTATAGGACAGATAGTCAATGTTGCAATAGATTCCAGTATTTTGAAAAACAATGCACCTGACCTGGATAATATGGACATTCTAGTGTATACACAAGGCCAATATTACGCGATAGGAGATATCATAGGCAGCTATGGATTCTCACTTAAAAATAGAAATATCTAAAAAAGAGTGCATAATTGCAATAGCCACGGATATAAATTAATCAAAGTGATAATAAAATGAAGTTTACAGTATATTCAAACAAGTGGAAACATGAAAATGTTTATGGCATCAAATTTACAAATAATGGTTGGTATGTAAAACATGCAGGAATTAGTGGCGACTGTGATAAAAGAGGAGAACCATACCTCTATGATATGCTAAACTTGGATCAAGTAGATTACCCTCCTACACTAGGGCATTATTTAGAATATCTGTGGTATAACTCTATAAAAAAAGAAAAAAGGTGGGTCCAAGAAAAACTAGATGAACTTTGTTTATGGATAAAATCTTCTGAAGAACTTAAACTTGACTCCGATTTTTGGAAAGATGTATCTTTAATTTAACTGTGGCATGGTTTTTTGAATAGTAATAAAAACATCATTTAATAATATAGATTACATTCTTTATAACTTTTAAAAATACAAAAATATTTTTATCCATCCAATTTATCCTAAACCCCACTAATCACCAAAAGTAATAAAAGGCGTATTAACTCTCTTACCAAAACATACCTATTATAATATAAATTATTAGAATGGAGGGAATAAAAATGGAAAATAACACTGCAGAGAATCTTGAAGCACAAAACAAGATAATAGAATACATACAGTCAAGACAAGATGAAGTCGATAAACAAATAGACAGTTGGTTGGAGGAAAATGACCTTAAGGAATCCTACGATAAGATAAATTCATTCATTCAAGAAAAAGAAGTAGAAATAAACAAATCAATTGACAAATGGCTAGAAGATAACAGCTGTAAAGACGAATATAAAAAAATAGAGGCGTATATGCAAGATGAAGACCTAAATGATGAACAAATAGACAATTGGTTAGAGAAAAATGACCTTATGGAAGTCTATGGAAAAATCGAAGAGCATATTGAGAAAAAAGAAGATGAGGCCAACGTTGCTATTGGGGAATGGTTAAAAGAGACTGAACTTGCAAAACAGTACGAATCTATCATAGAGTACATGAATAAGAAACAAGATGAAGTCGATGAACAGATAGACACTTGGTTGGCAGATAACGATTTCTTATAATATAAAGAATTCAATCGCATCGTCCACAAGATCATATTTTTTTCAAGAACAATTAATAATATAATGTAGTATCACAATATTATTAATATGGAAATCTTTATCGGCGGAAAATATACTAAAAAGGAAAAATCCCTATACAAACGATTATTGAGCGGCCAATCTTTACATTTCCTTGATGAGGGGCCGCCGGTGTGCAATATATCCGGGGCCGATATACTTCTAGTTCCAGCATGGAGGGAGGTAGCCCCACTAATACCAAAGATGAATAATATCTGTTTTATTCAGTTTCTTTTTGCTGGAGTGGATAGAATTGATTTTTCCATTATTCCAAATAAAATTTTAGTTGCTTCTGGTTCAGGGAGTAACGCAGCATCTGTTACTGAACATGCACTCGCACTCTTATTATCCCTATCAAAAAATCTAACCATACATCAAAATGCATTAAAATCAGGTATTTTTTCACAATTATCCCCTCTTAACATGAAGCTTGCTGGAAAAAACATTGGCATAATAGGATATGGAACAGTTGGGAAACGCATCGGCGCAATAACAAAGATATTAGGTATGAAAACGTATGCAGTGAACACTTCTGGAGAAAGTGATGCCGATGTTACTGTAACGCTAGATAATCTTCATGACATAATTCCGCAACTTGATTATATTATTATAACACTAGCCCTTACAAAAAAAACAAGAAATGTAATCACACGTAAGGAGTTAGAAGCTATGAAAGATAATGCCATTCTTGTCAACGTAGCAAGAGGCGAGATTGTAAATGAAAAAGATCTATATGAACATCTGTTGCACCATCCTGCATTCAAGGCAGGAATAGATGTTTGGTGGCATTACCCCAAGAAAAAAGAGCGGTGGAAGCAGAAATATCCGATTGAAACGCTTCCTAACGTGCAAATAACCCCCCATAATGCAGCTATGGTCGATATGTGGAAGGAAGAAATGATACAATTTTGTTGTGAGAATGTAAGAAGATTCATAAATAAAAAAGAAGTAAAAAATAAGGTAAAAAAAGAAGATTACCTTATATAACCCAAATCTTTGCCCATATCTGGGACGTTTTGAGACATAGAGGTTCTCTGCATATCTTGAATCTTCTTTATAAGATTCTCTGTTTCCACGGCACGTTCCTCAAGTGCGGTCATGTCTATCTTTATATCAAGAAGATTTGCCAGCACTTCAAGAACACTTTTCGCAGCCTTGGCGTCGATATACATATATCCGGGGGACTCTCCAAGCAGACAAACCCCTTTTTTGTCAGTTTGGCGGCCCATTGCTAAAAGCAGTCCTGAGGCTCCAACAATAGCGGCGCCAGGGTCGTCTCTGAATGTAATACCCTTATCCTTGAACGTCTCAACTAGTTCAGAATGGCTAACAGCCCCCAGAACACGAGGTTTTTCTATGACTTCCCCTCCTGTAGAGTAACCACCAAGTGTAAACATCATAGAAACATCGAACTGTTCCAAATAATCTAATATAGTTGAAACTATCTCATAATGCCCACAGGAATTTGATGGTGAAGGTTGGGTATCGCCAACAAGAATTATCAAATCTAAGTCTTCAACCTTGCCATGGTAAAACTTGTTCTTCATTAGCCTAAGGGATGAATCTTCCTTAATAAGTGCTTGATGGGGAAAATGAGGGGAGTATAGCTCTGCTATTTTCTCAGCATCAATTTCTTGTATAAGGTGTTCGGCTGCCAACTTTCCTATAAGTCCAATACCAGGCAATCCTTCTATGAACATAACTTTTTTTGCATCAATTTTTTTAAAATCTTTAATATATGTTTTTTTCACTGAAATCACTTCTCTTCAGTTTGTTTTTTCCATTTCCGCCTATAGTTAGCGTATCTATCTTCGGGTGAGAATTTTATAGGTTTAGCGATTGATGCCTTACCTCCGCACACGGGACATTTATCTCGCAGAGTATACTCCTTACAAATAACGCATTTACGGATCTTCATGTCGTTCATCTATTTTATACGTTTAAAGGAACAATCTCCTCCACAGGATTTAATTGAACGAGTAATTTGAGTAACAATGTTATCAAGTGTAGATTCAGCTAGCTTATAGTCTGGAGCCACTATCTTGATACTATGTCGGGGGGATCCAAGAAGACGTATGTCAACTGAAATATCATCTATAGTGTTATCATCACGTGCCTGTGCAAGAGAATTCTTAATAGCGAGCACCCCATCCCCACTTGGGCAATTAACGGAAATCTCGCCATTTATTTCTATCAATGGCGATTCGATATTGGAGATTATTAGCTCATGCAATATATCCACATATTGTGGCGGGACAAAATCATCAAGTACTTTCTTGTCTTTTGATATTACTTCCTCAAAACATTCATACACGGAAGGAAATTTTTCAAGAACCTTATAATAAATGTCTTGAAGCTGATCGGATGAAATACCATTTTGGGTTCCAAAATACTCCAAGAGTTTGTTTCCCTTCTTCTTTATCTTATAGCGTTGTATTGCTACTTTCTTTTGTTGATTTGTAACTTTTCGTAAAGATAGATCAATATGTCGTCTGGCCTCATCAACACGTAATACTTTGCAAACGACCTTTTGATTCTCCTTTACATGATTTCGTATATTTTTGACCCAGCTTGAAGAGATCTCCCTAATTGGCACCATTCCCTCTAAACCATACTCATCAAGTGTTACCATTGCCCCGTAAGGAAATATTTCCGATACTGTGCCTATAATAAAGTTTCCAACTTCAGGGAATCCCTCTTCCATTTCAAACATTGTTTTCACTCCAGCTCAGCGATGATTTTAGATTTAAATTCGCCAAGCCCCCCCTTACATTCAACTAATGTTTTTCCGCAAACGATGCATCTCACATTAGTGGAAGGTTTGTTAAAAACATTCTGTTCATTGCCACAATCTTCGCATTTTACCTTGACAAACTTGGACTTTGTAATCATGCATGCACCTCCCTAAACTCTAATTTCTTTACTCTGAAACCTTTTTTTGTCTGTGCTTTTTTACATTCTGTGCAAACAAAACGCAAATCATGCTTTCGAGTAGGTTTCTCACCAGAAGGTTTCGGCCTTGGGTATCCGCCATACCCTGCCAGCTTGCGCCTAAATCTTCTTTGACCACTAGATAACTCGCCTCTTTTCTTCTTTTTTACAACCTTAATCTTATGAACAGTATGTTTTTTACAATTAGGACAGTAAGTTCTCCTTGTTTTTGGCATTATCATTTTTTTCACCTTCTTAATCTATTAAGCCGCGCTCTTTTAAAAGTGTATGAATTTTTTCTGGAAAATGATCAACATCACCCGGTTTGTAGGGCCCATATTTTCTTAAATCCTCTCCTAAAAAGGAGGGAATTTGTATTCTCACCTTTGCCTTTATAAATCCGTCTCTCTCGAAAGCATACTCGCCCCTTAAAATTGGCTCAAGTAGTTCTTTACGGTATTGCATTTTCAATGATAAGACTTGTTTAAAAATCTTTTGCTCATCTGTAATAAGATTTGAATCGTTAAAGCAAACTATCTTTCTCATGCGCAAATCAAATAACTGTGAAATTTTATTTTTAACTTCGGAGATTTCTGCAATTAATATATCATTATCTATTCCACTTGTTTTGTATGCATGATTTTCCAATTTTTTTATATAATGAGCCACTCGCTCAAAGAAACTCTCGTCTATGTCTCCAAGCTGTTCTGTTTCAATCTCTTGTGTAAGGGCTGTATCAAGCTCTATCATCGTTCTATCCTGGGTGCAAGGACAAATTTAATTGTTGCGCCTCCTGCTTCAAAGTTCATCAGGATCGGTGCATCTAGACCTAACTCGAGTGTTATGGGGCCTGTTATAGAACTAGAGACATCTGCCAAATAACTCAAATTAAACGTTGCTCTGCATGTTTCTTGTAATTTGAATTCAACTAAGGAATCCTTTTCTATCTTCGTTTCAATGTCTCCTATGTCGCCTTCTGCCCCCATTATAAAAGCTTCTTCTGTTGTCTCAAGGGTAATATGATCCGCAACGATAGAGGCATCTTTGATGCCATCTTTGAAAAGAGATGCATCTATTCCAACAATTGAATTTGTTGGAAAGTCTGGAAGTTTTAACTGGGATTGTTCAGGTGTGTCGATAATAGGAAGGCCAAAACGTCGCTTTGATTCCCCTACAAAAGTGATAAAAATTTTATTTGCATCTTCGTCTGCTTTTATTATCATTATGTCAGTTGGTTTACTTCTGCTCATGACTCGCGCCATCTCATCTACATCTATTCCAATAACTCGCTCATTATCAATGGAGTACTCAATGAACTGGTCTTTTGGAAGCTCAAGATCTATTAAAGAAATGTGGGACGGATCCATTGCACGAAGCGTCAAAGCTTCAGCGGTAAACTTTAAAGGTGCTTCTTCAATGATACTTCCTATTATCGAAATAATATTTTTCCAATTTTTCGCTTCAATTTTAGCTTCAAACATCTCTACCACCAATAAGATTACTACTCATGTTTTTTATTAAAAGGTTTTCTTAATATACTTGTTGTATTGTATAAATTCATTTATAAGTCAAACATTTATATCTTTAAACTGTATGAAAACTTAAAAACGATTTTGCCCCGGTTAATAATTATAATGCGATAAATATCCAATGAACAAGCCCGATAAGTTAAGCAATATGTAAACTAATCTATAGAAATAACTTTAAAAACAAACTAAAATTCATGATATTTTTTTATGATATTCACTGATTTTTTATACAAATCCGTATTTATATCTTTTGTATCTTGAATAAGCTCTGCCTCAATCGTTTGTCCATAAACTCTTCCAAATACACGCACGATATCTTTGACATCATAAGGCACATTCTCGTTGAGAACTACCTCAACCTGCCCGGTCCCATCATCGATTATCACAGCACTATCACTCTTTTGTATTATTGTGCCCAATACCGCTACGCGTGATGATTCTTGAAGTTTGTCTATTTGCACAATTTTAGCAGGGATACGTCGCATCCTGCGTGACATTAGTACTCCCTCCACGTATGAGAACATTTTACACAACGGTAAAATTTAGTTGAAGGCTCGTCACTAGAACGTGTTTGTATCTCCCACCAAAATGCTTCCCTGTTCCCGCATTTTGGGCATTCTTCGCGTGTCTTTGGAAGGGTGTCTACATTTTCCTCAATGACAATCAATTTTTCCTTTGGAGAATGAGATATCTTTTCTTGTACAATAAATTTAGAATTTGAATCATTCAAATCCACATCTCTGGCATAACCACACTTCTTACAGATAAGAAGTGTCTTTCCATCCTTTTTCGTTGGAATTATTAATGATTCACACTCGGGACAAAATTCCATAGTAGTTCACATCCATAACAGAGCAGAAGTATCATCTTAAATATCACATATAAATATAAATGTATTGGCATGAAATTTATTTATTTTGTTCCCCTGCGCGTTTTAACTGCTATTCCTCTCGTGAAAAAAGGTATTTCAGATGGTGAGAGCAACAGCCATCCAGAACCTAGCAATGAGTCGTTTTCATCAACGATTAATACTTCCTCGCCACTATAGAGATTTGTATCAATTCCCTTTACGAATTTTGAAAATACGTCCCCATGGGATTTTATATATGGTGCAACTTCATCATCGACTATAACACGATAAGAAGGAGATGGAAGTATATTATGCAATCTCCTCTGGCCCTCGTCTCCAAGTATCAAAAGACCATCACGTGCACGTAGCGTTGCAACGACCACCCCATCAGAAATAAGGGTGCGTACCCTATCGTTACGTGAATAACTTATCGTAGTGTCTTTGAACAAGCGTTTTCCGATATCGCGCCCGAACTGATAATCAGCTATCTCTTCTACCATAGTTCGTTCTGGTACATTGATCTCAAATTCTTTATCCATCTCAACATTGAAGGGATATGTGTGCGCTAAAGATTCTGGAAATTGTCCAATTATCGGATGGACCAAAGTTTTCATAGGTGAAACACGGTCTTGGGCGCGAAGTTTAGCTGTATGAAATACAGGGCGAGATTTGGATTCTAGACCTGTGTAAAAAGCTGTTGAACGTTTTACTAAGGGATCGTACTTTCTAATAAAATCGCGATATTTCTTGACCTCCTTGAATGCATAATATAGTTTCGGGTGGCTCCTCACGCGCATTTCAACAAGATCCCACAATGAACCTTCATGTATTGCTTGTTTTATACATGCAAGTTCCTCATACGTAACGTGAAGATTATGCATTGCCAAAAGACGGATTCTTTCATTTGAAGGCATTGCCATTAGCTCTTTTGGAGTATGGCTACTACATACCGGGCATTTGCATGGGAAATAAGCAAGTTCATCTAATTTCTTAGTGCCTGTGATAGTTAAGTAGCGATTGTCTCGCGCATATAGAACATATGCTGCAGAATCAAAAAGATCGCATCCAAGCAAGACGAAGAGAGAAAACGCCATAGGGTGTCCAGCACCAAAAAGGTGTACCGGCTTTGCAGGTGAAAGCTCTTTTTTCGCCGTAAGCACTATATCTACAACATCTTTGAATCTGTACTGTAAAAAAAGAGGCACTACTGCCCCAATTGGGTGTATCTCAAAGTCGATTTTCCCTATATCGCGAGCAGATTTTTTACGAAGAGAAAGGTGTGTTGAGCCTTGTACAGTGCCATTGAGATATCCCTCACGCAGTATGCGTGCCTCTCTTGCACGTTCCAATGTTATGTTCAGGTCATTTTTAGCCTTTTCATAAGTAACATCAGGCGGTGTAGGTATGTCAAGGAACGTAGCCACATCGACATCTATATCGTTTTGGAACTGTACAATCTCGCTATTAGTGACATTTACATCGTGGTACTGCGCCAGTTGAAAAGAACCAGAATCTGTTACAACTATTCCACCATATTCAAGAAGATTATGAACGCCATGCTCCAATGCTTTCTCCTTTAAGCGGGGGGATGAATAGATAATATATGAATTTGTGATAATGATCTTAGTGTCAAACTTATCTTTCATTTCACTTGGAGATATTACCAATTTTCCAGGATTAATAACAGGCATTATCGTGGGCGTCTCGACCACTTTATTCCTTATCTGTAAACGTCCAATCCTTCCAAGGCCATCTTTCGCTTTTATCTCAAACATCTGGGCATCATTCCCCTTATTATTTATAAATCTTTTTCACAGCAAAGTCCACAACAGCATGTACAACTCCTGGAGAATACTTCTTTACGACCCTTGCATCGTTGGCAGATACCTCACAATTGTTCCTCTCAGCCGCCTCTTTAATCTGTCCTAAAAGCTCATATTGCATATTCTGTTGATGAATCGTCTGATGAAAATGTATGATGCAGCCATCTGCAGCAATAGAGAAAGCCTTGTCAAGAAATACATTTGTCGTGCCTACATATCCCATCACGATGCGGGATGCAGGTTCTCCTGTATAATCTCTACAGTCCATATTATATGCAACCACTTTGTCCGAAAGTTTGTTAAGGACTATATTTTCTTTGAGATAATTAAAAGATATTGGGTTCTTTTCTAGTGCAATTACATCCGCACCAGTATATTTTGCAATAGGTAGTGAGAAGTAACCTATGCCTGCAAACATATCTACCACCGGGCCAACATTTTTAACTCTTGACATGCGAATCCTCTCTGATATATTGCCTGTAGAGAACATTACTTGTAAAAGGTCCATTTTGTATTTGATGCCATTCTCCTTATGTACGGTTTCTGTTCCTGAACCAGCAAGAAGGGTGTGCATGGGTTTTCTGAATTCTCCCGAAATGTATTGTTTTTCTAACACTGCCTTGGCACCCAATGTCGTCTTATATGCTCTTGCTATACGATGCTTATGTTTAACCAAGATAGGGGGGATATGCAGTAATATTATGTCGCCTAATGAATCATAATGCATAGGAAGCATGCTAAGCTCCCTCTCGGATAGAAAAGAAGACAAAGAATTCTTGATATCGCGAAAATGGCGCCCCTCCATGCCATCACGGATATTCTATCGTTATTTGCACAGTGTCGTCGGTATAGTTATTAAGAGATGAAAGCATGCCTTGAATAGTGTTCTTTATAATATTTTGAACAAAGATATTTATTTGCAGCTCCTTATCGCCAACCATTATTTTTACATCTTTCTTGAGCGTAAGACATTCCTCTATAGAACGTTCACCCTCAACTACCGCATACATCATTTCCTCACAAGTGAGGCCACAACCTTTACAATTTAGCTCAGGGATCTTCTCAAAACTCTTCTCTTCCACTATATCCACAAGTTTTTCAATCTTGCCTATTGATATTGCTTTCTTTCCCTTGTATTCTAATATTTCATTAGCTACAAGCCCACTGACAGCAAACACTTCTCGACGAAAATCCTTTTCAAGTTCCTCTTTGTTGCGTGCAGTTATGATCTTTGGAACAAGCGCTTGCCTAAATCCTTCGAGGATCAGGTAATCTGCATTAAAAAATGGAATGAGATCCATAAGAGATTTTCTATTCTTATAGATAATTGACGTTTCATTCTCACTAACAACACCTATGCTGCGCGCCCCTGCCTTTGAGAACAAATCCGTATCAACTCCGGGAGTGTCTATAGAGAAATCGGGATGAGAAACTTGTTTTATAGCAGCTACGCTTTTTCCTCTTCTGCGCAATTCACGCACAATAGAGGTAACAACAGCCGTTTTGCCTGAATTTTTGAATCCGTACACACCAAATACTTTCATAATATCAATATGATAATATATTCTTAATTTATAAATATTTCCAATGATGTATGAAAAAGCCAATACTTCACAATATTTTTGAACACATAGCAAATGAATTATTGTTGTAGAAAATAGGCCATCGCACTAGGAGACAGAAAAATATTTAATAAGGTATGTAAGAGAGAATATATTGATAAATATGTCCTTTAAGGTAAAAATTTTAAGGCGTGTTTGGGAAAATTTGAAAAATCCCCAAAAAATAGAAGATATTTTCATTCTTTACGGATTTTATGCAAATACTGAAAAATGCACATATATTATTGATGCTGTAGAAACACAATATACAAATGACTTCCCGAGAAACGTTGATAAAACCAAGGAAAACCTAGAAATAGTTGGATGGGGATATCTAAGTGACCCAAATGCTAGCTTTATTTCGTTTAAAAACTTTAAAATACAAACACGAATTCAAGATATTAAACCAACTACTGTTATGGCAGTTGTTAATTCAGACCCAGAAAAAAACATCAGATTTATGCATCTTAGCAAACTGCGTTTGGAAAAGGTTCCTTTTATAATAATAGATGAACTTAATAATAATTATGATGATTATATTTCCCAACAAAAAACTCTTGCACGATTCACAGATTATGATACATCCTTACCAGAAGAACATCATATCATCACTAAAAAAGAAATGGTAATTGATGCATTGACGGATCTTAGAGAAAATGTATCATTCCTGCAAGGCCATAATATTTCAGCCTCAAATTACCCTGATTTTGAAAAAGCTGAAGAACTCGCAACAAATGGACTTTTTGGAAGAGCATTGTTCTATCTAAAACGTGCCCGAAAAAATATAGAAAATGACGTAGTAATTTACAGATACAAAGAAAAATACGATGCACTTTTAACGACAATAAAATCAAAAATGGAGAAAAAATCTGTTGGGAACGATGCAACAGGAGATTATGATATAGAAATGTTAATTGAAAGAGCATCACAATACTACAACATGAGGTCCTACAAAGAAGCGTTCTTTGAACTCTCCTCTATTTACGAAAAAACACCCCTTGACAAAGAAGAGGAAGCAAATTATATAGATGAAGATTTAGAACCAATTCTTAATATCGAAGAATTTGAATCAGAAATGTTTTCATCAAATCTATATGAAGGAGCAAAAGACACCTTATCACAACTAGAAAACACCGATAACATCCAAGAAAAGATAGAATTGCTAAAAAAATCAATAAATGAGGATCCACATAATACGTGGGCATGGGGTGAGTTAGGAGATTGTTATTTTGGTGCCGGAGATCTTGATAAATCGCTAGGTTCCTATATACAACAACTCAAAAAGACGCCTAAAAATAGCATCTTGCTCAATAACATTGGAATGATCTACAAACTGAAGTGCATATACAAGAATGCTATTGAGTATTTTGTCAAAGCCATACAAGTAGATCCAGAATATGCAGACCCTTACTATAACCTTGGATTTATTATGTTCGAAGAAGGCGACCTTGAGGAAGCCATTAACAACTACAAAAAAGCTTTGGACATTAATCCTGAATTCAGATTAGCACGCGACAGCCTAACTGTTGTATTAAAAAAACGGGATTCGTATGCGAAACAACAATTTTTATGGAAAAGGGAAAAACTATGACCTACATATCCATTTTGATACACATGTTGGAAAACGATACAGCATCCTTGATTACGCCTTACCTATAATCGAGCAAGAAAGAGAGATTATTGGATTCGTAAAGCATAGCGGGAAGCCAGACTTTAAAAAAGTGTTAGATTTTGAAGTATTGTACGGAATTGAACTTCGCTTTCCAATCGTAGGTCATATTGCAAAAGGGTACGACTACCGCCTTGCACATGTATCTGATGGTTTTGATATCCTCGATCTTATTGATCTGATAGCAAAAAAGAAGATAGACATTATAGCTCACCCACTAACACAAAACACATGGTGCTCAGATTGGGAATATCTATTTGAAGCTCTTCTCGAACACGGAATTGCTCTTGAATATAATGCAAAATATTCATCTGACGAAACACTATACCAATCTGCCGTAAATAAAGGGGTCTCTGTATCCTTTGGAAGCGATGCGCATGCGCCTAATGAATCTTATTGTATTATCCCAAAATTTGTGACGCCTTTTGAAGAGTTAAAAATAGGCCGCTAAAGAAAATACCAAATATAGAAAAACACAAATATTATTTATGCCTTCCTACAATGTAGTCTATGGGTTTTTTAAATAAAATCAAATTCACAGCAGAACGCCTCAATAAAAAAGCTGTGAAAGCCAGCAAAGATGGCGATTACAAAATGGCCTTGGCGCTTATTGAAGAAGCATTGCAAGAAAAACCATACAACAAGGTATTTATGGCAAACAAATGCTACTTCCTTGCTAAATTGGAGCAATACGAGGAAGCTTTGCAGTGTTATGAAGTGGCATGTGGACTTGATAAAGGAAATCCGGAGCTACTAGCTATGAAAGCATCAGTGCTCGTTCGCATTGGAAAATATGAAGAAGCTGAAAGCCTCTTTAATCTCGCACTAGAGAAAAAACCAAATAATGAACGTATAAACAGCCAATTTGCAATTGCATTGTATAATATGGGTAAAATTACCGAATCAAAAATAGTGCTCGAACACTTATTGAATGGACGAATAAATAAATATGCGGAGCCTTGGTTCTATCGAGGCAAGATAGCTTTTGAGGAAGGGGATCTTATGGAAGCCCAGGAATTTCTTGAAATGGCAGTTGAAATTGACAACAGGCTGACTGAAGCAAAAACACTGCTTGAAGATATACGCCGCGAACAAAGGTCAAGAACAGATAGGATATAGGGAAATATATGAAGAAGCATATTGTACATTTTGGAGTGGGTTCTTCTAATCCAATTAAAATAGCGGCAGTAGATGATACAATCCGATTAGTAACAAGAAGCTTGAAAAAAGACACAAATTACCGTGTAAAGGGGTATACGGTTGATTCTGGAGTGCCACACCAACCAATCGGGTTAGAAGAGATTTATCATGGGGCCTTCAATAGGGCAGATGCAGTCATGAAATACCATGATGTTGATTATGGTATCGGGTTAGAAGCAGGAATATACAAAATAGCAGCGACACATTTGGATTTGCAGTTTTGTGTTATTAGTGATAGGGATGGACGAATAACAATAGGACATAGTGGCGGATTTGCATATCCCCCCTCAGTCATTGAGGAAGTCGAATTGGGAAAAGAAATAGGTGATATTTTCGCATCCATTAGTGGAAATAAAAATATAAAACATGAAAATGGCGCTATTGGTATGCTCTCAAAAGGAATTATAAATCGCAAAGAATTCAGTATGCAATCCGTGCTTATGGCAATGATTCCAAGGATATCGCCTGAAATGTATTAAAATTACAAAATAAAGAAAAATTTTAGATTATTTTATTCTTCTTCCTTAAGTTGACGAAGCACTAGGTCTATTTGCATATTTGAATCAGGATCTAGCTCTACTTCGGATGCAGCATATACTGCCTCAGCAATAAACTCCCCCACGGTCTTATTGCGGTCTTCTTGACAGACCCTAGCAAACAAGACGCCTGCGCCATAATCTATAGCCATCTTTGAGACTCCGTCACTCTTTACCTTACCACAGAACAGACATGCAGTCTCATCGATTGCACCTTTTTTATTGTAAATGACTATCCTGTCCGTCTTCCTAGCTTTTTTCAATTCTAAATCGCTCACATGCCTCACCATTACAACATTTCATTCGTAATTTTTAAGCCTATTGGTTTTTGATATGTCATTTGTCTTACTAGATTTCCTTTTTTTGTGAAGTACATATTGATTATGCCTGCACGAACGTTCAATCATGCATAAATCACACTTGGGTTTTATAGGGCGACATATGCTCTTCCCGAATGGCACCAACAGCTCGTTTATTATACGCCAGTTGTTCCTCGGCACGATTTTCTCAAGTGCCACTTCAGTTTCTTCAGGTGTTTTTGTGTTGACCCATCCAATTCTATTAGAAATACGATGTACATGGGTATCTACAGGGATTGCATTTAAACCATATGCGAAAACAAGAACACAGTTAGCGGTTTTTGGGCCTACTCCTGGTAAACGCATCAATTCTTCCTTTGACCTTGGAACTTTACCTCCTAAATCCTCATCTATGATGCGGGAAACTTCTATTATCCTGGCTGCCTTGACATTGTAAAAACCTGTGGAGCGTATAAGCTCCTCGACTTCTTCTAAAGGTGCAGATTTCAGTATCATGGCAGTAGGATACTTTGCAAAAAGCCTGTCTGCCGCCTTGTCCGTGTTCTCATCACGAGTTCTGTGAGATAAAATGGTCTTTATCAATACCTTGAATGGATCTCCAAGCTGCACATCATCTCTATATACCATCTCACGTATTAATTGAAGTTGAGAAACAACACCCTTCATGACATTAGTATATCAACACGTAAATATATTTAGTGGTTAAGATAAGTATAATAGGAATATTTCTCTCAATAAAATATATTAATAAAATTCTTGCCTTTGACCTAATATTACGGATGTGAAAAAGTGCCATGTTGGGATTCTGTTGAAACTCTTAAACGAGAAGAACTAGAAAAACTGCAGTTAAAACTACTTAAATATACATTGAAGCATGCAATAAATAGAAGCACCTATTACGCCAATAGGATTCCAGATGCATGTGAAGACCTGCATTCTATAAAAGATATTGAAAAACTTCCAACTATGTCAAAAGAGGATATCCGATTGGACCAAGAAAGTTTTCCTCCACTTGGGAAAATGATCTGTGTGCCAGAGGACGATATAGTCTACATTTCATCGTCATCGGGTTCCACAGGAAACCCTACAGCATCGCCATTCACTGCACAAGACTTTGATGAATGGATTGACTATGAAGCAAGACTTTTTTATTCTTCGGGCCTCAGGAAAAATGACAGGTATTGTCATGCGCTTAATTTTTCACTTTTTGTTGGTGGCCCTTGTGTGCTGGGGGCACAACGCGTAGGCGCCCTATCAATACACGCCGGGACTATTGCATCAGAGAGGCTTATAAAAATCATCGATCAATACAAACCTACCGTAATATGGACAACACCGTCCTATGCATGGTACCTTGGTGAAACGGCAGCAAAAATGGGCTTTGAACCTACCTCTTCATCCATCAAGAAACTATTTGTTGCAGGGGAACCAGGGGGATCTATTGATAACACGCGCCGCCGCATAGAAGAACTGTGGGATGCAAAAGTCTACGATTATTATGGCATTTCTGACATCTTCGGAGCATGTGCAGGGGAATGCACCGAACAAGCAGGGCTCCACGTAGCTGAAGACCACATTCTTGTCGAGGTTATAGATCGTGAAACTGGAGAACATGTAGCAGAAGGGGAAAGAGGGGAAATGTACATTACCACCTTAAAAAAAATGGCTCGCCCATTAATTCGTTTTAGAACAGGCGACATTGTTACATACGAACTAGATAAATGTGCATGTGGAAGGACGCATAAACGCCTAATAGGTGTACATGGACGAGTTGATGACATGCTTATAATAAAAGGAGTAAACGTCATGCCATCCGCAATTGAGGCTATTGTACGCGCAAATAAAGACCTAACAGGAGAATATAGACTTATTGTTACGCGCGAAAATCACCTTGATGCTCTTACCATTGAAACAGAACATGTGAAAAATTTTAAGGGAAATCTCCTTAATTTGGAGCTTCGCATACAAACAGAAATAAAAGCTGCACTCGGGGTTGCTCCTCGTGTAGTTGTTTATAGCGAAGATACTCTGCCTAGAGCAACGCATAAAGCCAAGCGCATCATCGACAAAAGAGAACATATATGGAATGAATAAAACATATGCTCTTTTTTTGGAATGCAAACTATCTATTCAATATTTCAATATACTTAGTGAAGTGTGATTTTTTAGAGAAAAATAATCGCCTATTTAGATAAATTTATCCCTTGTAAACAGAGCAACCTTTTTAAAGAACAATACTATGATAATGACATACTTCTTAGTGGTGAATTTTTATGACAGAAGAGTATGGTGCAAAGGATATCCAAGTGCTAGAAGGGCTTGATGCAGTGCGTAAAAGACCTTCAATGTACATAGGGTCTACGGATGCAAGAGGTCTTCACCATCTCGTTTTTGAGGTTGTGGATAATAGCATTGATGAAGCGCTGGCAGGAGTTTGCACAACCATAAAAGTTACAATACATAAGGACAACTCTGTTACAGTAAAAGATGATGGTAGAGGCATTCCTATAGACATGCATGCTGTCTACGGAAAGTCTGCAGTAGAAATTGTCATGACAAAACTCCACGCAGGAGGAAAATTCGACAATAAGAGCTACAAGGTTTCTGGTGGACTTCATGGCGTCGGTGTTTCCGTAGTCAATGCGCTCTCGTCTTGGTTAGATGTAAAAATACGCAGAAATGCAAAAGTCTACTACCAAAGATACGAGAAAGGTATTCCAAAAACCGAGCTTGAGATAATAGGTTCTACTGATGAAGTTGGGACAGAGGTTACCTTTTTTCCTGATACAAGCATCTTTGAGAATATAGATTTTCACTTTGACATACTAGCAAACAGATTAAGGGAACTAGCGTTCTTAAATAACGGGATAGACATCACACTAATTGACGAACGCACACAAAAGGAAAAAAATTTCAAATACGAAGGAGGAATCATTTCTTTCGTAAATAATATTAACAAGAACAAAAACGCCCTCCATGAGCCCCCTATTTTCCTATCAAACGACAAGGATGGAGTAAGCGTAGAGATTGCAATGCAATACAACGACTCGTTCTCAGGAATAATATACTCTTTCGTTAACAGCATAAACACCATCGAAGGAGGAACGCACCTGAGTGGATTTAAGGCCGCACTTACCCGTTCATTAAACGAATATGCAAAACAATGCAATCTACTAAAGAACGGGGCAATGACGGGTGATGATGCAAGAGAAGGGCTTGCCTGCGTCATAAAAATACAAATGACCGATCCTCAATTTGAAGGACAAACAAAAACAAAACTTGGAAACAGCAATGTGAGGGGCATAGTTGAGTCCATGGTAACACGGTCGTTAGGGGAATTTCTAGAAGAGAATCCTTCAGTAGCAAAGAAAATAATAGAGAAGGCCATCGTGGCATCACAAGCGCGTGAGGCGGCAAGAAAGGCCCGTGAGCTCACTCGCAGGAAAAGCGTGCTTGAATCATCATCACTTCCGGGAAAGCTAGCAGACTGCTCTGAGAAAGACGCCTCAAAATGTGAGATCTTCATAGTTGAAGGAGACTCTGCAGGAGGCTCTGCCAAACAGGGGAGGGACCGCCACATCCAAGCCATACTTCCTCTCAGAGGAAAAATCCTAAATGTGGAAAAGGCACGTATCGACAAAATCTTCAAAAATAAAGAGATATTCGCTATGATAACAGCTATTGGTGCAGGAATCGGAGAAGAATTTGACATATCTAAAACTAGATATCACAAAATAGTTATCATGACCGATGCTGATGTTGATGGCGCCCATATCCGAACACTGCTCCTGACATTCTTTTATAGGCATATGAAGCAACTTCTTGATGCCGGATATATCTACATTGCACAACCTCCCTTGTACAAGGTCAAGAAAGGAAAAAATGAAAAATATGCCTATTCCGAGGCAGAAAAAGAAAGTTTCATCGAGGAATTTGGACAAGGATGCGATATACAGCGCTACAAAGGTCTAGGTGAGATGAATCCAGAACAACTCTGGGAAACTACCATGGACCCTGAAAAGAGGACCCTCTTAAAGGTCACATCAGACGATGCTGTTGCTGCAGATGAAATATTTACTATTCTTATGGGTGAAAAGGTTGAACCCCGCAGGGATTTCATACAAACGCATGCAGCTTCGGTCAAGGTACTCGACATCTAAAGGTAGAGCTCTTCATCCTGTTTTGTTTCTTCGCCGCCCATACGAATCACATAATCGGCCGCATTTTGGAGAGCAACTGAAAATCCAGGATCTGCACCGATAACAATCGTTTCTTTGCCATGTTCTTTAGCTTTTATAATGACTGGAAGAAAATCTGCATCCCGCGTAGCAAGTGCTATTGTATTTACAGTATCCATATATATTACTTCCATAGCCTCAACACCAATGCGTACATCCGTATCTCCTGTGACGACAATCACATCAAATCCTTGATTGGATATGGCTTCTATAAGCCCTTGAGATGCGAATTGATTAAGGAAGACCTTAGCTACCCTAATATCCCCCATATCATTTAGTATATTACGTATATCTTCAAGATTTATGGAAAATTCCTTACGCAGTATATTAGGTCCATCGACAAGGAGGCCTATCTTCTTTCCCTCGCGTTTCTCTTTTTTGTATATGGATCCAACATATCGCGTGATATCTTTTCCCGCAGATTTTATATTTAACTTAGGCATTAACCCACCAATGTAATAGTTGTAACAATCACATATATCTTATGATAATTTAAATAATTAACTAACAAACATAGTGCATATATGTGGAAATGAAACTTTAGTTTAAGGTTTCCTAAAACAGTTCCATCGTATGCTTTGTAAGAGCAGGGTATATAATGTTTGCTAGAGTTTCAAGATTTATGACATCTTCCTTATTATACTTGACAAGAGTATCTAAAGCCGCATCGTTCCCACGCGTAACATATGCATTCCAGAGATGCACAGCATCAGCACCGCTAAGGCCACACGTTTCATCGGATCTTGCAATTCCCAATTCTATCTCTATTTTTTTAAGTCCCCCCCTATAACCTAACCGCTTGCCGGCAAAGCACAAATCAACATGAAGTGCAGGGGGTGTGATTCCAAACTCTCTCTTAAGGACAGGAACATCAAAACCTCTGCCAAAAAACGTCACAAGCATCTTCTTTCCATCAAGTGCTTTTTGGATGGATTCTTTTGACAGATTCTCGCCCTTAATTAGTGTAGTAAACTCGTTCCCATCATATATTCCGACCATAGTAGTGATGTTTCCTGCATAATGCCCAGTAGTCTCTATATCGAGATATGCCACACTATCCTTGAACTTGTCATACAAGCGCCAATGTTCGTTAGAGGGCATGTGATAAGCAAAAAAGGCATCATTTCTACAGGACAGATTAGCTATTGCCTTACGCAACATATTGTCATGGGCATATTTTCTTTTATCAGAAATTCTCGGAAGTGAAGAGGACGATATGAACTTCTCCCACGATGTTATATCATCTGCCCAAAGCCTGCGTTCAAGTGTATTTCCCACGCCATCAAGCAGGATAAAACTACTCTCTATCATCGGTTAACATTTGTATGATATATTTTAATAGTTGTGGTAAGCTTCATGAAAACTAATGATAAACAGAGACCATGTTCAAGTTGTAATTTAATAAATTTTAGTACTCACAACTAAGAAACAAGGGTTTACGTGGATTTTTAATTTCCATATATCTCTTCTATCATATTTTTTTCGTTTTCTGGTACTTCGTATATCCTATATACATGCTTATTGATATTTGTCTCAATATCCCTAATTTTATTTTCTAGTATTTTCTTTTCGTCACTATTATTTCCTTGATGCGACAGTAGTTTTGTCTTATATTTTTCTATCATTTCCACACTAGCAGATAATATCTCTTGTTCTTTTGGCCCTGCTATTTTTATAGGCAGTTTTTTTATCTTATTTAATTTAACTTGTGCGAAAATCCTTCCTTTCTCTTTTGAGATTTGTGAGTAAATATAGGCCAGATAATTTGAATTAAGCAGGGCGGCTATATACCTACGATCAAATCTTTCATCTTTTAATGTTCCTGCATGAATGCTGCGCCCATACCATACTCCCTGATAATCAATAGCGGCTATGGGCCTATCGGCCGTCTGGCGCCATAATATTTTTGGACACGTATTAAAAGTAACAATATCATATCCAACAAACTCGTTTTTCTTTAGCAAACTATTATAATTATTTCTTAGATACCTGTCCGGATGATAGTTCACAACATACTTGTTAATATCTATTCCTTTTAAAAATTCATGATCGTTTTTATTAAGATGTTTACCAGAGTAGATTATCCTTTTTGATAAATTGCTTTTTCCCTTATTTTTCATCCCCACCCCTTTGCAAGAATAGTTGATGCCTGTATCCTTGCATAAAAGAACATCTTCAAGGGGCACCTCATCTTTTTTTAGCTCCCTGTAAAATGTTACAAAGACATTCTCTATAGTATTTTCATATATTTTTTGAGGAAAAAACGTATACTTCGGGAATAATAACTTATTTTTTTTATAAAAATTATCTTTTGAATAAGAAACGTCCATTATTTTTACTTTATTTTTTTTATTTGTTTGCTTTTTATAATTATGATACATGAAGGCGTTTCAACCTCTTTAAAGACTTTTTCACCCAGATTAATGATATATATAATAGAATATTCCTTTATTAACTGCCTAATATCTTTATATGTTGACTGGAATAAGATGGTGCTGGGCACTATAAATCCTAATAGCCCGTTTTCTTTTAATAATCCTAAACTTCTTTCTATAAAACATTTGTATATATCTAAACGGGCTTTAGTTGAATTAGGATAATTTTCTTTTAAATACCCTGATATACTATCAATATCCGCCCCCCAGGGAGGATTACTAATTATCACATCAAATCCGCCAGTTGAAAAAATGTCTTTGAACTCCTTTTCCCAGTTGAAAGCTCGGCTGCCTTCATAATTAGGATCGTCAACAAGGCTATTTCCTAATTTGATATTATCTTGTAAAGTAGGAAGCTGATGCTTCTTTTCTGCAGCCTTTAGAAGTAAGTTGAACTGTGCTATCTCAACAGCCTTTGGATCAATATCAACACCGAAAATGCTGTTTTTTAGAATGCCAACTTTTTTTTCATAGGGTAGTTCCATGTTAGTAGTAATATCAAGCTTTGTCTGTTCTGCCATTCCTTTTTTCTCACTGTGCAGGGCTAAAAGGTAATCATACGCTTTCATAAGAAAAGAACCCGAACCACATGCAGGGTCAAGTATTTTGATCTTATCAATGTCAAACTTCTTTTGCTTTACCAATTCCCCGATTGTATTTTTGATGATATAATCAACAAGATATGTGGGCGTGTAGTATACCCCTTGTTCCTTGCGATGTATTTTTCTCTTATCAGTCTTTTTGACGATATTGCCTAGATACTGTTCATACATATTTCCCAATATATCGGCATCGATTAAACTGAAGTCATAGACTGTCCCATCAGAAGAACTATACAAGCCGCATATTACCATTTCAAGAGTATAATTATCGATGATAAGATCTTCTTGCAGATGTTTTCTGGAAAGCTTGTTGTTGTATATCTTATCTATTTTTTTGAACAGTTCATCAAGCCTGATATGAACTGTCTTTTTCTTAGCCTCACATAGCATCTCTTGCAGCATGAAAGGACATATCTGCCTATCTTCTAGTAAGCGTATGAACATCAGTTTATCAAGGATATGCTGAACTGCTTCATCTACATCTTCTTCTAAGAGCTGCTTGTCTTGATTGTACCTAACAATGCTCTTTGATAGCGCCTCCCTAAATTGTGCCAAATCTTTCAACAGTTGTTTGTCAATAGGAATCTTCTTTGATTTATTCTTCCGTTTTTCGGCTTTTTTATCTAAAAGCCCTTTTTTCATACTATCGCGAGAGAGAATCCAAATTTTATCAGATTCATCCACATACTGGTCCATCCCCGTACTAAAAAAAAGATTTTGAGTAGGATTAGTTCCCTTCCATTTAGCATTGTAGACTTTAATTTCCTTAAAATTAGTAAGTATCACCCACGTAGCTCCTTTGTGCCAAGCATAATTAATAGCTTGTTTAGCAAACTCCTCCTTGTCTAGATCTACTTTCAAAGCTTTTGATTTTACAAATAGTTTTGGTATTCCATTGATCTTTAAAGCGTAGTCAACACGGCCTCTTGAAACTTTTTCTTCTGCGAACACCTCATCCCAACCCAAAGCACGAAACATCGGAAGAATGAAATCTTTCTTGGTAATTTCTTCGTTATATTGATTTAATTTTCCTTTACTTGCAATATCTTGATACTTGCTGATTAATGATTGTATTTGCTCTTTGCCCCCATATTTATTGTACATTTCCATTGTTTCATTGAAATTTGACATTGCAACATTGTTTAACTATTTTAAGTTTAAATAGTATTTCTATAGGAAAATAATTCATTGCTAACGGCCCTATAACAAAGCAAAGGCGCATATGGTTCCCTAACATGAGAGGGGAGATGGATGCAAAGTTCGACCTTCCCGACTATGATCTGATTCTCGATGTGTTCAGGAGGGCAGGAGGAATTCAAGGACTATTCTGGTGTAGAGGACATTAGAGGGGATAGTCACAGGGGACACCTTGGAGGATATAGACGGGAAATACGTTGCGGACGGGGTGGTTAAGGGGTGAACGAGACAATCATGAGGAAACTGGAGAAAAGAAAGTGTAGTTACTATTCTCTTTTTATCACTACCTGACATCATGTTACTCCAGAAAAACGAACTGCTGGACTTCAACAGAAGTACGTTTAGGGTGCTAGAGTATTTGACGTTGCAATATAATCGAAAGGTTAAAATAACATTATACTTATTTTGGATTTTCAATGATATGGAGGAATTCTTTTCCTATACTTGTAGAACTTGAATTGTGGAGATTCATAATACTAACATTATAATCTTTCTTTTTCAGTAATCCTTGATTTATCAAATGATCATAAAATATTATAACATAATCTTTTGATTTACTGTAGTTAGGGAAACATTTTAAGAAGTAGTCTAATCTGGATATCTTACCAGAAAATTCAGGATTAGCTTTATGTTTCGATTGATAATATAAAAAAGGATTGTCGAAAAATTTTAACATTATATATTCATCAACTACCAACTCATCAATAAATCTTAAATAAAGGGCTTGCTTACTTTCTTCAATATTTAACAATAGTCCGTTTATTACTGTATTTCTGGCAGCCTCTATTTTCTCCTTCTTCATCGTAGTTGCTGCAATCATTGAGGCCTTCAATAACATCGACCAAAACTCCTCATTATTTTTCAAATTTTCAGGCCTTAGCTGTTCGTATTTATCTTGCAGTTCCAATATCGAATCTCCAACAGCCTTATCAAATTCGAAATCATGTTTTGTTAAGTACTTAATCAACCCTATTGCAACTATTTTAGGTATAGGGTCTGTAATTATCCCTAATTCACTGATAATATTCGCAATTATACTTATTTCTCCACTATGTGAACTAAAATTCATGAATGAAATTAATCCTAGCAAATAAATAATTTATCCTAAATATTTCATATCAATAATGTAAAAGCACTTGTTTTTTATCTAACTGTCAAAGTCAGGGTCGTATATATCTCCGCCTTCATTTCCTTCGAACGTGCAGTTCGTGGCGATTGGATAGAAACAGCCTGAACTGTATATACCCCCACCATACTCTGCATCATTGTTGGTAAATACACAATCGGTAACATCCAGATAGGAACCTCCACTGTACATGCCCCCGCCTCTTGTTGCAGTATTACTTATGAACGTGCAGTTCGTGACAGTAGGGGATGATTCTTCATTGTACATACCTCCGCCATCTTCTTCGGCATAGTTGCGATCAAACGTGCAGTTCGTGGCGGTCGGGTATGTGTGCCACCAATTGACCATACCTCCTCCATTACCTCGTGTCGCCTTGTTATTAGTGAAAATGCAGTTGGTAAGGGTGGGGGATGATTCACAGTC
>JAUVXU010000041.1 GCA_030603445.1 Methanomicrobia archaeon | reverse complement strand
GCAAAAAGACCTGACGGGTTCTTGGCGTCTCGCAGGTTGGGAGCAGTAACTAGCGACAGCAATGAAGCACCCAATTATTGGCGAAGGTCTTGGAGGATATAGTAAATGGTTTTATGGCCACACATTGCAGCGAGTAGCAGTTCATAATGGATATATTATGTATTTTTCAAAGTTTGGCATTATAGGGCTTCTTTTACTTTTGACAGGAGTTGCATTTTGGTATATTGAAATGCACAGATATGTGCGAATGGAAAGCGATAGATACTACAAACTTCTGAGCTTTGCTATTCAAATCTGTGTTTTTATGCATCTTATTTACGCATTTTTCTTTGACTTTACGATTTTCTTTTGGGTTCTGCTCGCTGCTGGGACTATTCTGACACGAAAGCTCGGTCATGGTCGTTTAGTAGCAGGCTATAACAAAGATACTTTATCCAAATGAATCAAGCGCATCCGAAAATCTCTATCGTCACTCCATTTTACAACCATGGTGAATTCATCGAAGATGCGATTTTGAGCGTGATGATTGGGACATCGTAAAGTAATTGGACAAAAAAAGCTAAAAAATGAACTTGCCGAAGGCACAATGTTCTAAGGATCTTGTGACGGAATACAGGGCAGCCTATGCCAGAGGCATCACGAAGATAAAGCCTTTGTCGCAGGGTTCTCCCCATCATCTTCACATTATCGCGAAAATCTATAGGTATTTGCCTCCAGATTGTAGATACCTGGATGTTTCTATCGGTTATGGTTATATGGCCCGTGTGTTGAAAAAGAGAGGTTTTTACGTATATGGTGTTGACTCCTTTCAGATTTCTGGAAATATGCATCTCCGGTTTGAGGACACTGGCATTCCTTTGGTAGACACCAAAATAGAGGAGGAGAAGCTTCCTTTTCAGGATAATGCTTTTGACGTAGTATATTGGGGAGCTACTATTGAGCATCTTCACAACTCCCCTAAAGGTTCTATGGATGAAATGTATCGGGTTCTTCGTGGTGGAGGAGTATTTATCGTGGATACCCCCAATATTGTGAATTTGAAAAGGCGTATTACCATGTTGTTGGGCCGATCCTTTATGCCTTCCATTGAGTATGTCTACAAATCCCCATTTCACGGAGAACACCATAGAGAATATACCCTAGAGGAGTTGGTGAAAGTGGTGCGCTGGACGGGATATGAAATTGTGGAAGCAGAATGGGTGGATACTTTCTTCGGGCTATCGATGAAGAAACGGG
>JAUVXU010000045.1 GCA_030603445.1 Methanomicrobia archaeon | reverse complement strand
GAGTTTTTTTACATCCTCACATAAGTGATCTAAAACTTGGATAAATTCTTCTTTATCCATAAATTATTCCACTTTTTGGATAGTGAGATCTACGTTTTCGTTTGTGATCGCTGCTGCTGATAAACATTCAATATTGGGCATGTGTTGAGTGTCGAATCGAATTCCCATTAATGGCCATTCAGAATACATTTCATACCTAGCATTTTGATATTCCTCTTTATCTGCTAGCATCCTGGTGCATGGTACTCCTGGTTTCCAGGTTTGAGATCCAGGTATCGATAATCTAGCTAAACACATCTGCCAAGCAGCTGCGATATAGGTTCCACATCTCATACCGATCACTTCATAAATCCCAGCATCTAGCGTTTCATTCCAGGTTATTGGGCAATGTCCCCAGGTTAGCGTTGTAAGTGTGGTATCCCC
Source organism: Methanomicrobia archaeon (assembly GCA_030603445.1). Taxonomy (GTDB): domain Archaea; phylum Methanobacteriota_B; class Thermococci; order Methanofastidiosales; family NM3; genus NM3. The sequence goes on along the minus strand of JAUVXU010000045.1, from coordinate 635 downwards.
TATTCCATGTATAACGTGTGTAGGGTTTACTTCATCTTTCATCGCTTGAGTGATCTTCCCAGATCCTAAAAGTACACCGATAAGAACGGCCTCATCCGTTGCGTTCACGATTAAGGCGTTGAGTTTATCAACTCTTAGGGGTAACGGCCTGGCCATATATGGAGTGTACGCGCATGTAGGTGAGCTCATCCCATCCTCTGCTACCTTGATGATATCGTAATCGATCATCTTAGGCTGCCTAAGAATTACACGTGCGCCAGTTGATACTGCGGCTGCATGTACTCCCAGAACGAATGTTGCCTCTTTAGTGATCATTAGATCGTCCAGGTGATTCTGGTATAATTGTTCGTTAAGCGCGACTGCTACTGGTACTGTGCCAGTACCTGGCGTGCTTTCTACGAATCCCACCATATTGAAAGGCATGTTTATACCCTCAAGAATGGAATCCTAGCTCTACCAAGTGCTCTGTTAATACCAAGTAAGCTTGCTACCTTGTGAATCATGAATCCACCGATTAGTGCCCATAGGCCTTTCATACCGATCTTTGTATCAAAGATCGCGCCAGTATCTGGCCTATATCCGATCATATTGGTTGCATAATTGTTGAAAGCTACATCCCACTTTCCACGTTTAGC
>JAUVXU010000025.1 GCA_030603445.1 Methanomicrobia archaeon | reverse complement strand
TATCTAGAAAGAGAGAACTCTGATTCACGACCTTGGTTGCATGGTGGTATCTTGGAGGGATACAGAGATTTTGCGAAAAATAGTGGGGACAATCCATGCTATTAGAACATATGTGGGATTTGTGCTCTTATCCACCCTATTCTTTTATCATGGCAACTGCCTCGGATATAGAACGTGAATAGACATTATATCCTGATCCCGCTTTTTCGTACATCCTGTTCAATACGTAAACAGATGCGAATGCTGCAAAGATCGTTATCAATGGTATTTTGATTTTACCCGCGATACGAGATGCGCCAGATGCCTCGAAATCTATGTAGATGTCCTCATCGGTCAATGAGTTCAAGCATAGTGTAGAGTCGAGCATATTCTTATGTCCACATAGCACTTCTAACATCAATGCATCAAGACCGTCGAAGATATCAATGGGGCCAACATAATTCCCAATCTTCCGTATATCCTTTGTGAACATCCTTTGAAAGGTTTCTATATCGGGCAGTTCAAGTCTATCCTTACTTATGTATCCCTTATATGGAATCGAGGAAGAAAAGTCCTTGAACTCTATCCAGCCGCCCTTCAATTTTGGTATCCCCTCATCGATACGTTGGAAAAGCTCTTTGATTATGGATTTCTCATCAGAGGTAAAACGTCTGTCGAGACCTTTTAGAATAATCCCAATGCTGATCTTGTCCATGAATACCTTAGCATAACCCTTTCCTACGCCCCTGTGGATACATACCTTCCATTCAGTGCTGCCCTTTAGTTTATCATTATCGATGATGCTATTATCAAAGACAACGATGTGGGAATCTCCAGGTAACTTAGAGGATAATAATTTTCTTTTTATCCTTTTGTTCGATCTTGCCTTAAAGGTATTATGAATATTATCTCCATCATTGGCCTCAGCTACGATCTTTGAAGGATTTGTAATAATTGGGAGATAACGATTCTTTTTTCTTCTAGATAGGGCCGTATTCACACGATTAAGGTACTCATCATCAGTTATATTATTTTTATTAGAATCAATTTCATCTAATATGGATAGGGCCAAGGAATAGGATAATCGGCATGGAACGGCATTACCCACAAGTTTGTACCTGTCATTGATTTTACTAGCCAACAATTGAAAGTCCAAAGGAAATCCTTGGATACAAGATACCTCTCTTACAGTAGGTTGACGAAATATTGGTCTTTTTCTGCCTTGATAAAACTTCATTTTACCTGTATCGAAAACCAATGCTTCCCTCGAGGATGAATTTGCCGTCGCCATTATCGTTCTAGATGGGGAGCCCATGTCCTCCGGGAATTTCATCTTGCCATATTGGATGGCCCTCCTCTTTGCATATCTCATCTCTTCCCAATACATAGGATGTAAGGATGTGTCATAATCATAATCTCTAAGGTGTCTAATATCTACTTGATGATGGGGGTAATTTGGGTCTGTGACATGACCATTATCCTGTGTTCTTAATTTTTCTAAGGAATTTATTATTTTGCCTAGACTAACATCAAAATCTTTTGGAACAACATGGTTTTTCATATTATCTATAGGGAAATTACCTGCAATGAATCGTTTCCTGTTTTGACATGCACCATAGTCACTAGCAGTGAATATGCCACCTTTTGGAATATGAAGCAATTTACTATTGATGCCTAATTCTTCAAATCTACCAGGAGGTATCCCAATCTTTTTATAAGGAATAAACCATCCTGGGCCATTATGTTTGATACTTTCGTCCTCAATAGCAGATTTCAGTCTTGGGACATTCTCCATTAGCCAATATTTTGGTTTGAATAATGAAACGAATAATAGATGTTTTCTTATCAAAAGCATTCCTTTCTCGATATTGCCTCTTCCCCCTTTCTTAGCATAAGAGAACTCGGTACATGGGGGACTGCCAATTACTATGTCAATTTCCCCATATTTCTTGTTAAGTTTGGATTTAATATCCAAAACATCATCTATATCAACAGAAAGAAGGTCTATGTTCCCAGTTTCGCCTAGATTGTTCAATGAATGTGTTTCACATGCGGGTTTCCAATTATCAATGCCATATACGACATCGAAACCAGCCATGTGGAAACCTTCGCTGAATCCACCAGCTCCACAGAAAAGGTCTATTACTGTGACCCCTTTATTATCATTGTTCATTTGTTTTTCTTTTCACTAAAGCTATTTTAATCTTTTCAATGCAATTACCTATATCTTTGATTAATTCACATTCCCAAATCACCAATACTTTCCATCCCAATGATTCCAATTCTATCTTTTTCTTAATATCCCGTTCGACATTTTTTTGAAATTTGTCTTCCCAAAATTGAGTATGGGATTTGGGGAGATGGAGATTACATTTAGGGCACCTATGCCAAAAACAGCCATGCATAAATATAGCTAATTTGTATCTAGTATAAGCTATATCTGGGCGCCCCGGTATATTTTTGGGGTGAATACGATATCCCCTAAGGCCATTTTTCCAAAGATTTCTTCTGAGTTCTAATTCTGGGCCTGTGTCCTTTCCTTTATTAGCGCTCATCACTTTTGAGGTTGAATCAGAATCCGGAATTGGTGATCGCCCGTCACGAAGGTAATCCATTTAATCACGAACATCAATATTGGAGTATAAATACATTAAAATGTTTTTTGATAAACATACCTTTATCTATTAGGTTTATAAATTTTGATTTATGTGGCATTATTTGAGAAATATATTCTAAAGCGGTAGTACAAAAACGTTGCTGCATTAGGTTATAAACTATCACAAAGTGATTAGCTTGCAAAAATGTGTCAGCAGAGCTCAACTCGGCCTGATTTAGTTTTACTACTACCAAAAAATACCCAAAAAGGGTATAAATAGCAGTAAGTATTTCCAAAAGAATACTTAAAATATAAGCACAATAGAACGATAACTAAAAATAGGAGTTAATCATAATTCTCATTATATATGTTTATAACAAATACTACTTGGATATGATTAAACGAGTATCACAATAATTTATAATCACATACAAAAATAAGAATATACAATGAGTAAGTAAATTGTTTAATAAAAAAATGTACAAGATATCACCCATATTATCTTTTATGCAATAAAAGGAGTATATCTTATGGAAAAGAACTTGTTCTGTGAGAAGGACGCACTTAAAAGTGAAAGTGAAGTTGAACAATTTTTTATTATTAGGCTACTTGGAGCTTTAGGATATGAAGACAATAATATTAGAATTAATAACTCCCTTGCTAATATTGATATCCCCAAGGGTTCGATTAAAGAGGCTTACAGACCCGATTATGTATGTTTTTATGGGGATAAACCATTAATTGTAATCGAAGCCAAAAATCCTCTTACTAATATTGATAACTATACCTATCAAGTAGCAGGATATGCCCATGTATTAAATTGTGGATTCAAGGGAGAAAATCCCATACGTTTTACTATTCTTACTAATGGTCATTTATTCAATATTTATAATTGGGACGAAAATGAACCTATACTTACCCTTGAATTTAATGATTTTCATGAAAATAACAAAAAATATGTGAAGCTAAAGGAATTAATATCATATAACAATATCAAAGAACTTTGTGGTATAGATTCTATCACCACCTCATCAAATAACAATAATATAAATGGAATATCTAAAAATGAAAAATTTATATTTCAATCTCCAGACTGTGCCACGAGCCATAACTTAGATGATATTTATCCAGAATTTCCAATTAAAGGACTTATATTACCAAAGGGTTGGGACTTTTCAGATAAAGGTGTTTTTACCATCAAGGGTAATCCCAATTCAAGTAAGAGATTTGAGAGTGAGATAGCTTGCTCAGTACCGATAGGCATCAAGGCAAGATATAGGGACATACACACACACGAGGAAAAGGTGGGCATAACGTGGCACGCAGACGACGCGTGGCGAAGTCTGAAAGCAAGAAGAAGTATAATATTCAACAAGCAGAAGATAATAAATCTCGCAGACAATGGTCTTCCTGTTACAAGCGAAAGGTCGAAGGCATTGGTCAATTACCTTTCAGGGTTCGAAGATGCCAACAAGCATATATTCCGTCCTGTCCGTTCCACCACAAGATACGGGTGGTGCTCAAAGACCGAGTTCATACCTTACGGCGCACCAGCTATCGAGCTTGATATGTTCAACCATCTCGACGGGTGCAGGGTTCAAGGAAGCCTTGCCGAATGGATGCAGGCGATAGCACCTTTATACCAGACATTTCCCACAAGGGCGATGATGGCCTCCTCATTCGCAGTCCCGTTGCTTCGGATAATCAACGGAAAATCAATGGCAGTGCATTTAGGGGGAAGTTCAGGCAGGGGGAAGACGGCTACACTAAAAGGTGCATTGTCGGTATGGGGCGACCCAGACCAGATGATGATTAACTTCAACGCCACAAGGGTGGGCATAGAACGAAGTGTCGCCATGCATAATGACTTGCCACTCGGCATCGATGAGAAGCAGGCAGGAAGCACCAAGAACAAGTTTATCGAGATGATAGTTTATGTCGCTTCAGGTGGCATAAGCAAGGCCAAGGGAACTAACGATGGAACGACGTCACTTGCACCGATGTCGTATTGGAGAACAATCGCACTTACCATAGGGAAACACACACTGACAGACGATGATAAATTAGGTGGGGTAAAGACAAGAATCGTGGAGTTGGTGATGCCCTTTATGACAGACGAGGATGCACACGCCGTTCATAAGGACTCCACACGATTCTTCGGCATAGCAGGATACGATTATATCCAGAAGCTCATAAGTGCCGACAGGGATGAGATAATAGCGATATACAACGACATCATAGGATACCTATTGCCTTTCGCACAGAACAAGTCACGAAGCCACGTTGACCTGCTTGCTTGTATGGCAACAGGAGATGTCCTGTCGAGACGTTGGCTTTGGGGATACAAGAACGACCTCACGCTGAACGAAGCGAAAGTGATGGCGAAATATTTATTACAGGAACTTGAGGACAACGACAAGCGTGACGACACGAAGAGGGCAATAGATATGTTCGCATCGTGGGTATGGGGAAACGAGAATAGATTTATTGGCACGACATCAGGAAGCATAGAGCAGTTCGGCGAGTTCGTGAGCGAATCATCGGTAAGGATATTGCCTAATCAATTCAAAAAGCTTATGATTGAGTGGGGTTTCTCACCGAGAAGGACGTTAAACGGCTTGAAAGAGAGAGGACTTCTTGTGATGGGTGAATCGAAACACAACACTATTAAGTCTTCCACGTTTTCTCACGGCAGACGAGTCCGAATGTATGAAATAAAGTTGTCCCAAGATTATTAGACTAATCAAAGTTTACTTATTGAAAGTCCTCTTACCCAAATAGAGAAGGATGATATTACTTTCCATGGGGTGTACTGATTAAATGTTAAGAATGAAGACGTGCATCTGTTAATATACATTTTCTTGTTTGTTTTTGCCTGTTTTGCGTCGTATAGCATGGATTATACAACATTGATTTTTATGTGTCTTCTCTTGCATTGGAAAAGAGGAACGGGGCAAAATACAGAAAATTATCTTCAATCCTGATTTGGGGATCCCGTTCACAAAAAAGAAAAAAATTTTATTTTTTCCTTATTGCAACGACGATAGTATTCATCGTTGCTACGACCATATCGCGCACTAAATACACGATTGTGGTTACTATAACTAATCTTATTATATTCAATATGGGGCCTCACCTCCTAAGAAGGTTATAACCCCACAAAAAAACGATAAGCTTTTAAAGCTTTAAACACTAAGTGTTTATGGTGTAAACGTTTTGCTGGGGGGATTATTCTTCCCGGTAATTCAATATTCTATTTCTTATTCGCAATAATAAGCTTGTACCACCTGGTGCATATTTACTATTACAAGATGATAATATTGTTCATCATAAATAAAGGTTGTGTGAAGCATTTTTTACATCAAAAATAAATGATGCATAAGAAGTAAAAATTATAAAATTTCCTTTTATGTCTTTCTGTTAGTTGTTACCCTCTAACTCATATCTTTACAATATGTCTTTCTGTTAGTTGTTACCCTCTAACTCATATCTTTACAATATGTCTTTCTCATCATAAATAAAAGTTGTGTGAACCATTTTTTACATCAAAATTAAATGATGCATAAGAAGTAAAAATTATAAAATTTCCTTTTATGTTTACAATATACGTTCTAGTCACAAACTAGAAGTTCGTACTCTTAGCACACCTTTGAACTTTATCTAGGAATAATTTACAATTTTATTAAATTTCTATTCATCTGATTTTTAATCTGGTTATCTAATAAATCCTTGAAAATGGCGATTTCTTTCATCTTCTTTGTGTCATTTATCGAATATACATCCATAAGCGCGCTGAGAAGCCCGTCAACGAGAGGAAACCCTTATTGGAGATTGGCCTGGAACCCCTTTCTGTGAACTCTAGGCGCCCGTATTTCTTGGGGCATAATAATCATGGAATTTAGATTAATTGATTATTTATATTGTTTGCAGATATCTGGATTCTTCTTATTTAACGATATATTTAATATCTATAAGAATATTTGATAAATATGAATAAAATTAATGATTTTTTCGTTAAAGATAATTATTTCAAGATAGCTGCCAATGAATATAAAAAATTCCGAAATACTCTTGAATGGGATGAAAATTATAAATGGGATGTTCTTTCTGAGCTTAATAAAAAAATGTCTTTAAAAGAGATAAATGCGGAAAATATAGTTGAAAAAATAAAAATATTACAAAAATATAATCCCAATCAAGGACCTTTAGTACATTGGACTGAACTAGATAATCTTCTAAAGATAGCTGAAAAAAACCCTAATGATGTTTTAACATTTTTAAATATTCTTCTTGACGAAAAAATACCGCTTGCTGATAGAATTGAGAATGCCCGAAATATCTTAAAAGAAGAATATAAATGTAATTTTGGAATATCTCTCTTTGCTTATGTGCTTGCTTCTTTTGATATGCAAAAGTATCCTGTTTACAAGAATAATGTATTTAACGATTTTTTGGAAATATTAGGAAAAAAATGGGATAAAAAAGAGGGGTTAGGAAAAAAATATGAAAAATACATTGAAGTATGTAATAATATATCTGATTTCCTAAAAGATACTGATACTATCATTAATCCCAACGTCATGGATGGTCAAGATTTTATTTATACGATAACCCAATATAAAAGCTTGAAATATCAAATTGCAAGCTCCTTATTTAAAATTGGATACGAAAAATGGTACATTAATTCCGAACATTCACAAAATCCGCTAAAGATATACAATGAGATTGAAGAACAAAAAATAAGGCTTCTGAATCGTGAAGAGTTTATAGATTTTTTCTATAATTTTGTCAAGAATGGAGGTAAGATTCAATCAGGTGGTTCTCGCATAGCGCCTAAATTCAAGGAATTCATTGAAAATAATTATGATCATTTCAGAGATCACGTGATGGAAGTATTTTCAAATGAATTTGATGTTATTACGTGGTTTAACAAAGGTAACAACTTCAAAAATTTTGGAAAGGGATCACGTTCAATATACCTGCATGAAGTATTTCCAGAGAAATATCTCATTTGGAATAACAAAACCAAGCGCGGATTAGAACTATTAGGTTTGTTGCCTAAAAGGAAGCATGGAACATCTGATGGGGAGTATTATCTACAAATATTAGAAGTAGAAAGAGAGCTGGAAAAACTTGATGAAAAATACGATTTATACGTCATTGATGCAATGATGCATTTCATAGTGGAATTATTGCCAAAAATTGAAGAGATAGAAAATATATATGTAGATATTATTCGCACTTCTTGTAAAAATAATGGAATTGGCCTTTCCATTGAGGATTGGGAAGAAATAATTACCGATGCCAATATCACTAAAGATGAGGATTTTGAAATACTTAGATTGGTTTATGAAAACGAAGATCACGAGATTACAGCTTCTGAGATAGCAAAAAAACTCAATAAGCCACATCATGGTGTTATCAATCTGGAAGTTAGCCGTTTTAGCAAACGCATCGTACAAAAAATGGGGATAACGCCACCCCCTTACAAGAAAGGCGAAGGCATAAACTGGTGGAATGTGCCATTTATGGGGGATGATAAGAAAACAAGATACTTTCCATGGATCATGCGCCCTGAACTTGTGAAAGCTTTTGAAAATATTATTGTACATTCACCATCAAAACCAAGTATTACCATGCTTTATGGCAATTGTCATGAATCTTTAAAATTTGATCCTAATAATGAAATAATTCCAAATTTGTACTTTGAGGATGAGAAACATCTCATAGGGCAAATAATAACAGCTATAAACTCAGGCAAACATATCATCCTGATTGGACCCCCAGGGACGGGAAAGTCCAAGCTTGCAAAGGGTATATGCGAATCCATGAGGCATGAAGACAACTATTTGATGGTCACAGCATGCTCGGACTGGTCGACATTTGATACCATTGGGGGTTACATGCCAAACAAGGAGAACCGTCTTGAATTTGATAAAGGCATCTTTTTATCATGCTTCCAGAACAAAGATGGCCTTCCAGCGAACAAATGGCTAATCCTTGATGAGATCAACAGATCGGACATCGATAAGGCGTTCGGCGCTTTATTTTCTGCCCTAACAGGAGATAGAATACAAATATCACAATTCATTAAAGGAGAACGCATCGAAGTCATCGGCGATCCAAAAGATGATGATAAAGTATTGCCACATCGATTTTTTATCCACCCGGATTGGAGGATAATAGCAACAATGAACACGTTTGATAAAGCCTCGCTCTATGAGATGTCATATGCTTTCATGCGAAGATTCGCATTTATCAATGTTGGAATTCCTGAAGACATTCCAAAGGCTGTTAAGGAACTATTCTCTATATGGGATATACAGACTAATGATGAGGACACAGTTAACAAGGTTGCTAGTTTGTGGGCCGCTATTAACAAATACAGGAGGATAGGCCCCGCTATAATCAATGACATTGCAAAATGTGTAAGCGCAGGAGGCTCTTACGGCTCATCCTTGGCAATGTACGTACTTCCCCAGTTCGAAGGTCTAATGCAAGAGGACCAAATTAGTTTCATTAATGAACTAAAAACATCGGGCCTCATTAAAGGTAAGGAATATGAGGAACTACAGAAGCTTGCAAGTGATTTTTTCGGATTTAAGATAGGGAAGTTTGATCATGACGAAAACAAGTGAGGGTGCTCTTGTCAAGGAAGTTTGAGAGCATCTTTTCACTTTCCTTAAATATGGTGATATCTCATCCTTTACAAAAAAAATTGATACTTCACTCAATATTGATGATATGGAAAAATTGCTTCGCATTCATTTCATCTTGAGAAATGATGTTACCAATTTTGTGTCGTCTTTACCACAACGAATTCGTCGAATTAAGACTACGACGCACAAGTACAATGAGCAACAAAGGGACAAAATTCGTGGGCGCATAGATTGGCAAAAGACCTTCAAGGAACGTTGCAGATCCAATGATACCTTATCACCTTATTATGTTGACCTTGTAGAGCGCAAGTACTCCATACCTGAGAATATCGTCCTTAACGAACTCTTAAAGACCATGTATTCCATTACTTCCAATGACGTATATCGTGCAATCAAAAATGATTACCCCTGGCTCAAGGGATGGACTAAAGGCAACCTTTTGGCAATGCTCAAGGGCGTTTATCAACGGAACATCTATCTGCGGCGTATCAGGGAGGAAGGTGAAGTGATATTGACAGAACGGATGATATCAAACACCTTGCAATCCCGTAACACGCTCTACAGTGAGGCTGCCAAGCTCATGAGTGACTACAAAAAGCTCATGAATTATGATTTGGCTCCTTCAGAAGCTCAAGAGCTACTAAAAAACACATTTATAAGACCCGGCAGAGTCAAGGTATTGTTTGAACTATTCTGGATATTCAAGGTAATCATGGCCATGACCCATGATAAGAAAGCCGTTACCTTCAATATTATTGATGGTAATAACAACATCGTTGCAGAATGGGAGGACGAGTATTATCGTTATCGAATATATCATGACAGTACAGGAGTTTTCAATTTTCGTGAAAAATGGGAGAACATCAAAATACCGGAAAAGGATGGGTACCTAAAGCGCGAATCTCTCGTTGTAAAGGAATGGCAAAAAGCTAGTAAAAAATTCTTTGATTTGCAGCGAGGTGATGTGTTATGGGGTGGCAGGCCTGATATTGTGCTAGAGAAATACCATAAAGGCCAAAAACGACCCGTTCAGGTCTTCCTCGGTGAGGTCAAATACACTGAATCTGTCTATTATGCGTCTAAAGGCCTCAAGGAACTCCTTGAATACATGGCACTGATACGGTCAAGTGACAATTATTTTGAAGATGACGCAAATGCAGTTTTTTCTTCTGATAAGATAAAAGGCTGGCTGTTCTTGGACAATGTAGATGTTGTAAGGCAACATAGCCAAAATGTATCAGTTATAAAGATTGGTGATGGAAATATTGAAGGTTTAATAAAATCTGCCTGCTCGAATTGATTTAATAGGGTTGAACATTCCATATATTATTCTTTTGTTAATACGGCATATACACCTTAATCCCAAATTTGTCATAAATATCTCCCGAAAAAACAGTAAAATCCTTGTCAAGTGATATTATCCCGTCCACGTCCACTCCATTCTCTCTCAAAGAGATAACTTCAGAAAGCAGCCCCATGTCGCCCCTTTCAGGCAGAAGATCCTCCCTCTGGGCAAGCTTTCTCAACTTATGTGAAACATAATAGTGGCTGTTCTTCTCGTCTAGTATATCTGCTAGTGTTGGAACATACCGCAAATAGAATTCCCTTATCGGCTCAATGTTGTTATCATCCAAATCCACGTCGATAGAATACATTTGAACAAGATCTTCATACCTCTTATGAAATTCTGAGCATATCGCATCTTTGTCAAATGCGGGGTTCTTCCTGCAAAACTTCCTGATCTTGACATCCATGAACTCAACATGCTTTCTTACCTCGTCTCGCACCGAAGGCGTAATGAAAAGCGTGTTTGATGATAGGATGTCCCAATTTACATCCTGCCTCTCCTGAAATCTATACCTTCCGATGTTGTCGCTTATCATGGATATTGCAATGTTTGAGTCTATCACCAACGCCTTTCCCACCGGCGTCTCATGATCTGCTTGCCGTGGGGAAAGTCCTTTAAGATTCTTATATATCGTCTTGTACCACCCACCGATCTCATCAAGGTCCGGTTCCAGCATGTCAACTGCCTTGAGACAGTAAAGGGCATACGTCCAGTAACCCTTGTCAATGTATTTTTGGACAAGGTATGTCAGGTAGGCAACGTCATATGTTATCCTCACCTCGTTCATCTGGTAGTTAAGGGGTATGAAACCGTGTTCGTCCGAATCTGAATGGGTGAAGTCTTCGATAAGCTCTTTTTTCAGCTCTTTTAGATCCTGCCTGGTCGTGTCGAATCTCAAGATGGTGTTGCAGATGATAATGATATATCGATAGTAGCTTAATCTACTAAAGGAAGTAATGTTATTTCTTAAATTGGATATTGCCCCTTCCAAAATGGAGATAAATTCCTTCTTTAGTTTAATATTTGCTTCAGAATGTATCCTGATCTTCTCATCGATGTCCCTCAAGTGAAGCATTAAAAGCTCGTAAAGGCGCTCATCGACATCGTTTTTTATCTTTTGGACATATTTTTCTTCTTTGCTCATTTCAATGACCCGTTTATCAATTCATAAAAACCTCAAAGGATTTTTAGGAAAGATATTATTCGCTGTTTTGTTGAAGCCCTCGATTGGCTTGTTTATGGGATTGGGGCCTACGTTCCCTAAGATCGCTGTCCCAATAATATTATTCACGTTACCCATATACAGCATAAAAATAAAAATGTTTTACCGAAAATATCTTTTTATTAATCAGCGAAAAAGAATATAGGGGATTATAGTTAAACCCCTTTTCTTAGTTTTCCATTCAACGAGCATTGGAGCAAAGCCAAGCCTATGAAATTATATTGCGTTATTGGCGAAACCCATAAAATGGTGTTATTACTTGACTTTGATGTATTAGATATTATGAAAAGATCGCCTATAATCTTTTAATTTAATTATCAAATGGAAAATATTTTCCATTTTTTTCAACAATTAACTTCTTATTTTCCAAATATTTTATAGTATCTTCCATTTTTTTTCTTATATTATTACCAACTCGCCCATATCCGTATATTAAGCGTGGAACATCATGAATTATGCCTTTTTTATCAAGAGAAGAATTCAATAATATGTCAACAATTGCTCTTCCTAGTTCTTGAATAGGTATATATTCAAAAGGCCTTGAGATTTCATTAGAAATACGAACATCTACAAGTACTTTATCATCAGTCATAAATACAGTCCCATTACTTAATATTAAATTTTTTTCAAATTTATATGATTTAAAAAAATTATCAAATATTTTCTTTGATTTATTTGTAATTTTTTTTACTCCTATGCTACTAAAAACACGCTTCATCAAAAGTTCTTTTGTAATGGGCGCCTCTGTGTTCATTACTTTGTTTGCATTTTGGTATAAGTATTTGCATGCCTTAGAGTTGAAAGATAATCTGTAATTATTCGCTTCACTTAGACCTATTTCATTTATCTCTAGAATCACACTTTCATATTTAGGATACATATCTTGTAGGTTAATTTTTTTTAAATTATTTTCTTTAACATCGAGTTTTTCGTATTCGTATTTTGCAGGATGTTTTTCTGTGTCTTTTTCTACTAAATCTGTAATCAATTCCGTTATTACTCTAACAACGTTAGATGAATTATGTAACCAATCATCAGACCAAATGCGATAAATGTGCCATCCTTGGCTTTCTAGAATTTTTTGACGAATCCTATCACGGTCACGAGCGAATTTAGATGAATGATATTGTGCTCCATCACACTCGATACCAAGCACATATTTTCCGGGTTTATTTGGGTGAACTACTGCCATATCTATCTTATACTCTGAACATCCCACCTGAGTTTGTAAATTAAGGCCCGATTCTTTTAATCTATCATATACTGCCTCTTCAAAATCTGAATCAAACATGTAATCATTTCTTACAGTAGGGAGATCAAGGTTTTTGTTTTCAGCAAAAGATAGATATTGTTTCAAGTTATTTGTTCCTTCAGAATGAAGCTTGGAATCATCTAAATCATGATATCTAATAGAGGATACTACAATAGTCTTATATCTAGATCGAGTTATAGCAACATTTAATCTTTTATGGCCTCCATCTTTATTAATAGGTCCGAAATTATAATTTAACTTTCCTAATCCATCTCTGCCATAACAAATACTCAATATAATAATATCTCTTTCATCACCTTGCACCGTTTCTAAATTCTTTATGAAGAATGGTTCGTTATTTGGAGAATCTTTTATATCATCAAAATATACACCTCTGTTTTCAAATGCTTGATAGATGGCACGTTCTTGGCTAATGCTGAATGCAATAATGCCAATTGATTTATCTGGATATTTTTTTCTAATATCATTGAATATTGTTACAATTTCTTCAGCTTCAATACGGTTAGTACGTGATTTACCCCTATCATAAATTCCATTTTCAACATAGTGAAAATCAATACCTAACAATGGATTGCTACTATTTGATGGAAATGTAAATAATCTATTGTTATAATATTTAAGATTTGAAAATGTAATGAGTGATTCGTCTTTACTTCTGTAATGCCATTTCAGTAACTTTTCAGGGAATCGTGTAGAACACTCACTTAAAAAACTTGGTAACAATTCAATATCTTCATAATCCTCTTCATCATCACGTAGGAAAAATGTAGTAGGGGGCAATTGTTTTGTATCGCCCGCCACTATCAACTGTCTTGCTCTGATAAGACAATTTACTGCATCTTCTATCATTATCTGTGATGCTTCATCAAATATAACGACATCAAATTTTATGAAATCTGGATTAATATATTGGCATACTGATAAAGGGCTCATCATGAAACATGGTTTGATTTTAAATATCAAATCTTCTATATCATAAAAAAGCACTCTTAATGGTTTTAACCTCCTCTTTTTTTCCTTTTCCCTTTTCAATAATTTAATGCTTAGATTTCCATAAGAATCATAGATTAGATTTGGTTTATAACTTTCTAATTTTTTAATATGGCGTATTCTTGAATTATCTTGATTTTTTGTTCCCTTTTCTCTCAAAATTTTTGCTTCATTTCGTGGAAGAATTAATTCAGGAGTATATTGACGAGAATTTTTAAGTAATAAATAATAGGTTTTATCAAAATAATCCACTAATGAACATTCAATTTTTGATTTATAATATTCAGTTATTATTTGAACAATATTTTCGTTTAATGTATTTATCATACGAAGAAAGTATATGTATTCAGCTTTTTTCTCCATGCACCCATAGGATGCATCCAGGATACCTCTTATTAATTCATAATCATTATCTTGTTTAATAATAACACATTTGAAGAATGAATTTATATTATTGAGTGATTCACAGTATTTGTTAATTGAATCAAAATATTGATATTCTGAAAGAGACAGAATAAAAGCTCTTTGAGATTCTCCAAACTGCTTTGTTTCGCGTAATAATTTTTGAAAAGATATTATGTTATTAATATAATTAGAAGTATTCATATCCAAGTTATGAAGTCCTAAAGAAAATAAAATTTCTTTGTTTTGATTGATGAGAGATTCTAATTTTACTTTTTTTTCGTAATATTGATTTTTTAAATCGAATAAATATGTCCATTCATTTTTTGTCAATGAATAAAGTTCATATTGGCGTAGAGATCTCATCGAATTATTGTATTCTTTATTAAAGAATCTACTTAGGATTCCAGACTTTTTCAATACATTTTCTTCATGAGTTGTTAATGCATCAAAGAAAGATACATTCACTAGACCTTTAGCTTTATTCTTGGTATTTTCAATCTCCGAGTAATTTAGCATTATTTCATTTAACACATTAAAACATAATGATAAATCGCAATCAAGGGATAAAAATACATGATCAATGATATTTTCTAGTGTTTTATATTTATCTAACACAAAACATATGTCTTTAAAAGTCATTTTTTCTTTGAAATATTGTTTAAAATTGTCTATGAAGTTAAATATCTCTCTGTTTGTTGTTAATTTTTGGAGTATTAATTCTAAATTATTATAAAATTGGGTGTTATCATTATATTTTAAAAAATAAAGCGGTGAATTAAATGGATCGTTACTATTATCAAAAATGCCATCTAATTTTTCTAATTCATTTCTAATATCATCAATTTCTTCTATATCATATGATAGTAAACTAGAAAAATCACAGTTGGAAAATGGAACATTTTCAAGTTTGGCTATCTTTCCATTAATATTAAATAACGACTTATTATAAGGTTCTTTTTTCTCGCATAAAGAGAAATAATAGTTATTCAATGCTGATTGGCTCGAAAGATAAGTTTTAATATCAGCATTTATAATATTAGTTGGAATATTAAAAGATGTTTCTAAATGATTGTATAATTCATTGACCACTTCTTTTTTATTTGCATTATGGCCATGTAGTTTCAAACAATATTTTCCCATATCTATTTTCTCAAGTTTATTATATACTACTTCGAGTGCAGCTGCTTTTTGGCTGACAAAAAGTACCGTTTTTCCATCGGCCACCATATTAATTATAATATTGGCAATAGTCTGGCTTTTCCCTGTTCCAGGGGGGCCTTGGATTACCATATTTTTTCCTAATTTAGCATTTTCTATCACGACTTTTTGAGATGAATCGGCATCAAATACATCTAGGCCATTA
>JAUVXU010000018.1 GCA_030603445.1 Methanomicrobia archaeon | reverse complement strand
AATACTTGCGAAGAGTGCATCTTCTGCTCCGCCCCCTTGAATCCCAGATACTTTATCTCCTATGACAAAGGAGAATAATGTTACAAAGACACCTGAAACAAGAAGTACTATTCCTACAGTATTTAATTTTTCAAGTATGTCCTTTCCTAGGACGAATATGATTATCAGTAGTGCTGCGGCAAGCAATATGGGGACAAGCACCAAAGAGTGTATAAATGATACTATTGAACGTGCATCGTCCAAATCATCAATTTCTACCAGCTCATGAATATATATCGTGTCTGGTATCTCGCTTTCTACAGTGGATGGATCAAGGTCTGGATGGTCGCGTTTTACAACTGTAATGAAGTCATCCTTCATCGGCCCCATATCCACATATCCTTGAAGAACTTCACTATCTCCATTGATGTAGTTGAGGAGCCCACTTATTATGGCACTAATGCTATCCTTTGTCCATTGCGGGGTGATAACCTCAAAAAGTATGTCGTATATCTCATCAGCATTTAGGTCTTCCATCTCATCTTCTAAGCTATCTGCCAGCCCAGTGGATATTATGTCTGGTAGTTTTTCATACACATCTGCATCATCAAGACTATTAATATAGAAGTCAGGATTTAGAATTGTACGTTCTGTGTCAAATGTAATAATACCGCCTGTAAGAAGGAGAACGCATGCTACAGATGCCAATACCATAAGTACCTTGCGTGCAGACATTACTAATATTAAGTCAGTGATTAATAATAAATTTATCCCTCTTATCCACTTTTATAGTAGAAATATATTACTTAACTAACTTTTAGATAAAGTTTTATATGCTCAAACTAAACTAGAGCAATATTGTTCCTATAGGACATCCAAAAGATGTACTGTCTGAGACAATATTGAATTGATTTTTTAAAAGATGTGGTATTATGGATGAAAAATTACAAAATAGCAAACAGCTTTTCGTATATGAGGAAGATGCTGGCAGATTTGAGCTGTTCATACGCATCATTTATGCGTTTTGTATTTCACTTGTACTTGGTGTATATGGATTTATAGCAAACATATGCCTTTTTGTGCAGTGGTGGGTAGTGCTCATTTTTGGGAGAAGGAACCATGGATTAAGCGAGTTCATACGAGGCTATCTGGAATATCAGGTCTATGTAATGGCTTATATAAATCTAATGACTGACAAGAGACCAAATATAATGCCTGTGCCTGTAGATATTTTCGAATCTGAGAGATAGTTGCATTTTTTCTTTAACTTTTCTTTTTTTTTAAAAATAAATGGTTAACGGATTAATTATCATAAAATGCTAATACAGTCTCATTACTTTTATGGAACATGTTTTTAATATGTTTAAAGGACATTATATATCGTGATATTGCCAAATTTGACAAAATATTTGAAATTTGACAAAGACACGGTAAATATAGAAGATTATTTATCATTAACTATTTTAAATGCATTAAGTGTGATGTGCCATGAATACTGATAATTCCTCCGTTATTAAGGCCTCGGTCGTAGGCGCAACGGGATATCTGGGTGGAGAAGTCATCCGATTGCTTCTCAACCATCCTTTTGTAAAGATCAAGCACCTTACCTCAAATTCGAGTGCGGGCATGCCTATCTTTTCTTTTCACCCTACCCTACGAAATGTACTGGACATGAAATTCGAGCATTTTGATTATAAGCAGGTTGCAGCTTCATCTGATGTAGTCTTTTGTGCAGTTCCACATCGTGCTGCGTTAAGTGTTGTCGCAGACTTGTTGAAGGAAAACAGTTCATTAAAGGTTATCGATCTTAGCGCAGATTTTCGCATTCGTGATGCAAAAACTTACCAGGAATGGTACAACACGAAACATACCCAGACTGCTTGGCTAAAGAATGCTGTCTATGGGATGCCCGAGTTTTATCATGCTAAAATCGCAAAGGCGCGCCTCTTGGCAAATCCGGGATGCTATCCAACTAGTGCCATCTTGGCTCTCGCACCGCTGTTAAGATCTGGTGCTGCAGATCCAAATAACATAGTCATTGATTCTAAATCAGGGGCATCGGGCGCAGGAAGATCACTTTCACAACAGATTCATTATCCTGAATGCAATGAGAATCTAAAAGCATATGCAGTTGCATCACATCGCCACACACCCGAGATAGAGCAGGAGCTTTCAATCCATGCATCTTCCCCTATTACCGTGAACTTCACTCCACACCTCATCCCTATAAATAGGGGGATACTTACCACAGTTTACTGCACACTCAAAAAAAGCATGGAAACAGAAGAGCTGTCGTCGCTTTATATGGATGCATATGAGAAAAAACCGTTTGTACGAATGCTTGAACAAGGGACATGGCCTGAAACGCGTTTCGTTAGAGGAACCAACTTTTGCGATATTCAAGTAACAATAGACAAAAGGACCGGTAAGGCAATAATAGTATCTGCAATTGATAATCTTATCAAAGGCGGGGCCGGACAAGCCATCCAGAACATGAATATCATGTTCGGTCTAAAGGAAGATTTAGGACTAAATGCCACAGGTGTTTGCATATGAATGAAGTAACTGTAGTTGATGGCCACATATGGTCTGTTCCAGGGTTTAACGCATTTGGGGCGCATTGCAACTTGCGTAAAAAGCGCAAGGACTTCACAATAATCAAAAGTGATACAATTTGTAACGTTGCAGCAGTATATACAACGAACAAGGTCATAGCAGCACCCCTTCTTGTTACAAAAGATAATTTGAAAAATGGAAAGGCACAAGCAATTATCTGCAATAGCGGTGTTGCAAATGCATGCACTGGGGAGCAGGGCATTAAGGACGCTCATACAATGGCATCTGTAGCATCACATGTATTGGAGTGCGCACCTGATGACGTGGTTGTGGCATCAACTGGCGTTATAGGCATGCCTCTTCCTATGGATAAGATAACAAAGGCCATTTATTTTGTGTCGGATAGATTAGGAAAAGAATGTGGGGCAGAGGCAGCAGAAGGCATATTGACAACTGATACAATCGTAAAAGAAGTTGTTGTAAAAGCAGACCTTGGCAATACTATTGTAACAATTGGTGCAATAGCAAAAGGTTCTGGCATGATACACCCCAATATGGCAACGATGCTATCATTCATAGTAACGGACGCCCTTATATCATCCGACGTGTTGTCAATGGCGCTTAGCTCATCTGTTGATAAGACGTATAATATGATAAGTGTTGATAGGGATACCAGCACAAACGACATGGTCGTGGTCTTGGCAAACGGCAAGGCAGGAAATTCCCCTATAACACTTGGCTCTGCAGAATACGACAAGTTTCTAGCTGCACTTGACACTGTAAACGAAACGTTAGCGAAGATGATAGTCAAGGATGGCGAAGGGGCATCTAAAATGTTTGAGGTGCATGTAATAAATGCTCCAACGCTTTTAGATGCAAGAAAGATCGGGAAGTCCATTGTTTCATCAAGTCTTGTCAAATCCGCTGTTCATGGGGGAGACCCAAACTGGGGCAGGATAGTATGTGCCGCAGGCTATTCGAATGCATATTTTAATCCAAGCTCAATGAAGCTCACAATTGCAGCAGAAGAGGATGCACTTGCTCTTTTTGAGGATGGAAGCCCCACAAACTACTCCGAAAAAAAGGCGCAAAAGCTTATGCAAAAAGAATATCTCACTTTTATAGTTGATTTAAAAAATGGTTCATCATCCGCAAAGGCGTGGGGATGCGACCTTACAAGTGAATATGTGAAAATAAATGCACATTACAGGACGTGAAGGGTGTTATGAAGGATATACAACTACGGGCTGAAATCTTAATAGAGGCCATCCCTTACATCATGCAATTCCACAACAAGATAGTTGTGATAAAGTATGGCGGCCATGCAATGGTTGATGATGACTTAAAAAAGGCGTTTGCAAAAGATCTGCTTTTCCTTAAGCACGCAGGCATAAAACCTGTGGTCGTTCATGGAGGAGGCCCAGAAATAAACAGACTCATGAAAATGGTTGGAAAAGAACCCAAATTCCTATCTGGACTTAGGGTGACTGATGCAGACTCTTTAGAACTTGTGGAAATGGTGCTCTCCGGAAAGGTGAACAAAGAGATCGTATCAAATATAAATCATCTTGGCGGAAAGGCCATAGGTTTGTCCGGGAAAGATGCAGGGAGCATAAAAGCGAAAAAACAGGAGACAAGCACAGCAGACCTCGGATATGTAGGAGATGTTGAGTCTATCGACCCGCATATAATCCATGTTATTGTTGATGAGGGTTACATTCCAATTATATCTCCCATAGGCCTTGGAATAGATGGCTTTAGCTATAATATCAATGCAGACATCGTTGCAGGGAATATAGCAGCCGCGCTTGGAGCAGAAAAATACATCTGCTTAACGGATGTTACCGGCATCATGCATGATATCAAAGATCCATCAACATTAATCCATGAGTTATCTCTTGAAGGGGCGCGGGAGCTGCTTGGAAGCAGTGTGCTAAACGGAGGCATGCTGCCAAAACTGCAGTCTTGTATCACAGCACTAGAAGGCAAGGTCCCTCAGGCGCATATAATAGACGGGCGAACAAAACATGCAATTCTAATAGAGCTTCTGACCGATGAAGGCATAGGCACAATGATAAAGGGGGATTAAAATCTTGGATGAAAAACAGCTGAAAAATGACTTTGATGCTAATATCCTTGGTGTATTTAATACTCCTTCCATATGGTTGGATAAGGGAAAAGGCGCAACTGTGTGGGATATAAATGGCAAGAGATATCTTGATTTTATTGCAGGTATTGCAGTTTGTGGAACAGGCCATTGCCACCCTAATGTGACGGGGCCACTATGCGAACAAGCAAAGCAGCTAATACACTGCTCAAATCTTTATGGCATACCAAAGGAAGTGGAGCTTGCCAAGAGGCTTTGTAACATATCCGGATTTGACAAGGCCTTTTTTAGCAACAGCGGTGCTGAGGCAAATGAAACAGCTATCAAGCTTGCCCGAAAATGGGCGCATGTGCATGGAAAAAAACACTTTGAAGTAATAACAGCAAAAAACAGTTTTCATGGCAGGACCCTTGTAACTGTCACAGCTACAGGACAGCCCAAGTACCAGAAAGGTTTCGGGCCACGCCCCGCAGGATTCCACCATGTGCCTTATAACGATGTTGAGGCGCTAAAAGAGACAGTATGCGACAGAACAGCAGCTGTAATGCTTGAGCTCATCCAAGGTGAAGGCGGCATAATCCCTGCCTCACAAGAATATGTTAATTGTGCAAGAGACATTTGCAATGATACAGGCACGCTCCTAATATTTGATGAGGTACAAACTGGCATGGGGCGTACAGGAAAATTCTTTGCATTCGAACATTTTGGCATCCGCCCTGATATAATAACACTTGCAAAGGCGCTGGGAAGTGGATTTCCAATAGGAGCAACGCTTGCTACTGATGATGTTGCAAGAGTTTTTTCCCCTGGGGATCACGGAAGCACTTTTGGAGGAAATCCCTTAGCATGCACTGCCGCGCTTGCGACCCTTGATGTAATAAAGGACGAAGGGCTTGTGGAAAACTCCGCCAAGATGGGTGCATATCTAAGTGATGCCATGCGCTTGCTTGCTGCATCAGAAGAATCATATGATTGTATAGAATCTATACGGGGCAAGGGCCTGCTTGTCGGCGTGTCATTTACAAGGCCATTTGCATCATCATTTAAGGATGCATGCGCCGAGAAGGGCCTGCTTGTGGGAAGCATAGGAGAATTCGTTATGCGTCTTGTGCCGCCACTTATGATATCCAAAGAACAAATCGATGAGGCCGTTGATACGATAAAGGATGTATGCCGTATAATGACACAGCATTAGCCTTGCTGTGTTTCCTTTAATTTTTTTAGCATTTCGCCATACACCCTCTTCGTCTCCCCTTCTGATTTCCTATATAATTTTTCCACTATAAGCTCTGGCGTGCTTTTTCCTATCGTGCCAAACGCCGGTTGTCTGTCGACTATCAGATTCAGGTCATCATCAAGCCCATTTGCGCCAATTCCATCAACCCGAACATTACACAGCTTGTCTATCTCGTCCCCAAGATGTGTGACGATTATGGCAAATGCATCCTCATTTCCCTGCAGTATGTTTATTAGTGTTGCAATTATGCATGCCGCGCTTCCTGGTTCTGTGATAGACTCAAGCTCATCAATGAGAATGAGACGCTTCCCCCCTTCTATGGCGATTGGAACAAGTGACGATATTGTGGCCTCAAACGCCCCTGCGTTTTGGCTTTTTGCCTTTGCAAGGTAACGTATCTTCTCATAGATTGTTGTTTGCATTGATTCAGCTGGCACAAAAAATCCCATCTGAGTTAGAATTTGGCATACCAGCACAGTTTCCAGAAGCGTTGTCTTCCCTCCAGAATTGGCGCCTGTAAGAAGAGTGATGCGGTCTTCTGTTGCCATGTGATGCGTTGTAACTCCAAGCTTGTAGGAGATAGGTACAGGATTTTTTATGAAAGGATTACTGCTATTGATAAAAGATATCCCATTATTAACAAAGCTTGGGCGCGTGCAGCAATTTTCATTGATGAACCTTCCGATGCCAAGCATGAAATCATATTCACTAACATCAAAAAAAAGGCGATCTATATCTCCCCATTTTTTTGAATATGATGCTATTTCTTTCTTGAGTTTATACTGGGACTTGAAGTCACTTGCCTCAAGCTCGCTGCGCATGTCATATATTTTCTCACTATCAAGTACAACAGGATAAGTGAAGTCTTGTGGGAAGAGGGAAGATATGTCCATTCCGGATAGACCATATACTTCTTCTGTTACTTTTTTTACCAAGCTCTGGTAGACATTGCCAAACTCTTCAGGAAGGCTCCTTTTCAGCGCTTCCACAGGATCCTCGCTTGCACCAAGGGACGAAACAAGTTGGAGAAGATCGTTTGCCTTAATGCCTATCCCACGCTCTTGTATGGTGTCACTTAGTTTCTTGTTTAGCTCCTTTTCCTTCGTTTTTAGCAGTTCTATAAATTCATCAGGAGTTATTTTTTTATCCTTTATGGCGTCTTTGCTCTTGTATTGGTCGATAAGCCCCAAAATCTCTTTAAGAAATGATTCTTCCTCCCCTATAATCCATAAAAATCTTTCAATTGCCTTTATCGTCTCCTCATTTTGAAGAAATTTGTTAACAGCAGCATCCGGCACGATGCTTGAAGGGTCAAACTCCTCTATATCTATACTCCTATCAGCGTACTGATCCCCATATTCAGCTAGATTTGAATCAGGCCCCCTTACATAAATCACGAATGGATAAGAGTTATGTGCATATTTTGCCTCGTCGGGCGATGACATGAACAGCACATCGCAGTATGGGTTTTTTAGTTGCGCCATAGATTCTTCGGAGTCTGTTAGAACAACATAATCACGATACTTCTTCACAGCTACGTTCTTTATCCTTGAGATATGTTTTAGAAGAATTTTTAGCTCTTGGTAGTTGCTTTCTAGTTTCTTATACATGCACGTTGCATTTTCAAAATAGTCCTGGCGTGTTATGATGGTGTCTTTATCCTTTACAGGAAAATATACATGCAGTTTGTTTTTTGCACCTTCTGTAACAAGGTATGATTGCAATAGTGTGATTAGCTTATCATAAGTGGCTTCTGCATTGCCTGTTAAAATGTTATCAAAGGCCTCACCGTGTGTATATTCATATGCTTTTCTTATGATGGCAAGGGCTTTTTTCCTGCCTAATCCAGGCACCTGCAGCAATCGCTCGATCTCACATCGTGTTATAGTTTCTACAGCCCCGTCCCCTAGTGCAAGGGAAAGCTGTCCTGCCATCTTCTCCCCGTAAATCTCAACTAAATCAATGTCCATTGGCATCTCTTCCACTTTTGATATCAATTACTGCTGTGTCTTTGAATGCATCTAGCCCTTCAACATAAAGCGTATTGCCCTTGCTACGCAAAAGTTTGACTGTCGTGACACCTATATTATTTGGTCTTTTCGGACTTCTTGTAGAAAACACACCTCGCAGCGGATTTGAAGAATTTCCTTTTGGATGTACCTTTAAGACATCTCGTTTAAGAGGTATCCAAAAAAGTATGTCCAAGTATTCCATCTCCTCTATCTTGTAGAGTGCATCCATATATTCATCGAATATGATTATGGTGGAAACATTATCCTGGACTTCTGTTACTGTACCCACTTGATAGATCTCTGCGACTATTTTTGGCATGGCTTGTCTATACGTCGTTTGTTTTTATAATTTGCTTAAGTGGACTTCTTATCATTATTTATACAGAAGTGTAATTTTTTTTGAGATTATCCAAATCCTGCACAAATGTTTTAAATAGACATCATGATTTCTCACTTACATATAATACTTGGGGATTATTTTATGGAAGAATCATCTAACCTAACATGTTATTTTGTAAAAGACATAGAACCATATAAAGAAGCGAAAGTGAAAGCCACGCAGCATGTTGCAAGCGTCATTAAAAAATCAGTTGAGGAAACATCAATGCTAATTGAAGCAGGCATGGTCATGTTTTGGATCAACAAAGACACTGAGGAGACGTGGTTTGAGGTCGTAGGAGAAAATATAGTTGATTGAGGCATCTGCACTGTTTATTTTTTGCTTATGGTATTGTTAGAAAAAATAATATTCAAAATGTAAAAAAATAATGGGTAGTTATATCAAAAATTAAATTATTGTTATCACATTATTTATGGGCCATAACAAATTATTGGTATATTTAGATATTATAGACATATGGGTTTTAGAGGGAAATCTATAAGTTTACATGTATATGGTTATTTGTAGGTCGGATACACAAAAATATCTAATATTTATGTCAAGAAAACTATTTATACTCTGCCAGTATATGTACTTTTAGCAACGGCATATGGGAGTGAAAGAACAGGCTTGTACTGATTCTGGAGCGTCGATCATATGTGTTTCATGAGCAGAAATGTAAAAAACTGCCAGTCTCGAAAGAGAGGAAGTGGGGAACTGTTGCACGAGTCAGTGCCTGAAAAGAAAAGGTGAATGTACTGAACAAACACCTTCGAATCCAACTCTGTTGGAGGTGCTGGCTCACTTTTTTATTAGGATGGCATTAACATATGGTTCTATAATATAATATATTTAATTTACAATGAATAGATGTCTATTTTTGCCCGTAGAAGTAGTATTAGTAAAAGAACACGAGCAAAGCGTCTTCTTTATTTATGGTGCTCCAAACGGCTTATAAGATCATATTTAATTTCTTTTTGTAAATTAAGCTTCTATTGCATAATATTTAATAATCTATAATGTATATTTTATAAAATGGAGGTATATTATTGTCCAGCCAAGACGTTTATGTGAAAATATTATCTATTCTGAATGAATATTATGATAAGGACGCCCTTCACTTCGTGCCTTCAAGCGAATTGTGCGTGCGATTAGGCATGCCACTTGATGAAATACATCCATTTGCTACTGAATTGGAGCGTAAAGGATATGTTCAAAAGGAAGAAGGAACGGGGCCATCATTTCTTCTAAAATTATGCAAGAAAGGCATCAATGCCATAAACGGCGGGGATGTTGAGATGTCCAATGAGCGTGAATTATATCGCTTTTTTAATCAAAAGGCACTTGATATTTTACATGAAGAATACGTATTAGGCAATCTACACTTCGTTCCGGAGGAAAAGCTTATTTCCATGATGGGAATTAGCAGCAGTGATGCATCATTTATTCTGGAAGGATTAAAATATAATGGATTTTTAATAAAGCTAAAGGGCCCATATTTATCGAAACTGCAGATAACTGATTTAGGCATCAAGCATGTCGAACAAAAACATGGCGTAGGAAAAGATAGGGTAAAATATCCTAAATTTGAGGTATATCGCGACTCTAAGGACAAATTTAGATTCAGATTGAAAGCACCTAACGGGGAGATCATAGCATCCAGCCAGGCTTACGCATCAAAGGCATCGTGCTTAAAGGGTATTGATAGCATTAAGAGAAATGCCATTATAGCGAAAGTGAGCGAATTAACCTGATATATTTCTATTAGTAATGGCATTAATTATTTATTGGATGCATGCAGAGTCAAGGAAGTTTAATTAATAATTTGGGGGTATCCAAATGACGCTTTATGAAACATCGGACATGGGATTTAGTGTTTTTCTGGAAAAAAGAAACAATATAATCTCAATACGTGACAAGCTTATTTTATCATTTAAGGTCAAGGATGAGGAAGCCTCCATGATAAGCGAAGTTATATTCTATGATGAACTTCTAAAATTGTATAAGTATTACTATGGTGAATCCCTTGTAACTTATACCAAAATAACCAAAAATGAAAATTATGATATGAATGAAAACAGGTACTTCCGCTTGAAGCGACTGCTTAATCGAAAACATGAGGAAGTAATACAAAACATCTCCAAGGAGATGTCCCCAAAGGAGAAGTACGTAAATGAACACATCTATGAAAGGGCGATGCTAGGGTTGGAGATACTTTACTCTGGGATACATATTCTCTCCTCTTATGAGGAGGATCTTCACTCATTGCTCAAATGCACAAAGGACAAAAAGTAATTACACGTTGTCCAATTTTTCTACATATACTTCTTTAAGTATGGTCTTTACCATGGGGACATAAAACTTCCAGTAAAAGCCTCTGTTCTCATAGGACCCTGTGTCGCCCGTGATGAGAGCCTGGAACGCGTCATATCCATAGTATTGATAATATTTTGGTATGGTGTCTATGTCGACGAAGTCCCCTGCAAAGTAGTATGAGAGATAATCATTGCCACAATATTTGACAACAGCAGGGAATTCTTGAGGAATATCATATAAACTCAACTGTTCTTTTCCTTCCTCAGTTAGTGCAAGAGAGAATAGGGCATATGGTTCACATTCTTCATCGAGGGTGATTATATCAAACCAATAGTTATATTGGACTTTTTCGCTAATGTTAAAGAACTCCTTGCCGATTGTTGTAAACTCTATTTTGCAGTTGTCGCTTGTAACCCCTTCCCCTTCTAAGAGCACAACTATCTGGTCATTCTCGTCTGCAAATAGGATTCCCGGGCCATGGAAATCCCATTCCACACCATGTTGTGCCTCGTAGTTCATAACAGCCCAAAGTGGGACTTCTACTCCTCTTGTCAAGTCTAAAAAATACCTGCCTATCCATCCAGTCCATTCGACGTGTAAAATATCGTAGAGCCTTTCTCTCACATCGCCTGCGGTAGGGCTTCCAAAAGTATTGAATTCTGCCACAAGAGATACACCATTACGCACCGCTGCTTCTATCTTATCGAGCTCCTCGGACTTTAGGCCACCATATATTATTTCGGAGCGCAGCCCTTCTGGATTCTCACCATAGAATTCCTCTTCATACACCCCGTACGTATCTGCAATGTATATGAGGTCCGTATTCTCAATAGTATCTGGTAGTTTTCTTATCTCATACTTATAATCCGGAAAAGGAAAAAATCCGTAGTAGTCCATGCTAGCATCATACATCCCTTCAGTCTCATGCACATATTTTTGGCTGTTAAGTATCCAAAACAGCCCTTTGTGCTCCCTATATGAATTATCAGGTACGGTGTTGTCCAACACGATAACATTAAATGTTTGTGAATCTTTGAAGCTCCATATGAGAAAAGGGAGACCTGCCAATAATAAGATAATTACAAAAAAAAGTGCTATTACACTCTTTTGTTTTTTAGAAACCATTTTTTTCACCCGATATTAATGCACCTACGTCTTAATAAATATTTCTTGATATTGATAAGAATATTAAAAATATCATTTTCTTTTGGAAAAAGTTTAATAGCCACTGTATAGTACGAAAGATATGAATCTCTATGCGTACCTAGCAAGCGTAGTGTTAATTACCCTTAGCGGCGTACTTGCTCCAGGGCCTTTACTAGCCACAACAATAGCGGAAGGGAAGAGCAATAAGTTTGCAGGGTTTTTCATAGGGTTTGGGCATGTGATAGTAGAGGTTCCCTTAATTATTGCATTTTATTTCTTTGGAACAATTGCAACTAGCACCACATTTGAATCACTTATAGCTTTAGCAGGAGGCCTAGCTCTTCTGTATTTTGCATACACCGAATTAGGACCTTCTAATGAAGCAAGACCTGTAAAAGGGATAATAGCAGGCATTACAATGAGCACTCTAAACCCTTATTTTATTATATGGTGGCTTACGATAGGATTTCATCTGATTATGCAATCTACACAGTATGGGTTGATAGGATTAATCCTATTTATTATAATCCATGAATTTTGTGATATCGCCTGGTTGGGGTTTGTGTCACTTACCACCCATCACTCCGCCAAAGCGATGGGACCTCGTGCGGAAAGGCTGCTTACGATAGTATCTGTAACAATGCTAGTTATCTTTGGAATATACTTCATATTTGATGGAATCCGGGGGTTGTTTCTTTAACAATACAAATGCCCCCATGCACTGTTTCTTTTTCATAAAAAAGATGGAACATAAAGGGCATGTGGCCAAGAGACATCTATCTAAGGGCACAGTAACGTATGGGGGAAAAACGTTGCACAATCCCATTAAAAGCACGAGATACTGCCTTTTCAACTTGCGACCTTCCCGCAATGACCCTATAATGTTTTGGCTTGGGTTTTATAATCGCCCTCTCTATCCATAGCGAATCAAGTGCCCTATAGAGCCAACGTGTGGTGAGATTCTCCTTTTCAATAAAGCTATAGAGAAATATAAGGGGGCAACCATCCTCAACATCATCTTGATGAATAATTATGTGGTCCACAAGCTTTTCCAAGGCCATTTGTTCGTTGCATGCTTTTGGCATAAGTGCATCTAGTCCTATAACTGATTTTGTATACATAAAATACCTCTAAATCATAGTATACACAACAAGATTATATCAATATGGGAAGACAGAGCGCGCGTAATGTGAACATATAGTTTTTGTTATAGGCAGGATTTCTTGTCTCTTAAACATTTGCAACAATAAGGGGAATTAGCATCTCCTCCCTACTAAGGCCCCCGTGGTATGCCTTCAAAATATTATTATCTTCCCCTTGCAATTGATCTTTTATTATATAATTATCTTTCATTATAAGAACGTAATCTCCTATCCTATCGTAAAGCTTCTTATTTGGCTCAAATAGACCAAAAAATCCTTTTTTTACAAGTTCCTCGCTGGGAAATAAATCACAGCAATATGATAGATTTTGAGTCACATAGCGTTCGAATGCATCGGTCTTGGATGGGCGGACATAACAATAGGCTGCACGAGCCTCGCCACATAAGGGTAGAGCTAACGTACTTGCAAGTTTCGGATGTTCATCTAGTGATACTGTGTCCCTTTCGCCCACATCGATAAGGCCATGATCAGAAGTTGCAATGATTGTCGTGTCCGTGCCATCAAGAGATTCCAATAGTGATGAGAACATGAAGTCAAGTTCTGAAAAATGATCTATAGCTTTTTTATCATGCACGCCGTGCATATGGCATATTGTATCAAATCTGGGCCAATAAGCATAAGTATATGTTTCGTTGGAGCACGAATTCGCTACATTAGTGATAGTATCAAATAGGCCCGATATTCCAGAGTATGAATGCCTACAGGCCGCTCCGGCCGTTGCTAATGTAAAGTCGGAGTTTATGAATGATTCATGCGTGATGTAGTGTGTATCTACGGGCAGTATATCAAAAAGCGGCTTATTTTCAAATATGTCTTGTGGATTCACGCCATCCTCACTAAAGGCCCTCCCCCCTATGCGTGGACAAAATGGGAGTATCTTTGAAACAATGCCTAGTTCCTTTAAGTACATGAACCATCCTGTTATCGCATGCTGCTGGGGTGTAAGCCCTGTTGCAAATGAATTAAGGCTAGCAGATGTTGTGGACGGAAAAACGGATGTCATAGCCCCCATAAGATATTTTTTGAAAGTGCTGTTTTCCCCGAACTCTTTTATGAACTCATATCCCAATCCATCTAGAACTAAAAGCAGCGTGTTACTTGAAGAGGATATTGCCTTGGAGTAGTTCTTGGACAATTGGGCATATGGAAGACAGGCGCCATGCTTAGCGGCTATACTACTCATCAGATTCACTATGCATCCATTGCGATAATTAGGCATATGCATATGGTATTCCCCTATAACATGTTTTTAAAATAATGGGCCTATTTATCCCTATTTTTCAGCCACAAGTATGTTTCTTCTATTTCGGCCTTGTCTTTAAAAATATGCGCTACATTAGCAATCGCCATTGCAAATTCAACAAATGCATTTCCTTGTGCAGTTACTATGTTCTTATCCACTACAACATCGCTATCTATTAATTCGCATCCTTTAAATGATTCAAATTCCTCCGATTCATTGCTAATGCTTGTAGTGCATTGCCTGTTCTCAAGCACTTTAGCGTCTGCTAAAAATAGGGAACCCCCGCATATTGCCCCAATAGGAACTCCCCTATCATTTAATGAGCGTATTACTCCTATAAGAGGTAAGTTCTTTGAGAATGGCCGCGGATTGCCTCCAGGGATTAAGAGCACATCAACTTTCTCTTCGTCAAGCTCTGTAATAGAGGCATCAGGCATAAATGTAAGTCCCTCGTAACTTCTTACAGGTTTCTTGTCAGGAGAAGCGGATATAACATCCCCTTCCCTGCTAAACAGCAGTGTTGCGATGCTTACCTCAAAATGCATAAAATTATCGTACAACAAAACACATGTTTTCATTGAAGTATGACAATTTTTATAATATTTAACAGTATTGCAAAATAATATAAAAAATGGCGTGTATTACTAAAATAATAACAAATGAAAATCATCTAGTGGGGGGATATTGTGGAAGTAAAAGAAATACAAAGGATCGCTGATGCGTTATCAAAACTATTTGGCAGTGGAAAAGATCCATTTAGGGCACTTGCCGTGGTTACTGAGGAATTAGGAGAGGTCGCATCTGATATCAATAAGATGTATGGTTCTGGAGCAAAGGATTACCAAGGCAAAAAAACAACACCAGAGGCGTTGCGTGAAGAGATAGGGGATTTGGTATTAAGCATATTTCATCTTGCAAATGAAGTTGGAATAGATCTTGACATAGAACTAGAAGAAAAAAAGAAAAGAATACGGACTGCCTTTGATCTAGACATTTGAAAAATGATCATGTTATCTTTTTACAAAAATGAATAGTTCAATCTCATAGCCCTTCTCTTCTGGCTGCACTATGTCCGCAAGGCATATAAAAACACTATATGGCCTAACAGAACATGATGTTATCCCTAACTCCTTTAACAAGATATCCTGTCCATTTACCAGTAGTAGCGAGCTGCCGCCATGCACGCTAATGTCCTTGCAATATACTGTTATACCCTGCAACTGTTTAGCATCTCCGATTGATAGAGAGAAGTGATCAAGCCCCATATAGCTGTTGAACAAAAATGCATCCTTATCTGTAGAATAGGTCAAAACTTCATCCTGTTTGGAATCGCTCAAACATCCGCAGGAGAATATCAATATTATTGTGCACAATAATACAAGATAACGCACTTTCAAAACATTATTCATTGTGGTCAGACCCAACATCTTCTTCCATCAAATTATGCATGCATAACGGGCCAACGGCCTCATAGACCTTTTTGATTCGCTTTGCCATATCCCCCGGATACAAGAACCAGTATAATAGCTCAGGTTGTGATGCTAATCCTTCTACGGTATCCAACTCATTTATAACCGACTCGTAGAGTTCGTTTACACTTTTCTTGGTCCCATCACACCCAATGTGTGAAAGCAGTTCCTTTGACATACTAGAAACTGCTTTTTTGAATAAAGGCGCATTCTTGATAAACAGGTCTTTATCTGCTAGCTCTTGTACAAAAGGGGACTGCGTGAAAATAAACTTGTCCTCATTTTCCAACTGCTCCCTGGCAATCTTTTTTAGCATTTTTTGTGATGGGGACAAGGCCCATTTGTCTTGTTCTGGTGTATTTTGTATTATTATGCCCTCATCAGACAACATTTGAAAAACTTTATGGATTTGATCATTTGAGAATATAAATCCCATTTTTTTCAAAAAGTGACGCATGCTCATAAAGGAAACAGTTATAGGATAAACAGACGAAAAATATAATATTATTTTCCTTTTTAGCACATCATTTCCAACATACCCCGTCTCGTCGTTTTTTGTTGCATTATTCCCCATACTTGTTGTTATCTTTCAAAGAATAAAAAGATTATTAGAACATATATAAGGGAATTTTTCATATTATTATAAGGAAGGTCGCTTGGTAAATAGGAGTTTTCGTGCTTCCTCTATAATAAGAAGGGAAGAAGATACCAATATCATTAGAACCCATTCTCTTGCCCCTAGAACCTCTGTCCTAAAGACGCCAGAAAGCGGGTCCGCATAGATTACCATGAGCTGCAATGCAAGCGATATTAGAACAGCGCCAATCAGATACTTGTTATATCTTCTTGAAAAGACCGATTCAGTAAAGGACCTACAGTTAAACACGTTGACCAGCTGGAACAGCACAAGCGTTGTGAATGCGATTGTCATGCCTTTTCCTTCGGGTGCGATAGAATATAAGTAAAGGGTGCCTATTGCCATTATAAGCCCGGTATACCCAATGTTTATTGCCATTGATCTATCAACTATATTTTCATGGGGTTTTCTAGGTGGGCGTTCCATAATTGCAGGTTCCTTATCTTCAAAAGCAAGGGACAAGGCAGGCAGGCCATCTGTTAGCAGATTGATCCAAAGTATCTGCACCGCCACAAGTGGTAATGGGAATCCAACCAGGCTTGCAAGAAATATTGTAAACACTTCTCCAAAGTTTGTGGAAAGCAGGTATCGCACAAACTTCCTGATGTTGTCAAAGATATGGCGCCCTTCCTCAACAGATGCAACTATGGTCGCAAAATTATCATCCAAAAGCACCATGTCCGCAGATTCTTTTGCCACGTCCGTGCCGCTGTTCATGGCCACCCCTATGTCGGCGTTTTTAAGTGCCGGGGCATCGTTGACCCCATCGCCTGTCATTGCCATTATGTCGCCGCTCTCCCTGAGTGTCTGTATTATCCTTAGTTTGTGTTCAGGATTTACGCGAGCATATATTGTTACCTTTTTAACAACTGCAAGAAGGCTTTTGTCATCCATTTGATCTATTTCAATGCCTGTAAGCACAATGTCCCCTTCAGAAAAGATGCCGACCTCTTTAGCAATTGCTTTAGCGGTCAGCGCATGGTCTCCTGTTATCATTACTACCCTAATCCCTGCATGAGCGCATTTTGATATTGCATCTTTTACGCCATCTTTTGGAGGATCTATCATCGCCTGCAGCCCTGCGAAGATCAGATTGTCCTCCTTGGTATCCAGGCCACTTACAGGCGAATATGCAAAACCAAGGACACGCATTGCCATAGAAGCGTATTTATCATTTGTCCTAATTATGGCATCCTTATCTTCTTGAAGTATAGGGCGTATCTCGCCTTCGATCATGATGCGGTCGCATATATTGAGCACTTGCTCTGTTGCGCCTTTGCAGTACAGTGTGTTCTTGCCGTCTTCGGTGCAGATAACAGACATCCTCTTGCGTTCTGAATCAAATGGGTTGATTGCGACTTGGGCAGAATGTCCGCTGACCTCAAGAGCTTGGGCCGAATCAAGCAGTGCAAGCTCGGTCGGATCCCCAATACGCCCCTCGAGTGACGAGCTGTTGCAGTAGAATCCAATTTTCATAAGAATTTGGACTCCTGCAACATCGGCACTTGCATCTTCAATGAAAAGTTCTTGTCCCGGAATATAGAGCATGCGTACAGTCATCATGTTCTTGGTAATCGTGCCTGTTTTATCAGAACATATAACTGTGCATGAACCTAATGTCTCTGCAGCCGGAAGACGTTTTACAATGGCATTAAATATCGCCATCTTGCGTACACCCAATGAAAGGGATATTGTGACAACAGCAGGCAACCCTTCGGGTATGGCGGCTACAGCAAGGCTAAGTGATATGAGTGCCATCTCAACTAGCGGTTCGTTGCTAAGTGCACCTAGAACAAACACTATAAGTGCAATTACAAGCACGACTTTTCCTAAAGTCTTTCCTAAAATGTCAAGCTTTTTTTGAAAATATGTCTGCTCTTTTGTATCAATGAGGCGCGCAATAGAACCAATCTCCGTTCTCATTCCAGTACCCACGACAATGGCCGTAGCATTGCCGCGTACAATATCCGTCCCCATAAAAAGCATGTTAAAGCATTCGGCAATCGGTGTTTTTTTATCAAGCGCGGCATTGTTTTTTTCAACAGGGAGAGATTCCCCTGTTAGCATTGATTCATCGATAAATAAATTATTACAACTTATTATACGGGCGTCTGCAGGGATTTTATTTCCTGCCTCCAGAAGCAGTATGTCGCCTGGAACAAGGTCCTCTGCATTGATGCTAACTATTTTCCCATCCCGGCGCACAGTGGCAGATAATGAGAGGTATTCTTTTATAGACTCAAGTGCCTGTTCAGCTTTGTATTCTTGGAAAAACCCAAGTGTTGCATTGCCCAATAATATTACTGTGATAAGTATGGCATCTGGGATCTCTCCTATAAGAAGGGATATAACAGCTGCGAAAACTAGTATATACGTAAGGAAATCCTTGAACTGTTCAAAAAAAAGGCTGAGCTTGGACACCCCTTCTGGTTCTACAAGGATATTTCTGCCGTATTCTGACTGGATATCAGAAATGGCGTCAGAAGACAATCCATCAATTGATGATTTGAAAAAATCAACTGTTTCCTCCGATGGATGCATATAAAATTCATCTACCATTGCAACCCTATATTTTAATTATTTATATATAATTTTCCTCATATTAATTTTAGCAAAAATATGCAAAGCATACGCAACGCTTATAAAAGAATAGAAAAACAGCAAAGTTATAGATGTCTTTTAAGGGCATTTGTAAATATAATTGCATTTAATTGCATATTGGAATGATACAAATGACACAAGCAGAAAACGGAGATAAAGTAAAAGTTAATTATACTGGAAAAATAAGTGACGGCAGTGTGTTTGATAGCACCGATGAAGCCGAGCCTCTTGAATTTATAATTGGGGATGGAAACATCATCCCTGCATTTGAACAATCCCTTATAGGAATGTCCCCAAATGACAAAAAGACGATAAGAATAGTTGATAAGGAGGCATATGGCCCCCATATTGAGGAGCTTGTCCAGGTAATTGATAGGGCAGAAATACCAGACGATGTAAAATTTGAGGTAGGACAACGGATACTAGTAGGCGCAAGCAAAGATGATGCAGTGGAATTTATTGTATTAGATATAAATGAAAAAGAGGTTGTCCTTGATGCCAATCACCCACTTGCAGGCCAGGACCTAACTTTTGATATAACGTTGCTTGAAGTAATAAAGAAAAAGGAGCAAGCTTGATTCCCGATCTTTAGAAAAAATGTCACTCCTTAATATATTTGAAGGGCCCGATTCATCTTGGGCATCTTCAAGTGGCATTATCTTATTTTTATGTTTTTTTAGATTTATTTTAAAATTGAATTATATCTAAAATAGCGCATATCAAATAAAAAATAATCAAGAGGAGATCCTAGTAACGATCTCCTGAAGCACAGAATCTACTGGTATCCTATCTTGATTCATCGTGTCCCTATCACGCAGCGTAACAGTGCCTTTTTCTAATGTATCAAAGTCAACAGTTATACAGTATGGTGTTCCGATCTCATCTTGTCGCCTGTATCTTCTGCCTATGG
The DNA here is from genome assembly GCA_030603445.1 of Methanomicrobia archaeon. Lineage (GTDB taxonomy): Archaea > Methanobacteriota_B > Thermococci > Methanofastidiosales > NM3 > NM3. Next base: position 6,952 of record JAUVXU010000018.1, on the reverse strand, counting down.
ACCCGCCTTTGTCGTAATCAGTTTCCATCACCATAGAAAGAAGGTCGTAGATCTCCTTTGCCTTTGATATAAGCTCTGGTTTATTTAGCAAAGGGAAAACTGCAACGGTTTTAGGGGCCATTGGAGGTTTAAATCTAAAAACTGTGCGTTCATCCTCCTTATCATAGCTAACATCCAAAAGTGTCCAGAAGTTCCTATCAACACCAAAACTAAGTTCTAGCACATGCGGAATAAACTTCTTCCCATCTATATTTACCTGCATTTTTTGTTTTGATATCGCCTGATGCCCAGATAGGTCATGATCGGTACGGTAGTGGATTCCGCCAACTTCTTTATAGCCCCCAAGAGTCTCCATGAACACCTCAACGTCCCAGTGCACCTTGTTGTAAAATGCCTTCTCCTTTTCAGAAAGCTCCCTGAAGCGAAACATATCGCGGGACAATCCCAGTTTCTCAAGGTAGAACTCCTGGGTCCTTGCCATATAATAAACGTAGAACTTGCCTATGCCATAAGTATCGCTAAATGATTCACAGCTCATTTCAATTATATCGTCCGTATCAAGGGGCTTTAGTCTCAATTTCACGTCCTTGACAGATTCCCAGTCCTCATGCTCTTCAAATTTATCAGGGTCAAAGAATATTTGCAATTCAGCCTGATTGAACTCACGCAATCTGAAGAATCCCTGGCGGGGGGATATCTCGTTCCTGTAGACCCTGCCTATTATGGCAAGCCCAATAGGAAGCCTGTTGCGCAAGACCTCAAACATGCGCTTGAAAGAAATGAAGGAACCTTGGGCAGTTTCAGGGCGAAGATACCCTGTCGTGCCTCCAGATGCCCCTATATCCAACCTAAACATCATATTAAACCAGTTAACTTCCCCTAGGGCCCCCTTGCATTTCGGGCATTGTATCTTTCCTGATATTATCAGGTCGGTCATCTCTTCTGCTGTGAGGTCTTCTGCGTTTTTTCCTGTTGATTCGGCAATTATATCATCTGCCCTGAAGCGCTGGTTGCATTTTTTGCATGATGTTAAGGGATCGTTGAAGTTTTCAAGATGCCCCGAACCCTCAAATACTGCCTTAGGCATGATATTAGTTGTGGAAATCTCATAAAAATTTGGGTCTAGCTTGAGGAAATGCCGCCTCCATGCATCTTCCCACTTCCTCTTTACCATGGTACCTAAGTGGCCGTATTCCCAGAACCCAGAAACGCCGCCATATATCTCAGAAGCCGGAAAGATGAAACCCCTTCTTAAGGCAACATCCATAACATCATCAATTTTCATTGTAACACCTTTTCCTAAAAACTGTTGTCATATATAAAAATATATCTTACAAAAAGAACAAATTGATTTGTTATAAATCAAAAAAACTTAAATTATCCTAATCTTATATGGAAGTAATGGGTAACACTAACTACACAACGCTCCTTAAACATGCCGAGAATGACGACACCAGGAAGCTACTGCTTCAAATACAATCAGACCAACATGAGGTCTTTGACCATGGCAAGATAATCAAGGGGGATGAAGTTCTCAAATTAAAGTTATATGGCTACACATTTCATCTACAAAAAAGATGTGCCTGCTCATCACTTAGTATACTCTATGAGATCTTTGAGGAAAATCAACACCAACTTCTACCAGGTTTCGATGGCAGTGCCGCTAGTGTTGTAGCAGATGTAGGGTCCAACGAGGGATTTTATGTCATGAAGTTAAAGCGAGGAAATCCTGATCTAAAAGTCCATTCGTTTGAACCAAATCCAAATGCGCTTTCCCTCCTTGAAGAGAACATCAAGGAAAATAATATCAAAAATGTACATATACACAAATGCGCCCTCTCAGACACCAGCGAACAGCGTTCATTTCAAATAGTGGATGAGATAACCGCAATAGGGGGCTTTAGAATATTTGGTTATCGGCCGTGGCTTGATGTTGATAGGATAAAGCGCATAACGGTAAGGTCATTTACACTTGATGAAATGCTAAGAGATGAAAATCATATAGACATATTGAAAATAGATGTGGAAGGTGCAGAGCACAAAGTGCTAAACGGGGCAGAAAAGACGTTGCTTAAGACAAGCAATGTTGTAGTTGAGTGCCATAGTGACGAAATAAAAGAAAAAATAAAAAATAATATGGCAAAGAAAGGATTCACACTGCTAAAAGATACAGAAGGAAAATGCGGAGATCTCTACTTCTCGATATAGCTCGTCACTCTCCTAACTTTATTGCACGCTTTACTGCTGATTCCAACATTTCAGATATTGCTTCTGGAATTTTAGCCTTGTTTGCAGCTTTTATACCTGCTTGAGTGGCCCCGCCTTCTGATGCAACACGTTTTATGAACGAATCGTATGGTTCGTCGTTTTGCTTCAGATAGTCGTACGTACCTACTACAGTTTGGAATAGAAGGGTCCTTGCAACATGTTTGTCTAAGCCCTGGGAAACAGCAGCGTCTTCCATCGCGCTAAGAAAGTAGCTAAGAAATGCTGGCCCACACCCACTTAATGCAGTTATAGTGTCTAGGTCTTCTTCTTGCACTTTTATAGCAATGGCGCCAGAGTTCAAAATTATGTGCGCCTTTTTCTCATCGTTTTTTGTGCACTTTTTAGAAAGGGTATATGCTGTTGCGCCTTTTCCAACGAGGAGCCCAAGATTTGGCATTGCGCGAACTACCCTTGTGCAACCCTTTAAATTACTTGTAAAGTACTCTATCTTTTTCCCAGCTAGAATACTTATGACCATTTTATCGGAAAAGTCAAGATCGGCTATCTCCTGAAACAAGGCATCTGCTGATTGTGGTTTCACGCAAATGAAGATTATGTCGCTAGCCTCCACTAGAGCCCTGTTGTCTGTAGTTGTGTGCAGATTATATTTGCTCTTTAATGCCCGCAGTGCGTTTACAGAACGCCTTGATGCGATAATCTCGCTCGTTCCAGAAATACAGTCCATTATAGCGCAAGCCATATTTCCTGCACCAATAAATCCAACGCAGCCAAGAGGCAATGTGCTTTCTGTGCAGCTGCAATCGCCCGTTGTTTTATCTACTTCTATTCCATCCATTTGATCACAAGTTAGTAATGCTTTGCAAAGTATACTATTTCATTGGCATTTTCGCCACAGTAGATGCATTTCCCATTTGGCGAACCCTCAAAAGGTATGCAGGAGGATGTTGCACCGGTCTCGTCTTTTATAGCCTCTTCACAACCAGCGTTTCCGCACCAGTTCACTTTTATTATACCGCCGTTATCTTTCATTAGCGCCATAAACTCTTCGTAGTCATCGACTACATGCGTATTTTCGTTGAGGAATGCCTCTGCCTTGTTAAATAGGTTAGACTGTATATCTTTAATAAGGGTCTTTACCTCTTCATTTATGCATTCAATAGGTACTGTTCTTTTTTCACCAGAATCCCTTCTAACAAGCACAGCTTGATTGTTCTTTACATCCCTGGGGCCAACTTCTATACGCACAGGCACTCCGCGCACTTCCCAGTGATTAAACTTATAACCTGCAGAGTAACCCTCCCTGTCATCAAGTTCCACTCTAAAACTGGATAAAGAATCTTTTATCGCGACAGCTGCCTCAATTACACTCTCTTTTCCCTTCTTGAATAAAATGGGCACGATTACCGCCTCTATAGGTGCGACTTCTGGCGGGAGGACTAGACCCTTATCGTCGCTATGCACCATTATTAGCGTGGCTATTGTACGAGTTGTAAGGCCCCATGATGTCTGCCATGCATACTTCTTCTTCTCATCTTTGTCGGTAAATGTTATATCAAACACTTTTGAGAAGTGCTGGCCCAGATTATGCGATGTACATCCCTGGACAGCTTTTTTATCAGGCATGAGTGCCTCGCATGTAGTAGTGTATAATGCTCCGGCAAACTTTTCATTTTCCGTTTTCTTTCCCAGGATAACAGGTATTGCAAGGATCTTTTCGTAAACCTCCTCATACACATGAAGCATCTTCATTACTTCCTCATCTGCCTCTTCTTTTGTTGCATGAACGGTATGGCCTTCTTGCCAGAGGAACTCGCGAGTTCGCATGAACAGTTTTGTCATCTTCGTCTCCCATCTTACCACGTTTGCCCATTGATTTATAAGAAGGGGCAAATCGCGATATGAGCGTATCCATTTTGAATACATTGTGTACATTATCGTCTCGGATGTAGGGCGTATTGCCAAGCGTTCTTCTAAAGGCGTATTTCCGCCCTGCGTTACCCATGCAACCTCTGGAGAAAATCCTTCCACATGGTCTGCTTCTTTTTGTAACAGGTTTTCAGGAATGAATAAAGGAAAATAAGCATTAGAATGTCCAGTCTCTTGAATCCTCTTGTCAAGATATCCTTTAATTTTTTCCCATATCTGGAAACCATATGGGCGTATTACCATGCACCCTTTCACAGGCGAGAAATCGGCAAGCTCGGCACGTAGAACTACCTGATTATACCATTCTGAAAAATTCTCATCCTTCTTGACAGTAATGCCTTCATCTTCACTCATGTAGAATCACCGGATAAAATTGAATATTATGGGGCCGCACAGCTAATAAAATAAGCGATTTATAGGCCTGGAAGTAAATCCCGCCTGTAAAATTGTGCAGACAACATAAAGGTCAGATAACAATGATAATTTATAAATCTTTTGGTTATTACTTATTTTTTAGAGACTGTATCACTTGGAAGCATTATTGTAAATATCGTCCTTCCCCCCCTTACTTTTTATCTTTATCTTCCCGATATGGGCTTTTATTATCTTTTCCACAATCGACATCCCAACGTTTGCCACAGTTGTACTTTCCCCTAAGAAGTATATATTCTTGTGGTGAAAAGATGGATTAAGGGAAAAATTAAAAAGTTTAAGAACTAATATCAAACAAATCGAACAGATGAAGGGAAAAATGAAAAACAATCAAAGAAGGGAGGATAATAATAGTTTAAAAATAATTTCTATTCTATTATTAGTAGGGATACTTATAGGTATAACATATTACGCCATAATTATTTTAAATAAAGGAGCAGTATATAGCCATCTCTTTTACATCCCAATTGTCATGGCATGTTTCTGGTGGGGGAGAAAAGGCTTCATTATAAGTCTGTTTTTTTCCCTTTTCTTGCTTTTGAATCATCATTTCTTCAGAACAGATATTTCGTGGATAAATGATATAACAAGAGTTCTCATGTTTTGCATTGTTGGCATCATTTTTGCATATGCGGGTGAAAATAATAACATTGTAAAAAATAAATTAAAAGAGTACACTGGGACGCTGGAGAAAAAAGTGGAGGAACGAACAAAGGAACTAAAAAAGTCTGAAGAGAAAGCCCGAGAGATGGCACACCATATGCGTATTCTATTCGAAACAAGCCCAGACCTCCTTGTTGCTATCAACACTGATGGAAAGATTATCGATATTAATCGAATTGCAGAAGATACCACTGGTTTCACGAGAAAGGAAATGATTAACACTAATTTCATAGACTACTTCACAGAGCCTGACAATGCCTATGGCGGTTATCATAAAACTCTTACTGAAGGCATCCTACGGGACTATCCATTGGAAGTACGCCATGTGGAAGGCCATAGTACGTCCGTTCTATTTAACGCTGCGGTTTTTCATAATGGGCAGGAAGGTGTATTTGCAATCGCCCGTGACATTACTGTGCAGAAGAGAGCAGAAGGGGAAAAGGAAAAAATATCAAAGGATCTTAAGAAGAAAAATGAAGAACTCGAGAGATTTTTATATACTACCACACACGATCTCAAAACTCCGCTTGTTACCATCCGTGGTTTTTGCGAGTTTTTGGAGGGTGATTTGAAAGAGAGAAACATCAAGGAAGCAGAAGAATCCTTAAAAAGAATAACAGGTGCAACTCACCAGATGGATAATGTTATCGAAAGTATCCTAAAGATTGGGAGGCTAGGGTGGAAAAAATCATCTTTCACAAAGACTGACTTCAACACACTCGTAAGAAAGATCGTGAACGATTTAGAAATACCTAGAGCAAAAAATGGTGTTGAGATCGTTGTTTCTTCCAAGATGCCAATACTGCTTGTTGAAAAAGAGAATGTAGAAGAAGTGTTTTCGAACCTCATAATAAATGCCATAGAACATGCTAAGACTCTGCCTCATCCAAGAATAGAGATAGGTTCTAAGAAGATGAAAGATTCGTACCAGTTCTACGTTAAAGACAACGGTGTTGGGATTGCGCCCGAATACCACGAAAAGATATTCGAACCTTTTGAGAAACTGAAGAGCAAGAAGACGGGAACAGGAATAGGCCTTGCTATTGTGAAAAAGATAATCGAGGATTATAGTGGCGAAGTATGGGTTGATTCCAAGTTAGGAAAGGGAGCAACATTCTGGTTCTCACTGCCGACTTCGGATAATAACCCTAATAAAAGTAATTAAATATTGAAACAATGTCATATGTCTTCTTAATACAAAGAGATACAAGAATTTATTCATTTCTTAAAATTAATAATATCTCCTATAGTAAGACCGCGGCTTAGGGACACTTTCTTTTCGACTTCAAAACCCTCCACTTGCTCTAATAATTTGATATCAAGCTCCTTTTCTATTTTGAGTGCCACTTTATTAGAAGGCCTTATTGCCTTAGTTTCTATACGGTGTATTAGTGACTCCTTCTCATTCACGCGCTTACCAAGATCTGATTGGGATAATCCCAGTTTCTCTCGCTTGTTCTTCAAAACAACGTTATAGTCTTCCACAAGCTCTAGACTGCGTGCCCTTTGCCGGGAGCTTGGAGGGCGGCTCTGCGGACGAATATCCCCTCCACCTTTTTGTGGTTGCATTTTGCTGCTAGGAACACGATGTTGCAATTGAGGCGTTCCTCCAAATTTCCTGCATGATGGACATACATTAAGTTCAGCCCTCTCAACGATGATCTTGAATCCCTTGCCATTGAAGTCTCTTCCACAAATCTCG
>JAUVXU010000047.1 GCA_030603445.1 Methanomicrobia archaeon | reverse complement strand
TCTTGGTAAGCATTATTTTCAACCATGAAAATTTTTGGATGCCAAGCCTCGTTCGTATCTTTAATTGCTCGCGCAGTTGCAGGAGAAGACATTCGCTTTCTTCTTATATAAAGAACATGTTTAACACCCCCCTCATCGACCCCAATCACGAAAATCACTGTATATGCAGCACCTGCTTTCTCAGAAATCCCAAGGTCAACACCAGCATACTTATCCATTTTGTCATACTTTGTATCAAATGGAGAAGCTGTAACATCTTTACACAAATAAAGTGCGTTTTTATTGAACATTAACTCCTCTTCTGTCAACGCAATATTCCTAAAGTTGCGGTCGAAGGCGCGTCTCTTAATTTGGCCTAGTTTCTGTTTTAGGCGTTCCCTGGGCCACTTCTCAGGCCACAGAGGCGTAAATTTCTCGTCAATGGAAAGCTCAAGTACTTTATAGGAGGGGTTAGATTTTAGCTCATGGGTCAGATCATCTTCGTGCCAGGGCGTTGCAATATAAATTATTCTAGAGGGAGGGGCATCGCCTATCGGCTCATCTAACAAATTCATCCAAACCTCGTAAAAGGCATCTTTAACAGATTGTCTTTGCGCCGGATTTAAGATTGCGTTCCGTAAGTCTACTGGATCATCAAAAACCAAAAAAGTTGTCCTACCCCCAACACCAGTACTGAGGATGCCAGAGGCCTCAAGAGATGGCTCACGATACATAATATCACGCTCAACCGTAATTGCATGCTTTGACCAAGACTGTACACCTTTGTCTTCAAGTAGATCTGGAAAGATCTCGTGTAACTCTGCATTATGTGCAATATTCTCGCGCACCTCCATCACACGTTTTCTTGCAATAGTGTCCGAGGCACAAACCATTTTTACAAGTTCATTATGATTTTTTCCAAGCTCAAACAGAATTCTAGAAATAACTTGCGCGGTGTTGTGGTGGTAAATATCTTCTCCTACAAAAGTTGGTATATCCCCAAATTGAACAAAAGGAACATCTTTTGCATCCCCTTCTTCGATACTCTTTATTCGA